>JBFZCW010000238.1:0-9821 GCA_041307765.1 Chromatiaceae bacterium
TCGATTTGATCCTCGCCAACACCACGGACGACATGGGCGACAAGCTCCTCGATGGCTATGCGGAGCTCGTCGATCCGCACACCATCCGGGTCGGTCACCAGACCATCCACACCGGGGCCACCGTGATAGCGACCGGTGCGCGCACCTTCGTACCGCCGGAGTGGCTTCCCTTCGAGGACGGCCTCCTGACTATCGAGACCTTGTTCGAACAGGAGTCCCTCCCCGAGTCCATTGCCGTCCTGGGGCTCGGTCCCATGGGGATCGAGCTGGCCCAGGCCCTGCACGGACTGGGCGTCAGGGTCGTTGGTGTCCAGCGGGGCGACACTATTGCACGAATCAACGATCCCATCGTCAACAAGATGGCCATCGAGATCATGGCGCGGGACTTTCCTCTTTGGCTCGGGGCGGGTGTCTGCATTGAACGCCAAGGCGACGGGTTCCGGGTCAGGTCGGGCGAGCACGAGACCGAGGTCGAAAAGCTGCTGGTCGCAGTGGGCCGTCACCCGAACCTCCGGGGGCTTGGTCTGGAGCACTTGGGGGTGACAACCGACCGCCAGGGCGTACCGGAGTACCACCCGCACACCATGCAGGTAGGCCACCTGCCTATCTTCATCGCGGGAGACGCGGCTGGCGGGCTGTCCACCTTGCAGAGGGCCGCCGATCAGGGACGCATCGCCGGATACAATGCCGTCCGGGCCGACGCGACGGCGTTCAAGCCCAAGACGAACATGTCCATCGTCTTTTGCAACCCGAACGTCGCATCAGTCGGAGCACGATGGTCCGACCTCGACCAGGAAGACATCGCCGTCGGGCAGGTTCGCTTTGGACCCGTCGGACGCGCGGTGATCACCGGCCGGAACCGCGGAATACTGCGCCTTTATGCCAATAAGAGATCCGGGCACATCCTGGGTGCCGCCATGGTCGGCGCCGAATGCGAGCACCTGGCGCACCTGGTCGCGTGGGCCGTAGAGATGGGCATGACAGTGACCGAGGCCCTGCGTATGCCCTATTACCACCCCGTATACGAGGAAGCGATCCAAGACGCGCTGTACGACCTGGATCGCCACCTGAACGGGACCGGCTCGAGCATGGTGCAGTTCGAGCGCCTGGACCCAGTGGCCCCCGCTCGCGCGTGAAGCAGCCCCGTGTGTTTCTTGCCACCCATGTGCGTGTTCTGTAGGCACTACAACCGCGATGAGCTCGACGACGGCCCGGATTGTGCCGCCTTCCATGAGATCCCGGATGCCATCTACGCAGGGGACTTCGATCATCGCGAGCCATTTCCCGGCGATGGGGGCATCCGTTTCGATCTGGACCCGACGTTTGCGGATGACTTCACGGAGGTCATGGAGATGCGCCAGGTACTAGCCGAGAGTGCATCGTTGAGCCAATAGATGGCTGCACCTATGACGCGGACATACCCAACGAAAAAGGGGCCCGAAGGCCCCTCAAGATGCGGCGAGGCGCCCCAGTGGGGGCGCTGCCGGTCAACCGCCGAAGCTGTCCTTGACGATGTTGTCGTACCAGCTGTAGGCGTACTGCACCTCGCGCTCGTGGGCCCAGTCGGGGGCATCCATGGGGGTCACGCCGCCGGAGTTAGGCACGGAGGCGATCTTGCCGTCCTCGCCGACCTTGTAGACACCCGCCACCGAGATACCCCAGTTGTGTGCCGGGATCGAGTAGCAGGTGTTGAGGTAGGACGGCACGCCAGGCTCCTTGCCGCCGAGCATGGCTACCACAGCCCCAGCCGCCACCTTGGCCTGGCTGTTGGCGGCATAGGCCGACTTGGGCATGGCCCCGGCGATACTGGCGTCGCCGATGACGTGCACTCCCTTGGCGATACTGGACTCCATGGTCTTGCCGTTGACCGGGCACCAGCCGCTCTCGTTGGTCAGGCCGGAGTCCTTAGCGATCTTGCCGGCCGCCTGGGGCGGGATGATGTTGATGACGTCGGCCTTGACCTCGTCGCCAAAGCTGGTCTCCACGGTCATACCGGCGGGGTTGACCTTGACCACCGCAGCGTCCGGGCCCGGGCGCCATTCGATGATGGCATTGTCCGTCTCGAAGCCGTAGAACTTGGTCCAGGCCTGTTTGAACAGCCCGTCCTTGGAGAACTTGGAACTGCTGTCGAGGATGATGACCTTGGACTTCGGCTTATGGGCCTTGAGGTAGCCGGCGATCAGGCTGGCCCGCTCGTAGGGCCCAGGCGGGCAGCGGAAGGGCGCGGGCGGGGCCGTGACGACCACGGTGCCTCCGTCGGGCATGGCCTCGATCTGCTTGCGCAGCGTCACCGTCTGCTCGCCGGCCTTCCAGGCGTGGGTGATGGTCTTAGCGACCTCCTCGCTGTAGCCCTCCACCTTGTCAAAGAGGAAGCTGATCCCGGGAGCGACCACGCAGCGGTCGAAGGGCAGATCCTTGCCGCCGGCGGTCTTGACCACCCTCTTCTCGGCGTCGATGGCGGTGGCGTGGTCCTTGACCATGGTGATGCCAAGTTTCTTCAATCCGTCATAGCCGTGGGTGATGGACTCGATGGTGCGCTCGCCGGCCAGGACCTCGTTGCTGAAGTAGCAGGTGACATACTTCTCATTGGGCTCGACGATGGTGACGTCGATGCTGGGATCGAGCTTCTTGATGTACTTGGCAGCCGTGGCGCCGCCGGTGCCCCCGCCGACGACGACGACCTTCTTGCCCGCGCCGAAGGCCAGGCCCGGGGCGCCGGTGATGCCAACGGCAGCCAGGGCGCCGGCGGCCTTTACGAATGTGCGACGATCGATTTTCATGCCTCAAATCCTCCTGTTTTTTATTGCTGGCTGGCGTAGTAGGCAAGCAGGGCGGCGAGGCCCTTGTCCGCGTCCTTTGCCGTCACTTTCTCGATGGCCTTTTTCATCTTCTTGGGCATCTCGCGGCGCTCGGCGACGTAGTCCTCCAGGGTGTATCTGAGGTACGGCGTCCACTGGCCGGCGAGGATGTGCCACTCGTCGCCGGCCTCCTCGTCGTCCTCGTCCTCGTCATCCCCCTTCTTGGCCGCCTTCTCTTTCTTGTCCGCTGGCTTCTTGTCCGCAGGTGCGGCAGCCAAGACCTTTCCGCCCTCGGAGTGGCACTTCTCGCAGTTTTTGTCGTGCAGCTTGCCGCCCTCCTTGACCATGGCCGTGTCGAACTTCTGCTTTGCCGGCGAGAACGGGGCCTTGGCGAAGTAGTCCGCCATCAGGGCGATCTCCTCCGTGGTGAAGCCCTTGGCGATGCGCCCCATGATGGTCGAGTAGGCGCTGCCGTCCGCGTAGCGCTTCATGATGTCGTTGAAATACTCGGCGTTGGTCCCCGCCAGGGTGGGCGAGGCTGGGCCGGCGCTGACCCCGCCGGTGCCGTGGCAGCCGGCACAGGTGTTGGCCAGGGCCTCGGCGCTGGCGCCGGAGACCAAGGGGGCGGCAGGGGCCGCTGCGGGTGCCGCTGCGGGAGCTGGAGCCGCTGCGGGCTTAGGCGCGTCCGCAGCTTGAGCAATTGACCCCAGGCCGAGGACGATACCCCCAACCAGAAGGGCCAGCTTCTTCGACGTATTGGCCATACGACCTCCTTTCGGTGTTAACAGACTTAGACGTTTTGCGCGGAGAGTGCCGCGTGTTGCGGGGCGTCGCGAGTAGCGGCGTCCCCCATGTCAGGCCCCGCCCGCGCTGGTGCCAGGCCCGACCTGTCCGGCGGGCATTGCCCGCCGAATCCCTTCCAGGGACCGCTTCTGGCCCCTTCGCCTCCGGACGGCCCCCCGCCCGGAGCTCGAAACCTGCCTGGCGACGCCCCTCCCCGCCAGGATACCGACTGCCGCGGAGCGGCCTTGCTTAGCGCCCGCTGAGCGCGGCCGCAGCACGCTCGTCGTCGCGTTTGGCAGCCCAATCGGCCGCGGTGCGGCCCAGGGCGTCCTTCAGCGCCGGGTCCGACTTGTACTTTATCAGCAGGGGGACCAAATCCCCGTGACCGCTGCGGATGGCCTCCATCAGGGCAGTGCTGCCGCCGCTGCCTTGAAGGTTGGGATTGGCGCCGCGCTCCAGCAGGAGGGTTGTCGTCGTGGCGTCACCGCGGGTCACGGCATAGGTGAGCACGCTGTCCCCGGATGCGTCCTTGGCGTTGATGTCGGCGCCCAACGCCAGGAGGGCCTCAATCACCCCGGTCTGCCCGTTGTCGGCAGCGATATGGAGGGCCGTGGCCCCTTTTTGATCGCGGGCATCCAGTTGCGCCCCGCCTCTTGCGAGCAGTTCGACGACCGCGACATGGCCCATCTCGGACGCATGCATCAGAGCGGTGCGCTGGTGGTTGTCCGATGCCTTCGGGTCAGCCTGACGGTAGAGGAGTTGCTCCACCATGTCGGCGATGCCGTAACGGGCGGCGATCATCAGGGCATCCCAGCCGGCCCGGGTCCGTCCGTGGACGTCGGCCCCGCGCTCCAGGAGCAAGGCTGTGATGCCGATGTGACCGTTCTCCGCGGCGAACGTCAGGGCGGTCAGCCCGGAGGTATCGCGGGCGTTGACGTCCGCGCCGCGGGTCAGCAGGAGCGCGGTGGTCTGCAGGTCGTCCACCTCGACAGCCATCATCAGGGCGGTCTTGCCCAAGGCGTTCGCGGCGTTGACGTCGACGCCCGCGTTGAGGAGGCGCTCGACGGTGGCGGTGTCCTTGCTTTGGGCGGCGTGGCGCATCTCGGCCGACTGATCCGGCTCAGCAGCCAATGCGGGACTCCCAATGGGGCCGAGGCCCATGGCGACAAGGGCGATGGCGAGAACGGCTTGGGTCTTGATGCTCATGCGCTAGGGTCTCGCTGCGGTATCACTCGGGTGCCGACCGGAGTCGGGGCTCGATGGTGCTCGATCGGCACGGAATCGGCACTGAATCGGCACTGAATCGGCATTGGGTCGGCAGGGGCACAAATCGCTACTTGGCCCCGCCCTCCTCGGCCGCTGCTTCCGAGTCTGTGGCCACGTCCGGCTCATCGGGCAACTCGTGGGCAATACCCTTGTGGCAGTCGATGCAGGTCTGGCCATCGTCGAGCGCGTTGCCATGCTTGCTACGTGCGGTACGGTCCTGTTCGGCCAGGTCCATGTTCTCGAGTTTGTGGCAGGTTAGGCACTCGCGGGAGTTGGAGCCCTTCATCTTGGCCCAGACGGCGCTGGCCATACCCCAGCGGTGAGCCTCGTACTTCTCCGGCGTGTCGATGGTGCCCATGATCTCGTGGTAGACGTCCTTGGCGGCCATGATCTTCGCGACCATCTTGGGCAGGAACTCCTTGGGCACGTGGCAATCGGAGCAGGTCGCCTGAACCCCGGACGGGTTCTTGTAGTGGATGGTCTGCTTGTACTCTTCCAGGTTGACCTGCATCGAGTGGCAGGAGGTGCAGAACTCCATCTCGTTAGTGTAGGTAACGCCGGTGTTGAACAGGGCGGCAGAGCCGATACCCGCCGCGAAGATGATCAACGCGGCGACCAGGGTCTTAGCGCGGGATGAAGCCATGTCTGTCTCTTAGGGTGGCAAGCTGCGTCTGGTTCGCAAACCGGGCGAACGCTCGACGACCTCAGGTGCCGTGGCGTGACGGCAGCCTCATTTTTTTTCGTTGGCGCCCGATGGTAGATGATCCCGTGGGCTTTGCCAAGAAACCCCGGGGGGAGGTAGCGCGGGGGCTGTTTGACGGCCCGCGGCACGGAGCCAGGTTCCCCTCGATTGGTCCCCCGGAGCGTCGAGGAGGCTGCCTTCAGTCGGCGTGCCGAGGAGCTCCTGCGCCCTGGGCGCGGGCGAAGTCGAGCATGCGCCGGATCGGGATCACGGCACGCTCGCGAATGGCGGGGTCGATATGGACCTCCTGGTCGCCGGTGAGGAGGACGCGCTCCAGGTTCTGCAGGGCGTTCATCGCCATCCATGGGCAGTGGGCACAGCTTTCACACGTGGCGCCCTCGCCGGCGGTGGGGGCTGCGATGAGCCGCTTGTGGGGCGCAAGCTGGTGCATTTTCCAGAAAATGCCTTCGTCGGTCGCGACGATGAACTCCTCGTTGGGCAGCTCCGCTACGGCCTTGATGAGGGCCGTGGTCGAGCCGACGACGTCGGCTTGATCGACCACCTCGTCCGGGGACTCGGGGTGCACCAGAATCGCCGCGCCGGGGTGCAGGCGGCGCAATCGGTCGAGGGCGAAGCCCTTGAACTCCTCGTGCACGACGCAGGCTCCCTGCCATAGGAGCATGTCTGCCCCGGTCATGCGCTGGACATAGTGCCCGAGGTGCTTGTCGGGAGCCCACAGGATCTTTTCGCCCCGCGCGTGGAGGTGGCGGACGATAGGTAGGGCGATGCTGGATGTGACCACCCAGTCCGAGCGGGCCTTCACCGCGGCTGAGGTGTTGGCGTAAACCACGACGGTGCGGTCCGGGTGCTGGTCGCAGAAGGCAGAGAAGGCGTCCACGGGACACCCCTCGTCCAGCGAGCAGGTGGCTGCCAGGTCCGGCATCAGGACCCGCTTCTCGGGGTTGATGATCTTGGCCGTCTCGCCCATGAACCGCACGCCGCACACCACCAGGGTCGAGGCCCCGCTCTCGGCACCGAAGCGGGCCATCTCCAGCGAGTCGGCGACGTGACCGCCCGTCTCCTCGGCGAGCTCTTGCAGATCGCCGTCGGTGTAGTAGTGGGCCACCAGGACGGCATTCTCGGCTTTCAGCAGGCCTTTGATGCGGTCCTTGATGGCTCGTTTGGCCACGGGATCGAGCTCGGGCCAGTGGGGGTGCCGGGGTACGGCGATGGGCCCTGGGGTGGGTGCTTCCGGACGGGCGGCGATCATGGGGCTCTCCACTGCGGACGCGAGGTCTAGACCTGACAAAATCAAGTTAGGGCCCCGCCGGGGGCAAGTCAACGGCCCCGGGGGGACTGACGGGGTGAGCCAGCCCGGCCGGAGACGGCACGCGCCCGACTTAACTCGTCAAGCGACGGTAGATCTCCGAGACCTTGGCCGGCAGCCGTGCCACGTCGGCCACGAGAGCATAGTTGGCGGCACCATACATGTGCGGCAGGTACTCGGGCCCGGTCTCGTCAATGGTGATGCAAAAGGGGTGGACACCGTCCAGGCGGGCCTCGAACAGGGCCTGGCGGGTGTCCTCGATGCCATACTCGCCGCGGTAGGCGGGGTCGTAGTCATCGGGCTTGCCGTCGGAGAGGGTGATGAGGAGCTTGATGCGGGCGTCCTCGGCGCGTAACAGTCCGGTGAGGTGTCGGATGGGGGCACCCATCCGGGTGTAGTCCCGTGGCTCGATGCCGCAGATTCGGCCCTTGGCCGAGTCGTCGTAGGGTTCGCCGAAGCGCTTGATGGGAAAGACCTCACAGCGCTTGCGCGTCCAGCCGGAGAAGCCGTAGACCGCGAAGCGGTCCCCCAGGGTCTCCAGGGCCTCGGAGAGCAGGATCAGGGCCTCGCGCTCGGCCTCGTTGATCCACCCCTTTGTCGAGCCCGACATGTCCACCATGAGCATGACGGCGATGTTCCGGTCGTCCTGCCGGCGGCGGGTGAAGAGGCGCTCGCCCATCTCCAGGCCGACCCGAGCGTCCGCATAGGCCTCGACCAGGGCATCGATGTCCACGTCTTCGCCGTAAGGCTGGCGCTTGAGGATACGGTCCTCGCCGCGCAGCACCTCGAAGGTGCGCCGCAGGGACTTGATGAGACCGCCGTACTTGCGCAGCGTGGCGTGATAGAAGGTGAGGCCGGCGGGCTTGACCTCGTGCTCGCGCAGGACGCACCAGCCCTTGCGGTGGTGCTGGCGGCTGTAGTCCCACTCGTCGTAAGCGAAGGCGCCTTCCTCATGGTAGGTGCCGGCCCAGGCGCTGTCGGCGTCCTTGCCCTCCGAGCCCAGGCCGCGTTTGTAGAGCCCGGGGCCAGCGGCGACCAGGTACTCCGGCGGGATCTCGCCGAGGTCTTGGATGATGCTCTCCATGGTCGAGACGACGTCCTCCGGCGGGGCCACCGGTTTGCCGTCGAGGAAGAGCTCGTAGGTCACGCCCTCAGGGCTATCCACGTCCTCCTTCGCGCGGGCACCGAGGCGAGCGGCGGTCTCCGGTAGGGTCTCCGCTTCTGGGCGATCGTTGCCGGGGGCCTGTTTGTCCTGCTCCTCGACCAGCCTGGCCAGCGCAATGCGGAAGCTGTCGCGGTCCAGCGCGGCGCGAATCTGCATGCGGGCCCGCACCGCCTCCGGCAGCAGCTCGCCGCGGTAACAACAGGGCGGGGCGCGATGTCCCTTCAGGTCTGCCCAAAGCGCCAGGGAATCCCGAACCCGCGCGGCAGGGTCGCGCAAGGGCCGGACCTTGTCCTGCCAGCCAGGGGCGGGCGCCTGGAACTGGGTATCCAGGGCCAGACGCAATGCCTGCATGTCGCGGTGCAGACCGGGGAAGTCGCGCTCGATGCAGGCGTCCAGGCGCACCGTTTCCAGTGCGTGGAACAGGTCGATAGCGGTCGCCGACAGCTCTTCCCGCGCCAGGGCATCAAGCAGCACGGTACCGCGCCAGGTCCCGTACCAGCCTTGAGCCCACTGGTGGACCGTCATCGCCTTGTAGAGGCGAAAGTTCGACTCCTTCTCCGGCAGGCGTCCGACCACCGCGGGGAGAAAGATGGTTTCGGTGTCCGTGTGGCAGCGCTCGCCAGCGGCGATGCGCAAGGCGCGCCCGTTAAGGCCACAGACGAACCGCTCCAAGATCCCGGAGATATCCTCAAGCACGATGCCGGCCAGGCGCTCCTGCATGTTGGCGGCAAAGCCCTCCACATCCTGGAAGGCGCGGATGGCCGGGACTTGCCCCTTCTTGTCGTAGAGGTCCATGGCGTAGAGCAGCCAGGACTCCATGGCGTCCAGGTCCATAAGCCTCAAACCCCGCGGAGCGAAGGCGGTGAACTGATAGGCCAGCTCCGCATTGTCGCGCGCGATCACGGCCCCCCAGTGCAGGACGAAGCGCTGTTCCCGGACCGAGCAGGCGGCCAGCTCGCTCGCCGGACCGGCGGCGGTGCGGCGCGAGGATAGGGCGGGGTCGAGGTAGACATCCATGCGCTCCTCGAGCCCTTGCGCCGACAAGGCTGCGGTGAGGGGGGAGGTCAAAACAGGGATGCGCTCAGCTCGTTGACCGCCGAGAGCATGTCCGCATCATCGGTCAGCGCCTGGGCGATGGCGCTGCGGCAGGCGACGACCGGGGCGACCCCGGAGTGGATCAGCTTGGCGGCGTGGACCAGAAGCCGGGTCGAGGCCCCCTCATCTAGCCCCTGACCCTTGAGGTTGCGTGTCATGTGGGCGAATTTGACCAACTGGCGCGCCAGGGCCGGGTCGATGCCCGACTCGCGCTCGACAATGGTCTGCTCAAGGGCTGCGGCTGGGTAGGAGAATTCCAGGGCTACGAAGCGCTGCCTGGTGCTCTGCTTCAGGTCCTTGAGCACGCTCTGGTACCCCGGGTTGTAGGACATGGCCAGGCAGAACTTGGTGGGGGCCTCCAGCAGCTCACCGAGCTTCTCGATGGGCAGCACCCGGCGGTCATCGGCCAGGGGGTGGATCACCACCGTGGTGTCCTTGCGGGCCTCGACCACTTCGTCCAGGTAACAGATGCCCCCCGCCCGCACGGCCCTGGCCAGGGGCCCGTCCACCCAGATGGTCTCTCCGCCCTTGACCAGGAATCGCCCCACCAGGTCGGAGGAGGTCAGGTCGTCGTGGCAGGAGACGGTAATCAGCGGGCGCTTGAGCCGCCAGGCCATGTACTCCATGAAGCGGGTCTTGCCGCACCCGGTGGGGCCCTTGAGCAGGATCGGCAGTCCGTTGGCGTAGGCCGCCTCGAAGATCCCG
>JBFZCW010000239.1:0-5752 GCA_041307765.1 Chromatiaceae bacterium
GAGCTACGGCGACTATGTCGAGCAGCTCACCTACCTGCTGTTCCTCAAGATGGCCGACGAGCGCAGCCAGCCGCCATGGAGTCAGCCCAGTCCGATTGCCAAGGGCTACGACTGGCCCGCTCTGCTGGCCAAGGACGGCGATGCGCTGTTCGACCATTACCGCCACACGCTGGAAGAGCTGGGCAAGCAGCCGGGCACGCTGGCGCTGATCTTCGGCAAGGCGCAGAACAAGTTCCAGGACCCGGCCAAGCTGCGGCGCGTGATCGTCGATCTGATCGACGCCGAGAACTGGTCGGCGATGAGCGCCGACGTGAAGGGCGACGCCTACGAGGGCCTGCTGGAGCGCAACGCGCAGGACATCAAGTCCGGCGCCGGCCAGTACTTCACGCCGCGCGCGTTGATCGCCGCGATGGTGGACTGTATCGCGCCCCGGCCGGGCGAGCGCGTGTGCGACCCGGCCTGCGGCACCGGCGGCTTCTTATTCACCCCGCACAACTACATCGTCCACCACCACCCCAACCTGACCAAGGACGAGAAGCGCTTTCTCAAGGAAGGCGCCTTCCGGGGCTGGGAGCTGGTGCAGGCCACCGCGCGCGTGTGCGCGATGAACCTGATGCTGCACGGCATCGGCTCGGAGAAGAGCGTGCCCGTCAAGGTGGCCGACGCGCTGGCGGCCGACCCCGGCGAGCGCTTCGACGTGGTGCTGGCCAACCCGCCCTTCGGCAAGAAGAGCAGCACGATGATCGTCGGCGACGACGGCAAGACTTCCACCGAGAAAGACATCATCGAGCGCGACGACTTCTGGGCCACCACGTCCAACAAGCAACTGAACTTCGTGCAGCACATCAAGACGCTGCTCAAGCCCCACGGCCGCGCCGCAGTGGTGGTGCCCGACAACGTGCTGTTCGAAGGCGGCGCCGGTGAGACCATCCGCCGAAAGCTGATGCACGAGTGCGACGTGCACACCCTGCTGCGCCTGCCCACCGGCCTGTTCTACGCGCAGGGCGTCAAGGCCAACGTCATCTTCTTCGACAAGAAGCCGGCCAGTGAGACGCCGTGGACAAGGAAGCTCTGGATCTACGATCTGCGCACCAACAAGCACTTCACGCTGAAGACCAACCCGCTGAAGCGCGCGGACCTGGACGAGTTCGTTCACCTCTTCCAAGGCAAGCGGCCGGGCTCGCCGGCCGACAGCCCCGCCAACCGTCATGCCCGCACGTCCACCTGGAGCGAGTCCAGCCCCGACGACCGCTGGCGCGTGTACCAGTACGACGAACTGATCGCCCGCGACAAGGCGAGCCTCGACATCTTCTGGCTCAAGGACGACAGCCTCGCCGACAGCGACAACCTGCCCCCGCCCGAAGTGATCGCGCAGGAGATCGTGGACGACCTGGAGGCGGCCCTGGAGCAGTTCCGCCTGATCGCAGGGGACCTGGGTGGCGCCGCAGCCGCGGAAGTCGCCGGGTAGTGCTCGGCAGGCGCTTCAGGGTGGGGTTGCGCTGGCCGCGCCTTGCCGCTGGGGGCAACCGGCGCGTCCCCCAGGTGCCGCGGATGCCCGGGCGGGTTACACGATCCAGAGACCGGGTTCGCAACAGGAAGGCCGGACGGTCGATGCTAGACTAGCGCCGGCGGCTGGCCGGGACCCATCTCCCCGCTGGACGCGGGCGCCGGGCTGATGTACCTATAAGCGCGCCCGTGCGGCGTCCCGTGAGCGTCCTGCCGGTGCGGCTTCGGACCTGCTCACCACACTACAACCACAGACGAGGAATCGACCCTATGAAAGTCTCGAACATCCCGGCAGCGGTGGCTGCGACGTTGTTTGTTCTTGTTGCGGCCCCGGGACTTGCGCGTGCCGAGGCCCCGGCCACGGTGACCTTTGGGGGGGAGGCGAACATGCCGTCCCTCAAGGATCCCAAACAACACGACAAGTTCAACGTCATCGTGTCGGACGCCCAGGTGGTCACGAACTTCACTGTTCAGTGCAAGGCAGGGACCAGCGCGCTGGGCGGTCTGGTGAAGGCCAACGAGGAATGCGCGGTGACGGGCAATGGGACCATCATCAATCCGAACAACCCAGCGGAGAAGTTCCCCCGCGCCCAATACACGGGCGGGTTCACTGTTCAGCCGGATGGCTCGACGGACATGTCGAAGGTCCTGGTCAACTACCTCCCGGTCGGCAAGGTCCCGGCGTCGTCCGGCAATCTGATGGGGGTCATCAAGCTCAAGCCGGAGAATCCGTCCCCAACCGCCAACCGGCTGAAGGAGCTGGTTCTCAAGAAGATGCAGGCGACGGCCACGGGCGATGCGGGCAGCATGCTCGATACCCGCGTCGATACGGTCGAGATCCCCGATCTTGCTATCCCGTCCGCCGGGTTCGCCAGCGACAAGGGTTGCAGCTGGCGCGGCAGCATGGCATTTGCTTACCAGTCCGAGAGCTGGTTCATGGATCTGACGGCCACCTGCGCCGGCAAGACCTTCGCCCTAAAGGGCAACATGCCCTGGATCGATTCCCCCGGCGCCAAGGACCGCACCCAGTACAACCTGGTGCTCACGCTGCCCAGTAAGGAAGCGGCAACGGACGACGCCATGTTCGCCACCCCCACGGGCGACACCGACATGTTCGCCGCGGCCGACGGTATCAGCGGCACCATCGTCATGGACGAGAGCATGTACGTCGACACCCTGGTGGACGGCAAGACCGAGCACCTGCCGATGCGCTCGAAGATCAGTGGCTCCATCACCGGCCACGGCGTCCCGCTCGACACCGTCCGTTCCCTTGCCAACCTGATCGCCATCCTGTCGCGGACCTTCTTCGGCGCTTAAGAAACGCCGGTCTACTCGATGCTCCCGCAGAGCGGGACGGGGTCGTAACCCCGTTCCGCTTTCGCTCTTGGCGGAAAGGTTCGATTCGAAGCAGGAGCGGTGTCGCAAGGCAGCGCGGCTGCGAGGTTCGCAGTGGGCGGCCTGAAGGCCGGCCTGACACGCCCGGCCTACCCCCGTATCGCCAACTCCGGGCAGCGAGGCAACGCCCTTACAGCAGCACGCGCCGGATGTCTCCCAGAAGCTCGCCGAGCAGGCGAGTGAACCGGGCCCCCTCGGCCCCGTCCACGACCCGGTGGTCGTAGGAGAGCGACAAGGGCAGCATGAGGCGTGGGGCGAAGGCCGCGCCGTCCCAGACCGGCTTCATGGCGGCGCGGGAGACGCCCAGGATGGCGACCTCAGGGGCGTTGACGATGGGGGTGAAGGCGGTCCCGCCGATGCCCCCCAGGCTCGAGATGGAGAAGCAGCCCCCCTGCATGTCCCCGGGCAGAAGCTTTCCCGCGCGGGCCTTGTCGCTCAACTCGCCGAGTTCCCGGGCGAGCTGGTACACACCCTTTTGATCGACGTCGCGCACCACCGGGACGACGAGCCCGTTGGGCGTGTCCACTGCCACGCCGACGTGGGTATAGCCCTTCAGGACCATTCCTTCCCCATCCGGTGTCAGCGACGCCTTGAGGTTGGGCATGGTCGTCAGGGCATGGCCGACGGCCTTGAGCAGGAGGGGCAGGAAGGTGAGCTTGATGCCCAGGGCTGCGGCGGCGTCCTTCTGGGCCTTGCGGAATGCCTCGAGCTCCGTGATGTCGGCCTCGTCGAACTGGGTGACGTGGGGAATGCTCAGCCAGCACCTGTGCAGGTGGGCGCCGCTCAGTCGCTTGATGCGCGACAGGGGGACCGTCTCCACCGGCCCGAATTTGGCGAAGTCCACCGCTGGAGCGGCTGGGAGCTGGAAGGGCGTGCCCGCTCCCGCGGCGGGCGTTCCCTCCGTCAGAGCCTGCTTCACGAAGCCCTGCACGTCCTCCTTGAGGATGCGGCCCTTGGGCCCACTGCCCTTGACGCGCAGCAGGTCTACACCCAGCTCCCGCGCGAAGCGGCGAACCGCTGGGCTGGCGTGGGGGGTGCGGCCTGTGGCGATGGCGGCCATGTCCGCGGGGCGGGGCAGGATGGGCGCGCGGGCGTGCTCCTTTTCTCCGGGCATGCGCCCGGCTGGACGACGACCGGTTTCGGCTTGGGTTGGCGCGGGCTTGGCCGCTGGCGCCGGGCCCTGGGTCGGCTCGGCGTCCTCGGCGGCGGTCCCCGGGACCTCTGCGGCGGCGCTCGGGGCCTGGGCGGGGGCGTCCGGGATCAGGGTCAGGAGCAGGTCGCCCCGGTTGAGCTTGTCGCCAACCTTGACCCTGATCTCCTGCACCACCCCGGCCTGTGGGACCGGGATCTCCATGGTTGCCTTGTCGCTCTCAAGCGTCAGGACGGACTGCTCTGCTTCCACCCGGTCACCGGGGGCGACCAGGATCTCGATCACCGGGATGTCGTGGAAGTCGCCCACGTCCGGGAGCTTTATAGGGACGGGGCTGGCGTCGGCGTTGACCTCTGGCGGTTTTGCCGCGGGTGCCGGGGCCTGGGTTGGCGTTGGCGGAGTCTGGGCCGGGGGCTGGGCCGTGGCTGCTGCTGCGGGTGTCGGTGCCTCCGCCGGCGGCGTGGCGTCCCCTTCCAGCGTCAGGATGAGGTCCCCGGCCGCGATCTTGTCGCCGAGCTGGACCTTGATCTCCTTGACCACGCCGGCGCGCGGGGCCGGGATCTCCATAGTCGCCTTGTCGCTCTCCAGGGTCAGCAGGGACTGCTCGGCCTCGATGCGGTCCCCGGGCTTGACCAGGATCTCGATGACCGCGACCCCGGCGAAGTCTCCGATGTCGGGGACCAGGATGTCTTCGACTGTTGCCACGCTTGCGTCCTCCTCGGCCCTGTTGGCGCCGGTCACACCGTCACCGGGTTGGGCTTGTCCGGGTCGATGCGGTACTTCGCGATCGCCTCGGAGACCTTGGCGACGGGGATCTCACCGTCGTCCGCCAGGGCCTTGAGGGCGGCCAGGGCGATGTAGTAGCGGTTGACCTCGAAGAACTTGCGCAACTGGCTGCGCATATCGCTGCGGCCGAAGCCGTCCGTCCCAAGCACCGTATAGCGGCGCGGCACATAGGGCCGGATCTGGTCGGCGTAGGTACGGATGTAGTCGGTGGCCGCCACCACAGGACCCAGGGTCTTGGCTAGCTGAGCCGCGACGAAGCTCGGGCGCGGCTCGGCTTCGGGGTGGAGCATGTTCCAGCGCTCGCAGTCCATGCCCTCGCGCCGCAACTCGTTGAAGCTGGTGACGCTCCAGACGTCGGCGGCCACGCCAAAGTCGCGGGTGAGCAGATCCGCGGCGGCCAGTGCCTCGCGCAGGATGGCCCCCGCGCCCAGGAGCTGGACCCTTGGGGCCTCGTTCCCCTTGGGGTCCTCTCCGGTCTGGACCCGGTGTATCCCCTTGAGGATGGCCGCCTCGGCCCCCTCGGGCATGGCTGGCTGGAGGTAGTTCTCGTTCATGGCGGTGATGTAGTAAAAGCAGGACTCCTGCTCCTGGTACATGCGGCGCATGCCGTCGCGGACGATCACCGCCAGCTCGTAGGCGTAGGCCGGATCGTAGGCGACGCAGTTGGGGATGGTGGATGCCTGGATCAGGCTGTGCCCATCCTGGTGCTGGAGCCCCTCACCGGCCAGGGTGGTGCGCCCGGCGGTTCCCCCGATGAGGAAGCCGCGGGCCCGCAGGTCCCCGGCGGCCCAGGCAAGGTCGCCCACGCGCTGGAAACCGAACATCGAGTAATAGATGTAGAAGGGGATCATGGCCTGGCCGTGGTTGGCGTAGGCGGTGGCCGCCGCGATCCAGGACGACATGGCCCCGGCCTCG
>JBFZCW010000240.1:0-3473 GCA_041307765.1 Chromatiaceae bacterium
TGACGCTTCTGTTTGCCTGACGAGCGTCAACCGCCGTGGGGCCTGAAACTTTCGGGATACTCGCCGCTCTCGCTTCCGCGGCCTCCTGGGCCATTGGCGCGATGCTGCTCAAGCCTTACGCCGAGCGGTTTTCTGCGTTAACACTCACGTTCACGAAGGGTGTTGTGGCCCTTGTGGTGCTCGGGGCCGCCGTCCTGGTCTCGGGCTCGGATGCCATTCCTTCCGGGGCCTTTTGGATCCTCTTCGCCAGTGGCGCGCTTGGCATCGGCATCGCCGACACGCTGTTTTTCCGCGCGCTTCGGGAGCTCAGTCCGCATTCCGTCGTCCAACTGATGTTGTTGGGCCAGGTCGCCACAATCGGCATGGCGGTCGTGTTCTTGGGGGAATCGCTGATATCGCTGGAATGGACCGGCGTCGCTCTGGTTATCGTCGGGGTCTGGGTGGTGCTCAGCGACGGCCGCCAGATGAACGGTTCCGGACCAAGCCCGCTCGCCGTGCTCTACGGACTGGCATCGGTTCTGGCCATGGCAGCCTCAGTCACCATGGCGAAGGGCGCCCTCGAATCCGTCGATCCCTTGGTCGCTACACTGATCCGGATTGCCGGAGGGATGGCTGCCGTCGTGCTGATCGTATTCGTGTTCTCGCACACCACGGAACGCCGGTTTCACTTCTTTTGGACCGACTGGCGAACAGCCGCGAAATTTGCGGCGATTGCCGCATTCATCACTTTCGGCGGCTTTTTTCTCTCGCTGCTCGCACTCAAGTACGCGCGCCTCGCGATTGCCAATACCCTGCTGTCGACGGAACCCCTGTTCGTGTTGCTGATCGCGGCAGTATTCCTCAAGGAGCGGCCAGAGGCCCGGCGCGTGATCGGTAGCCTGATCAGCCTGGCAGGCATCGCATGTATCTCGGCCAAGTCCATTTGGAGTTGATCTCCCATGAGGCCAGAGATCCGGATTCCGTTCGGCAGGCCTGATGGGGGTCCTGGGCTGTTAGGGTGATCCGTTGGGCGCACCCGACCGCGGACGCCCAGAGCACCGCCGCAACAGATTCGTCCTCCGACCTGGCACGGATCGACTCCGGCCCGGAAGAAACCGCGCAACCGTTTCGTTTCTCCCTCCTCCGGGCAGGGGGAGGGGTGTGGAGGGGGTCGAAGCCCTGAGGACATGGGAAGCATCGGCGCCGTGTCTCCGGCGGCGAACAGCGCACGGCGGACAGAACGAGTCCAGGAGCGACCCAACACCACCCAGACCTAGTCGGCAACCGCATCCGGGAAGACACCGTCCCACTGGATGGCGAACCCCGGCAGGACGGCGACCTGTGTCTCACCGCGAGCGGCGCCGACATCGGGCTTGCCGTAGCGCCCCTCCTCCAGGCGATAGACAAACACGACGCGGTCGGTGGGATGGACGAGCCAGTACTCGCGAACCCCATGGCGCTCATACAGGTCGCGTTTGCGCCGCTGGTCTTTGGCAGCAGTACGGGGAGAAAGGACCTCAATGATCCAGTCGGGCGCGCCGCGACAGCCCTTATCGTCGAGTCGCGCCGGGTCGCAAATCACCGCCAGGTCCGGCTGGACGACATTGCGGATGTCATCATCCGCCTCATCTGCCTCTGGCAGGCGCACATCGAACGGCGCCACATAAACCCTGCAAGGAGTTCCGGCCAATGCTCCATGGACCTGGACAACGAGGCCCACCACCAGGTCCTGGTGGATCCGCGCCGGGGCAGGAGACATGTCGAACACCTCTCCGCCGATGAGCTCCCAACGCTCCCCATCCGGCCAGCGGCAGTAATCCGCGTAGGTGAATGCCCCAGACTCGGTATCGGGCCGGAATCCCCGATGGGTCGCCATGGTTCCCGCTCCTCGCACTGGACCTCTGGACGGGTCCGATGGCCGGATTATAGCCCCGAAACCCTCCCGCCCTCCTGACCGACAGGTTGCGGCTCCGCGTGTGTCAGCGCGGTTCAGCAGGCTCATATCCAAGTGAGAAAAGCGCTTGGACTCAGTATCCGCACACCATGGAATGGATCTAGCACAAGCAGGTCTTGGTCACCGGTGATGATGGCCGTGGCTTCGCCGTTCAGCGCCACATCCAGGAACTTGTCATCCTTCGCATCGCGGCATGCGCGCATTCTGCGCACAATGGGAACAATGCGGGCCACGCCCCCCAACAACTCTAAGAATTGCCGTCGATCCTCGCGTGTAACATAGGCATCGAACTTCGAGCTGATCAAGACCTCGACCAATTCGTTCAATGTGTCTTCAGAGACCAGCAGCACTCCACGGGCGAGTGCATGATCGACCGCTTGCGCAGCCGCTCCCGCAGAACAGAGAAGTCGGCTGATGAGCGTATTGGTATCCAGCACCCAAAGCGTTTGGTCACCCATCGGCCAGGAGTTCGGCCAGCTTTGCCTCGCTCATGCCGGCCTCTTTCGCCGAGGCGCCCACGCGGTCGCAGAAGCGCTGAAACTCGGCGACGTTGAGCCGGACGAGACGCTCGTACTCCTGCATGGACAGTACCACAGCGACATCCCGCTTCTGACGGCGGATTACGACGGGCTCCCGGGCAGCGGCCTCGATGACACTCGCGAGGCTCTGTTTCGCCTCGCTTGCGGTTACAGTACGCATCCCTCACCTCCAAAATGTACAAAGTGTACATATAGTACTCATTTTTTGGGCCACCGCTGTGTGGTTCGCATAACACGCCCCTCACCGGCACGACTGGAGGTACTCCTCGGTCTATGTCTGGGGGTTTGGGGTCTGGTCTTGACCTTTGCCTCGGCGACGATGACGGCACCTGCTGCATCCGAAGCCTAACCCTATCCACCGATTGGGGCCCACCTCACAGGACCGGGTCCGGGACATCGCGGCCTGCCCCCAATTACCCGCGGGATCATGCCGCGCCGCTGATGGTGAAGTCCTCGTGCACGGCATCGTAGGGAAACGCCACCTTACCGTCGTCGGACTTGTCCAGCACACCGCACTGCACGAACACTTGGGTGTCGGTGTCGGTGTCGGTGTGCACACCCTTGACGTCTCGCCCGAACTGCCGGGCAAGCGCGCGTACGCCCACTGGGCCCTGACCAGTGCGGACAATGCACTTACCGCTCGACACATAAGCCAGGCGGTACTTGAGGGCATGCGGGCTACCGGGCAGCGACTGCGGTAGCTTCCAGACCACGATCTCCACGAACGCGGATTGTAAGACCCACTTCCGTGTTCCCTATCTGGCTATCTGGCCCGGCCCGGGGGCGAGCCAGGGGAACCCTGCTAGACTCCCCGCAAACCCACCCACCACAAGTGCGAGGCCAATACGCCATGGGTTTGCTCTCCCCAGCCCTGCCCCGGGTGGACCTCCAGATGCCGCCCCAAGGTCGCCTGGACGACGCCCTCTTCTTCGCCATCTGTCAGGCCAACCGCGACTACCGCATCGAGCGCAACGCCCGGGGGGACATCCAGATCCTGCCGC
>JBFZCW010000241.1:0-3557 GCA_041307765.1 Chromatiaceae bacterium
CCGCCCGGAGACGCCGACGCGCCGCTCGACGCGGTCGTAGTAGGGCTCCAGGGCCTCGTAGGCGATGGGCCAATCCACCACGTTGGCCCCTTCCACCGGGCCCAGCTCGGAGCGCAGGCGAAAATCCACCGGCTTCATGCGGTGGAAGAAGCCGCTCATGAGGTTGGTCGCGCCGCCGACCAGATTGCCGTTCCAAAAGTCCCAACCGGAGCTCGATGTCGATTCGGCCTGCCACACCCCATCGTCGTCCTGCTGCTCCAGGACGTGGCGTTCGTCGCGCAGATTGGGCGTGTAGGTGCTGCGTCGGGTGGCCGCGATCTCGTCCTTGCAGAAATCGCCCTCGCGCAGCCAGGGCCCCTTCTCCAGCACCACGACCGAGTAGCCGGCCTCGGCCAGGGTCAGGGCGACGGGACCGCCGCCGGCCCCGCTGCCGATGACACAGACATCGAAGTCCTTGCTCATGCTTTGCCCAGCCTCCCGTAGATGATCGACGGGGTCGGGCGCGGCCGCCCGGGGTCGTGATCGAGCCAGGCCCAGCCGATGCCACCCGGGTTCCCGCCGTAGAGCGGATCGCCAAGGAGGGCCTCGAGGGTGTAGCCGATGAGAACGGAGAGCCAGCGCTCCCCAGCCCCGCGCTCGACAATGCTGCGCAGGAGGTCCTCTCGGAGTGCGGGATCGAGGTCTGCGAAGGGGCGTCCATGGCCTTCCTGGGCCAGGTCGTCCAGCCAGCCGACGCCGCTGAGGACGAAGGTCCGCGTCTCGGAGTCCAGGTCCGGGTCGGCCAGGACGCCGTCCAGATAGGCCGTGGCGCGAATGTCTCCGCTGCCCGGGGCTGCCGGCTCGGAGGGAAGCAGGTGGTCGTGGACCACGGCGAGGGTACGCCATTGGTGGCCCGTCAGGACCCGCCCCTGAGGTCCGGGTTCGGGCTGGGCGCCGCGGCTCGGGAGTGCACAGGTCAGGGCGGCGAACGAGGACCCGCGGAGAAAGTCGCGGCGGTTCATGGGCGCCAGGCTAAGTCGGTCGGCATGACCGGCATTGAACCGCAAAGGGCCCACGGGCGCAAAACTGCTCTTAGCCGGGTCAAGCCTTTCGCTCAAGCGCTGTCTCGGCGCCCTACGCCGCGGTGTGCCGCCCCGTGGTGAATCGAGAATCGAGTATCCTCTGCGCTGCCCAACAGTGCCCTTTCCCAGGCTGGAGGATTCGCTGTGCTCTCCGCATACAAGATCAATGGCCAGGTGACGGAGACCATCGAGGATCCGATGCGCCTGGGCGAGGCGGCCTGGATCGACGCCGCGGAGGCGTCCGACCAGGAGCGCGACATCATCGAAAGCCTGGTGCGGCACACCCTGTCCGATGAAGAGGACGCCGACGAGATCGAGGCGAGTACCCGCTCCGTGGTCGACGAAAACGGCCTGCGCCTATCGACCCTGTTCCTCCACCGGGTCGAAGGCCAGCCCGAGAACACGAGCGTCAGCGTCATGCTCAATGGCCAGCGGTTGGTCACCCTGCACGAGCGCGACGTGCCGGCCATCCGCCTGATGCGCATTCGGGTGCGCCGCTACCCCGATCTCCTGGCGGACCCCCTGGGGCTCCTCATCGGTCTCTTCGAGACGGCGGTCAACGACCTTGGCGACTCGTTACAGGAGCTCTACCGCGCCCTGGAGGAGACGAGCTACCTGGTGCTGAGGGACACGGAGCCGGATCTGGAAGGTGCCCTGGCGCGGCTCGCGAGTCACGAGAACGTCAACGGCAAGGTGCGCCTGTGCCTGATGGACGCCCGCCGCGACCTGGCGTTCGTGCTGCGCAACGCTCAGCCCTCCAAGACCGCGGCCAAACGCATCAAGAATCTGCTCTCCGACATCGACGCCCTGCTGCCGCACAACAATTTCCTGTTTGAAAAGGTCAACTTCCTGCTGCAGGCGGCACAGGGATTCATCAACATCGAGCAGAATCAGATTATCAAGATCTTCTCTGTTGCGGCGACCGCTTTCCTGCCGCCGACCCTCATCGCCAGCATCTATGGGATGAACTTCGACTTCATGCCGGAGCTCCATTGGGCCGCGGGTTACCCCTTTGCGCTGGTCCTGATGGTGGTCTCGGCCCTGCTCCCTTACCTCTACTTCAAGCGTAAGGGTTGGCTGTAAGGCCAGGCCGCTGTTGGCAATCCCCGCACTCGCCGGGGCCGGCTGCGATCAGACTTCCGCCAGGTCCCCCTTCGCCTGCAGCCAGGCGCGCCTGTCCGCGGCCCGCTTCTTGGCCAACAGCATGTCCATGAGCTGGCTGCTGGAGTCGCCGTCCTCGACCGTGAGCTGGACCAGGCGGCGGGTGTCCGGGTGGATGGTGGTCTCCCGCAGTTGCATGGGGTTCATCTCGCCGAGGCCCTTGAAGCGCTGCACATTGATCTTGCCCTTGATCTTCTCGGCCGCGATCCGGTCCAGCACGCCCTGACGCTCGGCGTCGTCCAAGGCGTAGTAGACCTGTTTGCCCACATCGATACGGTAGAGGGGGGGCATGGCGACATAGATATGGCCCTCCACCACCAGGCGCGGGAAGTGCCGCAAGAACAGGGCACAGAGCAGGGTCGCGATGTGGGCCCCGTCGGAATCGGCATCCGCCAGGATGCAGACCTTGCCGAAGCGCAGCCGCGAGAGGTCGTCGCTGGCAGGATCCACCCCGACAGCCACCGCGATATCGTGCACCTCCTGGGAGCCGAGGACCTCCGCGGGGTCCACCTCCCAGGTGTTCAGGATCTTGCCGCGGAGCGGCATGATGGCCTGGAACTCGCGGTCCCGGGCCTGCTTGGCGGAGCCGCCGGCGGAGTCGCCCTCGACCAGGAAGAGCTCGCTGCGCTCCGGGTCGCTGGCGGTGCAGTCGGCTAGTTTTCCTGGAAGAGCAGGACCTTGCGTAATCTTCTTGCGGATGACTTTGCGCCCCGCCCGCAGGCGCGCCTGGGCGGCGCCGATGGCCAGTTCCGCGATACGCTCGGCCTCGGCGACATGCCGATTGAGCCACAGGCTGAAGGCGTCCTTGACCACACCCGAGACGAAGGCGGCACACTCCCGGGAGGACAGGCGTTCCTTGGTCTGACCTGAGAACTGGGGCTCGATCAACTTGACCGAGAGGATGTAGGAGCAGCGGGCCCAGACGTCCTCCGGGGCCAGCTTGACCCCGCGCGGCAGCAGGTTGCGGAACTCGCAGAACTCCCGCACCGCCTCGGTCAGGCCGGTACGCAGCCCATTGACATGGGTGCCGCCCTGGACCGTGGGGATCAGGTTGACGTAACTCTCGGCGATGGGGTCGCCGCCCTCGGGGAGCCAGGCCAGGGCCCAACTCGCCCCCTCGTTGGCGGACTCCAGGTTGCCGACGAAGGGCTCGGCGGGGATCAATTCCAGGCCTTGCAGCGATTGGGCGAGGTAGTCCTTGAGCCCGTCCTGATAGCACCAGGACTGTTCCTCGCCGGTCGATTCGTCGCGGAAGGAGACCTCCAGCCCGGGGCAGAGCACCGCCTTGGCCTGCAACAGGTGGGTCAGGGGACGCACGGCGAACTTCGGCGTGTC
>JBFZCW010000242.1:0-5482 GCA_041307765.1 Chromatiaceae bacterium
ACACCGAGGTCCTGCTTGCGGAGGTGGACCAGGGCACCGTGGACTGGGTCCCCAACTTCGATGGGACCCTGGAGGAGCCATCCCTGCTCCCCGCCCGGCTACCCAACCTACTGCTCAACGGGGCGACCGGGATCGCGGTGGGTATGGCCACGGACATACCCTCCCACAACCTGCGCGAGGTCGCGCGGGCCTGTATCCACCTGCTGGAGCGGCCGGAGGCCACGGTGGCGGACCTGTGCCGCTTCATCCCGGGGCCGGACTTCCCGACGGCCGCGGAGATCGTTACGCCCCCGGAGGAGCTTCGACGGATGTACGAGACCGGTAACGGCAGCGTGCGCCTGCGCGCCCGCTACGAGATCGACCAGGGCGACATCGTCATCACGGCGCTGCCTTATCAGGTCTCGGGCAATCGCATCATGGAGCAGATCGCCGCCCAGATGCAGGCCAAGAAGCTGCCTATGCTGGAGGACCTGCGCGACGAGTCGGACCACGAGTCACCGACCCGCCTGGTCCTGGTCCCGCGCTCCAACCGGGTGGACGTGGAGCGGCTCATGTCGCACCTCTTCGCCACCACGGACCTGGAGCGTAACGTCCGGGTCAACCTCAACCTGATTGCCCTGAACGGCCGCCCGCGGGTCATGGACCTGCGCGACATCCTCACCGAGTGGCTGAGCTTCCGGACCCGCACCGTGCGCCGGCGCCTCCAGCACCGCCTGGACAAGGTGCTGGAGCGGCTGCACCTGTTGGACGGCCTGCTGATCGCCTACCTCAACATCGACGAGGTGATCCGCATCATCCGCACCGAGGACGAGCCCAAGCCGGTGCTGATGTCCCGCTTCGACCTGAGCGACGTCCAGGCTGAGTACGTCCTCAACACCCGGCTGCGCCAGCTCGCCCGCCTGGAGGAGATGAAGATCCGCGGCGAGCAGGATGAGCTGGCAAAGGAGCGCGACTGGCTCCAGGGGACGCTGGGCTCGGATGCGACCCTCAAGCGGCTGATCCGTGACGAAATCGAGGCGGATGCGGCCAAGTACGGCGATGCGCGCCGCTCGCTTCTGGTCGAGCGCTCGGCGGCCACTCCCCTGGACGAGACCGAGATCGCCCCCAGCGAGCCGGTGACCGTGATCCTGTCCCAGAAGGGCTGGGTGCGGGCGGGCAAGGGCCATGACCTCGACCCGTCGGGCCTGAGCTACAAGGCCGGCGATGGGTTCCATGCTGCGGCCTGCGTGCGAAGCAATCAGGCCGTCGTCTTCCTCGACTCCACTGGACGCAGCTACTCGGTACAGGCCCACCTGCTGCCCTCTGCCCGAGGACAGGGAGAGCCCTTGACTGGGCGCCTGAGCCCGCCAAAGGGGGCCGAGTTCGTCGCCGTCCTGGGCGGGGATCCGCGCCAGCGCCTGTTGCTGGCCTCCGATGCGGGCTACGGGTTCGTCGCGAGCCTGGAGGACCTCTACGCGAAGCCCAAGGCCGGCAAGGCGGTTCTGACCCTTCCTGCTGGTGCAAGGGTCATGCCCCCAGTTGCGGTGGGCGACCCTATCCGGGACCGCCTGGTGGCCATCACCAACACCGGCCACATGCTGGTATTCCCGGTGGCGGAACTGCCCCAGCTCCCGCGGGGGAAGGGCAACAAGATCCTCGGCATCCCAGTTGCCAAGGCCGCAACCCGGGAGGAGTACCTCTGCGCCGTCGCCGTGGTCCCTCTGGGGGCGGGATTGATGATCCTGTCCGGCAAGCGGCGCTTCACCCTCAAGACCGCCGACCTGGACTCTTACCAGGGTGAGCGCGGACGCCGCGGGCACCTACTGCCTCGCGGGTTTCAACGGGTCGATGACGTCAAGGTAGTTGCGGCATCCGACGCGGCTTAGCCAATGGGGTGAGTGCGGAAACTCAGCTCAAAGAGGATGGGGCCGCTTTCCACCCTCATCAGGATGAGGATGCACCACTCGACCCGCAGGCTGCACCGGCTCTGGATCGGGTCCGGCAAGGACGCTGCCCGCCGGGGGCGTCTAATGTTCCATCAGGAGCTTGACGGACACCGCTAGGGCCGCGAGCACCAGCAGGGGGCGGATCAGCCGGGTTCCGTGGCGGAGCACCAGGTGGGAGCCCACCCAGGCGCCAATGAACTGCCCGGCCGCCATGGGCAGGGCGAGTGCCCAGACGACGTGGGTGCCGGCGATGAAGAAAGTGAGTGCCGCCAGGTTGCTGGCGAAGTTGAGGAGCTTGGTGTGGGCCGTGGCGCGCCGCAGGTTATAGCCGAGCAGGCCGACATAGCCCATGGCGAAGAAGGTCCCGGTACCCGGGCCGAAGAAGCCGTCGTAGAAGCCGACCCCGGTCCCCACCAGGAGGGCGAAGGCCCCCTCGCCGAGCCGCTGCTTGCTGTCCAGGTCCGAGACCCGCGGCGAGAACAGGAAATACAGGGCGAAGGCGATCAAGAGCAGCGGGACGATGCGTGCCAGGGTGTCACCGCCGAGATATTGCACCGCCGCGGCCCCGCCCCCAGCCCCGATAAAGGCGCAAGCGACAGCGGGCCAGGCCTGTCGGAGGTCGATCGCCCCCTGGCGGGCGAAATTGGCCGTGGCGGCCCCGCTTCCAAAGACCCCTTGTGCCTTGTTGGTGGCCAGGGCGGAGACTGGGTCCAGCCCGCTCCAGAGGAGTGCGGGGACTGTGATCAGACCGCCGCCGCCGGCAATGGCGTCGATCAGGCCGGCGAGGGTGCCAACGGCGAATAGAAGGGAGGCAAGGTCCATGGGAGTCTGCGCGTCCTCCTTCAGTGCGAGGTTTGGCCCATGCGGTGTTTCAGGCGCCTGGCTGGCCGGCGCGCTTTGAGCGGTTTCCTTGCCATCCGCGCGGCGGCCGGCTAGCTTACCGAGTTTCCGCACACCCGGCTTGCCCACCTCGATCCGTCCATGCCCGCCCTGGCTGTTTCCCAACTGACCAAGATCTACCGCGGCGGCTTCCAAGCCCTCAAAGAGGTAGACCTGACGGTGGAGGAGGGCGATTTCTTTGCCCTCCTGGGACCCAACGGCGCGGGCAAGTCCACCCTTATCGGCATTGTCGCGTCTCTGGTGAACAAGACCTCCGGCAAGGTCGAGGTCTTCGGCCATGACCTGGATCGCGACCCGGAGGCCGTGAAGGGGTGCCTGGGCCTGGTTCCGCAGGAGTTCAACTTCAACCTGTTTTTGCCGGTGGTGGAGGTCGTCCTCAACCAGGCCGGCTACTACGGGGTCCCGCGGCGCGAGGCCCGCGTGCGGGCCGAGCGCTACCTGCGCCAGCTCGACCTCTGGGACCGTCGCGATACTGAGATGCGCAAGCTCTCGGGGGGGCTCAAGCGGCGGCTCATGATCGCCCGCGCCCTGGTGCATGAGCCGCGGCTGCTGATCTTGGACGAGCCCACCGCCGGGGTGGACATCGAGATTCGCCGGTCCATGTGGGCCTTCCTGCGCGCGATCAACCTGGCCGGCACCACCATCATCCTGACCACCCACTACCTCGAGGAGGCCGAGAGCCTGTGCCGCAACGTCGCCATCATCAACCACGGTCGGATTGCGGAGCGGGCGGACATCGGCGAGCTGCTGCGGCGTCTGCGCACCGAGACCTTCGTCCTCAACCTCAAGGGTCGTGTGGCGGATCTGCCTGAGCTCGGCGGCTTCGTCCTGCAGCACATTGACGACTGCACCCTGGAAGTGGAGGTGAGCCGGGAGCACACCATCAACGGCCTGTTCGAGGCCCTGTCGCGCAACGGCATCGAGGTCATCAGCCTGCGCAACAAGCAGAACCGCTTGGAGCGGTTGTTTCTGGACATGGTGGACGAGGCCGCGGCGCAGCGGGGACCGCCGGCATGAACCGCTGGCACCGCTACTGGGTCGCCTTTGCCACCATCCTGGTCAAGGAGGTCCTGCGCTTCACGCGCATCTGGGTCCAGACCATTCTCCCCTCGGCCATCTCCACGGCCCTGTACTTCCTGATCTTCGGTCGGCTCATCGGCGAGCGCATCGGGCCCATGCAGGGGCTGGGGTACCTGGACTTTATCATTCCCGGGCTGGTGCTGATGGCCGTGATCACCAACGCCTACTCCAACGTCGTGTCGTCCTTCTACAGCAGCAAGTTCTCGCGCTACATCGAGGAGTTGTTGGTGTCTCCTACCCCAAACTGGGTGATCCTGGCCGGCTACGTCACCGGCGGACTGGCCCGCGGTCTGACGGTAGGCATCGCCGTAACCCTGGTGGCCCTGGCCTTCACCGAGATTCAGCTCCACAGCGTCGTCGTCACTGTCCTGGTCCTCACCCTGACCGCGGTTCTCTTTTCTCTGGGTGGGTTCATCAACGCCGTCTACGCCAACAGCTTCGACGACATCTCCATCGTCCCGACCTTCGTACTGACACCGCTGACCTACCTGGGCGGGGTCTTCTACTCCATCGACCTGTTGCCCGAGCCCTGGCATACCCTGTCCCTGGCCAATCCGGTCCTGTACATGGTCAACGCCTTCCGCTACGGGCTTCAGGGAGTCACCGACATCCCGCTGTGGATCGCCTTCTCCATCATCCTGGGGTTCATCACCGTGCTGGCGGTCATCAGCCTGCACCTGTTGGGCCGCGGGGTGGGCATCAAGACCTGAGGGCAGTGGTGGGACTGAAAGCCCTGTCTGTTTCCGTCCTAGGCACGCTGCGCCGGTTGTTCCGCCGGGTGGGTAGCGGTCCGATGCGGTCTGGAGGTCCCGGTGGCGAGGGCCCAGCCAGACCTTTCTACTATCGCGTGCTGCGGGTCACGCCGATGCCGGTGGTGGCGATGCTGGTGGGCCTTCTGGCGGGCCTAGCGGTGTGGGGGGTGCTTGATCAGGTCCAGAGCGACAGGATCAAGCGAATCTTCGCCAACGACCTCCAGGCCCAGCTCGACATGCGCTCGCGCGAGAGCCTGATTCGTTTCGACCAGTACATGGCCGACTACACCGCGACCGCCCGTCTTCTGGCCAATCACCGGCGCCTGGCGGAGTACCTGGAGCCCCTGTTCTGGTCCCCGACGCAGACCGTGGATCCGGTGATCTACCGGATCTTCCCTCCCTTCTGGCTCCCGGACTTTTTTGCGCGCAACGGCCTCTCGCCCCCGAGCCAGGTCCTGCTCGCGGACACCGGCGGCCAGGTGCGTGAGATCTACCAGGCCGGAGAGGTCCCGCTCCCCCAGGAGCTGGCTCAGGGGGTGAGCGACCCCCTGATGCCCCACGGGGGGCAGGTACGCAGCGTCCTCACCCGCTTCGAGGACCAACCCTACCTGTTGGTCAGCGACGCCGTGGAGGACACCAGCGGTAACCCGATGGGCAGTCTGCTGGTGGTCGTCCCGGTGAACGACGCCTTCCTCCAGGCATCTCAGCGCGGCGTTATCCCCGGGCGGACATTGGTTGCCCTCGTCGACCCGGACGAACAGCGCATTCTAGCCAGCAGCGACCCCGCGGCTGTCCTCACAGGGACCCAGATGGACCAGTGGGAGG
>JBFZCW010000243.1:0-4226 GCA_041307765.1 Chromatiaceae bacterium
CGACGGCATTAGAGGGGATCTCGCACATCATGATGAGCCGAAGGCCGTTGACTCCGCGCCCCAGGCCCTGCGCGGCCAGGGCATCGGCCACCGCCTTGGCCTGACCCACGGTGCGCACGAAGGGGATCATGACCTCGACATTGGTCAGGCCCATGTCGTTGCGGACCCGCTTGAGCGCCTCGCACTCCAGCTCGAAGCAGGGGCGGAAGGACTCGGCCACGTAGCGGCCAGCCCCGCGGAACCCGATCATCGGGTTCTCTTCCTGGGGCTCGTAACGCGGCCCACCGATGAGGTTGGCGTACTCGTTGGACTTGAAGTCCGACATGCGCACGATGACCGGGTTGGGCGCGAAGGCCGCCGCCAAGGTGGCGATGCCCTCGGTGAGGCGGGCGACGTAGAACTCCCGCGGGCTCGCATAGGCGGCAATGCGCGGGGCGATCTCGGCCTTGAGGTCCGCCGGCAGGTCGTCGTACTCCAGGAGCGCCTTGGGATGGATGCCGATGGTGTTGTTGATGATGAATTCGAGCCGGGCCAGGCCGATGCCCTTGTTGGGCGTGGCCGCGAAGGCGAAGGCGCGATCCGGATTGGCCACGTTCATCATGATCTTGACCGGGATCTCCGGCATGTGCGCAAGCTCGATGGTCTTGTGCTCGTACGGGACGAGCCCGGTGTAGATGAAGCCGGTGTCCCCCTCGGCGCAGGAGATGGTCACCGGCTCGCCGTCGCGGATGCGGTCGGTGGCGTCGTTGCAGCCTACCACCGCCGGGACGCCGAGCTCCCGGGCGATGATGGCGGCGTGGCAGGTGCGCCCGCCGCGGTCAGTGACGATGGCCGCGGCCCGCTTCATGATGGGCTCCCAGTCTGGGTCGGTCATGTCGGCGATGAGTACATCCCCAGGCTTGACCTTGTCCATGTCGGCGATGGAGGCGACCACCCGCGCCGTGCCTGAGCCGATGCGGTTGCCAATGCTCCGCCCCGTGGCTAGGACCTCGCCCTTGGCCTTGAGCGTATAGCGCTCGATGACCTGGCCGGAGCGGCTCTGGACCGTCTCCGGGCGGGCCTGGACCACATAGATCTTGCCGTCGATACCGTCCTTGGCCCACTCGATGTCCATGGGCCGGCCATAGTGCTGCTCAATCAGGACCGCCTGGCGGGCCAGCTCCATCACCTCCTTGTCGGTGATGGAGAACCGCAGGCGGTCCGCCTCCGGAACCTCCTCCGTACGCACCGGGGAGGAGCTCCCGTGGTCCGCGTAGACCATGCGGATGGCTTTGCCGCCCACGCTGCGGCGCAGGACGGCGGGGCGCCCGGCGGCCAGGGTCAGCTTGTGGACGTAAAACTCGTCGGGGTTGACCGCCCCCTGCACCACCATCTCGCCTAGACCATAGGATGAGGTGATGAAGACCACGTCGCGGAAGCCGGATTCCGTGTCCAGGGTGAACACCACACCGGAGGCGGCCAGGTCGCTACGCACCATGCGCTGGAGAGCCGCGGATAGGGCGACGTGGCGGTGCTCGAAGCCCTGATGGACCCGGTAGGCGATGGCGCGGTCGTTGAACAGTGAGGCGAAGACCTGCTTGATGGCGTGCTTGGCGTTGGCCAGGCCCTGGACGTTGAGGAAGGTCTCCTGCTGCCCGGCGAAGGAGGCATCCGGCAGGTCCTCGGCGGTGGCCGAGGAGCGCACGGCCCAGGAGACCTCGCCGCTGGTGTTGGCCGTAAGGGTCGCGAAGGCGTCGTCGATGGCCCCCTCCAGGCCTGGGGGGAAGGGCTGCTGCATGATCCAGCCGCGGATCTTGGGGCCCGTCTCGGCCAGGGCGGCGATGTCGTCCACGTCGAGGTCGTCGAGGAGGGTCTGGATACGCTCGTCGAGCCCGTCCGCGGCAAGGAACTCCCGGTAGGCGTCCGCTGTGGTGGCGAAGCCCCCGGGGACCTGGACCCCGACCTCGGCGAGGTTGGCGATCATCTCGCCCAGGGAGGCGTTTTTGCCCCCCACCACGGGCACGTCGTCCATACGGAGGTCTTGGAGCCAACGGATATAGTCGGTCATCGGGGTTTGTCTCCCATGCGGATGGTCCCGTCTTGGGCCTATGGGTCGAGACGAGGTTGGCGAGGTGCCGGCCCAGGGGGAAGAAGGTGTCGCCGCAATATAGCGCAGGACTAGGGCGACGGTACCTGGGCTGTATCAATTGACACGATTGGGCCAGACGGCGAGAGGCCTTGGGCTGCCCGCCGAAGGAGCGGCGCCCCAAGGTTGGTCGTTTGACCGACGCGCCATGGTGTGAAGCCCTTTATCCGGCCCGCCCTTCCAAACTCGCCGCCAGGTGCCGGAAGGTTGCCAGCCGAGCTGGATGCACCTTGCCCTCTGCCACCGCGGCCTTGACAGCGCAGTCCGGCTCCTGCTCGTGGCGGCAGTTGGCGAAGCGGCAATGTCCGAGGTAGGGGGCGATGTCGCGGAAGCCGCGCTCCAGGTCTGCGAGCGGGATGTCCCCCAGGCGGAAGCTGCGGACTCCGGGGGAGTCGATGAGATAGCCGCCCTCAGGCAGTCGGTAGCAGGTGGTTGCCGAGGTGGTATGCCGGCCCAGCCCAGTGGCCTGGGACAGACGCCCAATCTGGATCTCCCGATCCGGGAGCAGGGCTTGGATGAGGGACGACTTGCCCACCCCCGACTGGCCCACCAGGATGCTGGTGTGCCCGGCCAGGTGGCGCGTAGCAGGCGAGAGGTCGCGGTCCTCGCGCAGGCTGAGCCAGGCGGTACGGTAGCCGATGGCCGCGTAGTGGGCGAAGGCCTCGCGGAGGGCGTCGCGCCCGGCCCGGTCGAGCAGGTCCATCTTGTTGCCGAGGATGAGGGTGGCGACGCCCATGTTCTCTGCCGCCACCAGGTATTGATCGAGCAGATACTCGCTCGGCTCTGGTTTGGGGGCGAGCACCACCACCACCTGGGTGAGGTTGGCCGCCAGCGCCTTGTCGCGTCCGGCGTAGTCGGGGCGGCTGAGCACCGCGCCGCGCGGCAGCACGGCCGTCACGACACCCTGTCCGGGCCCAGTGGGCTGCCAGACCACGCGGTCGCCGCAGACGGGATGGCCAATGTTCTGCCGTGCCAGGCAGTGATGGACTTGGCCAGCGGAGTCCTCCACCGCGAGGTTGGCCCCGTGTCGAACCACGACCAGGCCCTCCTGCGGCTGGGTCTCCTCGACCTCCGCCAGGACGGCCTGTGTGCGTTCGCTCAAATGACGGCGGCGGCGCTCCTGGATGCGCTCGATGCGCTCGATCTGTCGCTCCGACAGGCGCCGCCGCGGCATGCTATTTGAAGTGGTAGTACTGATCGTTGAGGTAGCTGGCGACGCCCGCGATGTCCTCGTCGAACCAGGTCAGCTCCAGGGCGGTCTCGCAGCGGCGGACCTGACGCTCCAGCCCGTCGCGGGTGGTGACCTTGCGGTCCGCGCGGGTATAAACCTCGCTGCCGTGGCACTTGATGCAGTGGTCGGTCACCAGGCCAAGGGCCTTGGTGTGCTCGGCCTTGGCGGCCGTCCCAGGGGCGCCCGCCGTCTCGGCGGCCTTGGCCTGAAAGGCTCCTGCGGCCAAGGCGAAGCTCAAGCCCAGGGCCGACGAGAGTGACAGAACAGAACTGTATCGAGCCATTGTAGGTTCCGAGTGGTAGTGGGTTTGGGGGCATTGTAGTGGCCGTTTGCGACGGTTGGCCACCCACGGGTTATGCGCCAGCCTGTTCGGCAGCGGCCGAGGGCCGAAGGTTTCCGCCGATGCGCCCTGCCTGGTCGACCCAGAGATGCTGCAATCCGAGCCCCGCGCGCCAGGCTGGACCTGCCGAGGCCCTGAGCATGGCGATGGTGCTGGCGCTGCCGCTGCCGGTGATGAGACAGCAGGGGGCCATTACGCTGCCCGCGGCAAGCCCCTCCACCGGCCAGCCGGTCGTTGGATCGGGGATGTGTCCGTACCGCCGCCCGTCGATCTCCAGGCAGCGCTCGTAATTGCCGCTGCTGGCAAGCGCCCCCTGGCGCACCGGGACATTGCCCAGCAAAGCGCTGGGGCGGCGCGGGTGGCGGATGCCAATGCTCCAGGCCCCGCCATCCGGGTGCGGCCCCAGCAGGCGGATGTCGCCGCCGAGGTTGACCAGGCCCTGGGCGATGCCGAGGTCGAGCAGCAGCGTCCCCGCCCGGTCCGCTGCGTACTCGTTGACGATGCCGCCGAGGTCGATCTCCATGCCGGGG
>JBFZCW010000244.1:0-3081 GCA_041307765.1 Chromatiaceae bacterium
ACGACGCTCTTCCGATCTTGAGCGACGCCCTGTTCTGGAAGGTTCGATCAGTGCCTCGATTCCGGCGCAATCCGACCCGGGACCGCCACGGTCTTGCCCAGTACCGCACTTACCTGGCTGCGACCCCCAACACACTCCACCAGTCCCGTGCCGCGTGCAGCACGCGCACGACGGAGATACTGTCAGGGCCCGGCCGATAGAAGATAAGGTGGTTGTCGAAATCCTTGATCGGCCACTTCCGCATCCCGACCAGACCGGCGTTTCGCAGTTTCAACGGTGCGCCGATCAAGGGCTGGTCAGCCAGGTCGTTGAAGCTGGCTTGCGCATTCTTAAGAAAGCGCTCCGCCGTGTTCAGCCCCGCATTCTCGGCCAAGTGGACGAAATGCTCGACCAGATCGCGCCTGGCCGCCGCGCGCTGGTAGACCCTCACCCTCAGCGCGGATGCTGGCGCGCCGCCAGCCGGGTCAATGCCTCGGTGCGAATGGCCGTCCAGTCCTCAGGGGTCAGTGCGCTCTCGGGGCCATTCAGCCCTTCGAGGAGTGCGGCCTCCAGGGTCTCTTCGGCCTTGCGCCGCTCGTCGGCACGGATGAGCTCGCGCACATACTCACTGGCGCTACTGTAACGGCCTTGGCCGACTTGCCCATCCACGAACTGCTTGAGCGGGTCGGGCAGGGAAATGTTCATGGATTGCATGGGTCACCTCCGTTCCAGTCCAAAGTGCCACACATGGCATTTTATGGCAAGAACTGTCATTCGGGAGGACGCAGACCCCGGGCAAGGCGCTGGACTTGCGGGGTATGGCGTTCTCCCGCGGAGCGCCGCAGGGGCGCGCATCCGTCAGGGGTCATTTGCAGGGAAGGCGTCCAGGCCCAGCCCTGTGCCCGACCCCAGACGCACGAAGCCGCCTTCCGACTCGGGTGCTGTTGTCCCGTGCCCTGGCGCTGTGACGGACGACTTGGGCGCGCAGAGTCACCCCAGGCGGGTGGCCGTCACTCCACCTGCCCCGGCGGTCGCCGGGCACCCTGCCCTCTCGATGATCCGCCGACGCCTGCCGAGAAGCGACCCGTCCCGACCCACAGCCGTCTTCACGGTTTTCTCCTAGACTGGCCAAAATTACCCCGGTAACAGGTGGGCACGGCCAGCGACGGCGTCCGCACTCGGATGTCCAGGCGTCTGCTGAGGATCAAACGCGGCGGGGTCGGGCCCGACCACACGACAGGTCCGGAACGCTGTTGTGGACTGGCGCTTTCGACAGCTTCGGTAGCGCAGCCAGCAACGAACGCGCGTTGGGCGGTGTGGACTCAGGTGGCAATTACTTCGGTAACCCGACCTCCGGAGCCATCGCCGGCTGGATCGCCGCAGCGTTCAGAAATTGCAGCGGAGTCGCCCTCAGTGGGTTCGCGGTGAGCTTCGATGGCAAACAATGGCGTGACGGCGGCGGCACTGGCTTGGCGCCGACGATGGTGTTCGAGTACGGCTTTGGTGCCACCTTCGGACGTGTCGCTAGTTGGGTTTTGCCGGGGGCGCTATTCGACTTCACCTCGCCGATCTATAGCGGGACTGCCGGAGCCCTGGATGGCAACACAGCGGCAAATCGGGTTGCCGGCATCGGAGGACCGCCCCGCGCGGCGGATTCTCACCCACGTCGGCGAGTCCGCCGCGCCACCACGGATCAGCCCGCCCCGCGGGCCGCCCGCCTTGGAAAACCCACCCATCGAGGCCGTAACCAACTGGGAGGCCCTGTCCCAACCGCAACCCGAGTAGATCTTCGGCCAGCAGGTGTTTGGTAGCCATCTCCCGTTGCCTGGTTGCGCAAGCGACGCGACACGTCCCGCACCCGTCGTGATCATCCCCAGGCAAGCCGCGCCAGGCCACCCGGCAAGCCAGCCCGGCGCCCTCCGAAACAGCGGTTTGCCCCCCACTCCTCCCGCGCTCGGCCGCCGTCGGCTCGCCCTTTGCCCTTGCAGAGCCCCTTCCCTTGATGCTAGGTTCCCCTGGCCGCAGCCGCTGTGCGGTCGGACTTCCTACCCCTCGCCGACATGAACGACACCCGCCGCCCCCAGCCCTGGCTGGAACTTCTGATCACCCTGGTGCTGCCCGCCCTAGTGCTCCTGCAATTGAGCGCGCCGGAGCGGCTGGGCCCGGTGGCCGCCCTGTTGCTGGCGCTCGCCTTTCCCCTGGGCTGGGGTCTGCGCGACTTCCTGACGCGGCGCCGCCTGAACATCTTCGCCGGCCTGGGCCTGGTCAGCGTCCTGCTCACCGGCGGCATCGGCCTCCTGGAACTCGACACGGGCTGGCTGGCGGTGAAGGAGGCGGCGGTTCCCGGCGTGCTGGGATTGATCGTCGCCGGCTCGGCGCTGAGTCGCTACCCGCTGGTGCGCGTGCTGCTCTACACCCCCATACTGCTCGACACCGCGAGGATCGACGCGGCCCTGGTCCAACGCGGCAACCAGGCCGCGTTCGACGCCCGCCTGCGCACCGCCACCTGGATGCTGGCCGGCTCCTTCGCCTTCTCGGCGGGGATGAATTTCGTGCTCGCTACCTGGATCGTCACCAGCCCCGCCGGTACCGCCGCGTTCAACGAGGAACTCGGGCGTATGACCCTGTTGAGCTACCCGATGATCGCCTTGCCCGCCACGCTGATGATGCTGGCGGTGCTCTATTACCTCTCAGGGGGCATCAAGCGCCTGGCCGGGCTGAGTCTGGGCGACGTGCTGCACGGTACATAGAGCAAGTCCATACGCAAGGGACTCCCCCTTACAGGTGTCCCGGCTGCGGGCGCGTCATCATGTAACGGCGCCTTTAATCCCTACATTCCGCACCTTATCAATCACCTGGAGTTTCCGGGTTTTTGGGGGGGTGACGGCGGGGGTAGGGGGTATTTTGGTGGGGTTTGCCTAGAACTGGGCAAACCCTCACAAGAACCCTTGGTCCCAAGCGCCTGGCCCGTGGGTGGTTCTCAGAACCAGGAAACTTCAGTATGTAACCTATGGCCCCGGCGAGTGTCCCCTGTCCACCCGAATGCGGACCCCGACCAGCGAAGCGCCAGCGTCGGCTGCTGGCCGCAAGCGGACACCGACA
>JBFZCW010000245.1:0-5099 GCA_041307765.1 Chromatiaceae bacterium
CTGGTCCAGGCCGGGACCTTTATGTCCACAGCGGAGGAAATCAGCGACCTGGTCGTAGGGCTCCACGGCGGCCGGCCAGTGGCCTTGGGCGACGTGGCCAGTGTCGAGCGCGGCCCGGAACAGCCCCAGAGCTACGTTTGGATGGGTGCCGGACCCGGCGCATCGCACACCGGCATCGAGCTGACCGGGACCACCCCGGCGGTGACCGTCGCCGTGGCCAAGCAGGAGGGTGTCAACGCGGTCGAAGTGGCCCAACGGGTCATCGAGCGCTTCGCCCAACTCGAGGGGACCTTCATCCCCGAAGGGGTGGAGGTCACGGTGACACGCAACTACGGCGCGACCGCCGACGCCAAGGCGAAGAAACTGATCAGCAAGCTGACCTTTGCCACGGCCTCCGTGGTCCTGCTGGTGGTCTTCGCCATCGGTTGGCGGGAGTCCATCATCGTCGGGGCGGCGGTGATCGTGACCCTGGCCCTGACGCTTTTCGCTTCCTGGGCCTGGGGCTTCACCCTCAACCGGGTCTCGCTCTTTGCGCTGATCTTCTCCATCGGCATCCTGGTGGACGACGCCATCGTGGTGGTGGAGAACATCCACCGGCACATGGCCTTGTCCAAGGCCAGCCTATTGGAGCTGATGCCGCGTGCCGTCGACGAGGTCGGCGGGCCGACTATCCTCGCCACCTTCACCGTCATCGCCGCCCTCCTGCCCATGGCCTTCGTCACGGGTCTCATGGGACCCTACATGTCCCCGATCCCCATCAACGCGTCCACCGGGATGCTGATCTCGCTGGTGGTCGCCTTCGTCTTCACCCCCTGGATGACGAACTTTATGCTGGGCAAGCGCCACGCCGCCCTGGGAGGGGGCGGGGGTCAAGGCCATGGCCATGAGGCATCGGCCGGCGGCGGGATGCAGCGCTTCTTCGACCGGGTCATCGGCCCCTTCCTCCTCGGGGCCAAGGGCAACCTCAACCGCTGGCTGCTGCTGGCGGGCATCCTGATCCTGATCGCCGGGTCGATCTGGCTGGTCACCTCCAAGGTCGTCATCCTGAAGATGCTGCCCTTCGACAACAAGAGCGAGTTCCAGGTGGTGCTGGACATGCCCGAGGGGACCAGCCTGGAGCAGACATCCAGGGTCCTCGCGGAGATTGGCGACTATCTCTCCGGGGTCCCCGAGGTCACCGACTACCAGGCCTATGCCGGCACGGCCACACCCATCAACTTCAACGGTCTGGTGCGCCAGTACTACCTGCGCGAGGGGGCTCACCTCGGCGACATCCAGGTCAACCTGGTCGACCAGCACCATCGCGACCGCCAAAGCCACGCCGTCGCCCTGGACCTGCGCGCGCCCCTGCAGGAGATCGCCAAGCGCCACAACGGCAACGCCAAGATCGTCGAGATCCCGCCTGGGCCGCCGGTGCTGTCCCCCTTGGTGGCGGAGGTCTACGGCCTGGACTACGAGGGGCAGATCGGCGTCGCCCGCCAGGTGCGCGGGGTCTTCGAGGGGACCACGGATATCGTGGACGTGGACGACTCGGTGGAGCACCAGAGCGCCAAGCGCCTGGTCGTGGTGGACCGGGCCAAGGCGGCGCTGTTGGGGGTCCAGCAGGCGACCATCGCCCAGGCCCTCGCCACGGTTCTGGGGGGCGAGGACATGAGCTTCCTGCACGGGGCCAACGTGAAATACGCGGTCCCCATCCGGGTCGAGTATGGCGAGGCGGACAAGGCCGACCTGGACCAGGTCCTGAGCCTGAGGGTACGTTCCCAGGACGGGCAACTGGTGCCGCTGTCGGAGGTCGTCCAGGTGCTGGATACGAGCCGCAGCCATAGCATCTACCACAAGGACCTGTTGCCCGTGGTCTATGTCACCGGCGACATGGCCGGACCCACCGACAGCCCCCTCTACGGGATGTTTGAAATCTCCGCCAAGCTCAAGGAGGGTCCGGCCCTGGAGCAATGGTTCATCCAGCCCCCGGGCAATCCCTACGAGTACAGCGTCAAGTGGGACGGGGAGTGGCAGGTCACCTACGAGACCTTCCGCGACATGGGCATCGCCTATGCCGTCGGACTGGTGCTGATCTATCTGCTGGTGGTGGCGCAGTTTCGGAGCTACCTGGTGCCGCTCGTCATCATGGCCCCCATCCCGCTGACCATCATAGGCATCATGCCCGGACATGCGCTGCTCGGTGCCAAGTTCACCGCCACCTCCATGATCGGCATGATCGCGCTGGCGGGCATCATCGTGCGCAACTCCATCCTGCTGGTGGACTTCATCAACCAGCAGGTGCGCGAGGGCATGACTTTGGAGGCGGCGGTGATCGCCTCCGCGGTGGTGCGCGCCAAACCCATCGCACTCACGGCGCTCGCGGCCATGGCCGGTGCCGTCTTCATCCTCGACGACCCGATCTTCTCGGGGCTGGCCGTAGCCCTGCTGTTCGGCCTGTTCGTCTCCACCGTGCTGACCCTGGTGGTGATCCCGGTGGTCTATTACGGGGTCATGAGGAAGCGCGTGGAGTGGATCCGGACGGCGACGGGGTAACCTGCTCGGAGTCGAGTCTTTTGGCCATTCCGCCCAAAACCACAGTGCGTAGCCAGGATTAAGCGCAAGCGGAATCCGGGGACGGCTTGCCTGACCCAGGTGGCATCGGAACACCCTGGTCCTGCCTTGCCGAAGCGCCACAGGCGGGCTATCGTGCTAGCAATCCCCGCCTTAAGGAGGTCAGCCATGGCCCAGGTCCTGGTCCGCAATCTCGACGACGATGTGAAACAGCGGTTACAGCAACGCGCCCGCCAGCACGGACACAGCATGGAAGAGGAAATCCGCGACATCCTGCGCCAGGCGATGGCCGACGACGGGGCGCCCGCGCCCCGGTTGGGCTCGCGCATCGCCGCACGTTTCGCCGGCCAGGGCCTGACCGAGGACCTGCCCGAGCTTCACGGGCAGGCGCCGCGGCCGGCCGAGCTGGAGCCGTGATCATCCTCGACACCAACGTCCTGTCGGCCCTCATGCGCGACGAGCCGGACCAGCGCGTCGTGGAGTGGCTGGACGGACAGGCGGCGGCCTCGACCTGGATCACCAGCATCACCGTGTTCGAGATCCGATTCGGACTCGCGCTGCTGCCCGACGGCCGCCGCCGGCGTGCACTCGGCCAGGCGTTCGAGGGGCTCCTGGCGGACGACCTCGGCAGTCGCATCCTGAGCTTCGATGCGGCCGCCGCAGCGCAGGCCGCAACGCTCGCCGCGTCCAGGCAGCGGATGGGAATCGTCGTAGACATCCGCGACACCCTGATCGCCGGCATTGGCCTCGCCCGCCGTGCCTCCATCGCCACGCGCAATCTGCGCCATTTCGAGGGACTTGCCGTGCCCGTGGTCAGCCCTTGGGGCGAGGAGTCCGCGCCGAGCCAGTGACCAGGCATCCGGCCCCGTGGATAACCGCACGTCGGGTTCTCTCCCGACAGGCCGCCCGACCCGGCAGCGGCAGAAGCAGAAGCAGAAGCAGAAGCAGAAGCAGGGGAGATGGGCACCGATCCACTGAAAGGTGAGTTTGGACTGACCGGACCCAAGCGCCGCTCGGCCGGAGTGGTCGTGCTGCGGCGGTTAGACCGGGAGTGGCGCTGCCTTCTGCTGCGCTGCGACCGCTACTGGGACTTCCCCAAGGGTGAGATCGAGCCCGGCGAAGACCCGTTGCTCGCCGCGCGCCGCGAGGTCGGCGAGGAGGCGGGCCTCCAGAGCCTCGACTTTCGTTGGGGTGAGGATTACGTGGAAACCCCGCCCTATGCGAGCGGCAAGGTGGCTCGTTACTACCTGGCCGAATGTGCCGCAGGGGAAGTCATCCCAGAGCACCAAGAGTTCCGCTGGGTGGGCCGTGTCCTTCCGGCAAGGCTGCATGAATTTCGATCACTGGCCCGGTAACGTGGGAGCCCCGCGCACTTGGTGGCCGGCAGGCAACCTGGTTTGGTCTGGCGGCTTTGTTTCGGGGCTACACGAGGCGCAGTAGGGCGCACCAGCCGCGCCGCGACGGTGGTCGTCGCGACGCTGGGGAATGGCTGAGGACAGCGGCTCGGAAGGCGCCGCTTGGCGGGTCCTGAGTCAGTCGTCCGTCGCGGCCTCGGCGGCGAGGCGGGCCAGGGTGGCGGTGTAGTTCCATGGCATCCAGGCGGCGGAATCCAGGGCCACCGCGGCCTCTTGGCGCAGCAGGGTCACCAGGTAGTCGAACGGCTCCACGTGGTGGAGTTCGGCGGTATGGATCAGGCTCATGAACAGGTCGCCGACCTTGGCACCGTTGAGGGTGCGGTAGAACAAGGAATTCTTGCGATGCAGGATGGCCTTCTTCAGCGCCCGCTCACAGAGGTTGTTGCTCAGCGGGGCGCCGGGCACGCGCAGGAACAGGGTGAGTTTTTCCCAGTGGTTCTGCATGTAGGCACGGGCCTGGCCGAGCCCGGGGTTGGGCTCCACCAGGTGCTCCTTGATCTGTTTGGCCATCCACCCGTGCAGGGCCTGCATGCGCGGGCCGCTTTCCTGCTGGTGCAGGAGCAGGCGGGCCTCGGGGGAAAGCCCGTCCTGTTGGGCCTGGTGGTCGGTGCGGAAGACCGGGCGCAGGCTCTCCAGGACGAAGGCGGCTTCCTCGGGAAAGGCCTCGTAGACTTCGACGAACTTGCGCCTCCCGTGCGGAATGCAGTTGGCCGCCTGGGTCGGATGCTCCCCCGGAGTGTTGCGCGCCAGGGCATCGGACATCTGGATCGGCACCGCGGGGTCCTGGCGTTTGTCGAGGACCTCGGCGAGGTGCTCCCCGGCATGGCAGGGGCCGGTTTTGAACAGGGCGATGCGGCCGTTGGGCGTCTCGGCGACCACCCCGGAGGTGAAGGTCCCGGTGCGCTCGGCCTCGGCCCCCGGGGGCAGGGCCTCGGCACGCGCCTCCTCGGTGAATTTGAGGATGCGCATGGGGGTGTCGTCGTTGTGGAGCACCGTGCCGTCGGCCGCCTGCTGGGCCAACTCGCTGAAGGCCGCGGCCAGACGCCCGGCGGCCGGCTGCACCACATCCCACTGGGTGGTGGCCGGCAGGGGGATGGCCAGGGCTTGTTCCAACCGCGCGATGCGGTGGAA
>JBFZCW010000246.1:0-2701 GCA_041307765.1 Chromatiaceae bacterium
CCACAATGACCAGCGTGTTGTCGCGGATGCCCATCTCATCGAGCGCCGCCATCAAGCGGCCGATATTCTGGTCGGCGTGGTCCACAAAGCCGGCGAAGACCTCTTGGAGCCGGGTATAGACCTTTTTCTGATTGTCGTTCAGTTCACTCCAGGGCTGGACTCCCGGATTCGCCGGAGGCAGTTGGCTATCGGGCGGAATGATGCCGAGCTTCTTCTGACGCTCGAAGGTCTCCTCGCGCACCTTGTCCCAGCCCTGGTCGAAGCGGCCCTGATATTTTCCGATGAATGCCCGCGGGGCATGCAGCGGGGCGTGGGCGGCCCCGAGTGCGAGGTAGGTGAAGAACGGACGCCCCGTATTGGCCTGTTGCTGGTCGCGGATGTGGGCGATGGTCTGATCGACCAAGTCCTCGGTGAGGTGATAGCCCTCGCGCTTCGGCGCATCGATGAAATGGTTGTCCTGCACGAGCAGCGGGGCCCACTGGTCGGTCTCGCCTCCTATGAAGCCGTAGAACTTCTCGAAACCCAGGCCGAGTGGCCAGCGGTCGAAGGGTCCCGCCGCGGTGTAGGCGGTGTAGGGAGCGAGGTGCCACTTGCCGATGGCAAAGGTGTTGTAACCGTTCTGCTTGAGCACCTCGGCGACGGTTGCCGCGTTCTTCGGGATGCTGCCGTAGTTGCCGGGAAAGCCGGTCGCCGCCTCGGTGATCGCCGCGAGACCGATGGCGTGGTGGTTGCGGCCCGTGAGCAAGGCACCGCGAGTGGGGGAACACAGCGCGGTGGTGTGGAAGTTGGTGTAGCGAAGGCCTGAGGCGGCGAGTCTGTCGAGGTTCGGCGTCTCGATCGGCCCGCCATAGGCGCTGAGTTGCCCGTATCCGACATCATCCAGGACGATCAGGACGATGTTGGGTGCGCCGCTTGGAGCAGATGGTGGTAGGGCCGGACCCCAGTCGGGTGTCGAGTCTCGGTAGTTTTCCCCAACCTTACCTGTGAACTCGGGTATAGGCAGCGGAAGAGTCGTGCGATCCGGTTCCATGATTGAGGCGGGCGACGTGGGGGGAAGGGGCGTGACTTCCTGCGACCTTGCCGTTGCCGCAAACAGGCCGCCTAGAACCAGGCCAAGACAAGCGAACAATTTCAGCCGTCGAGCGAGGAGATGATGGGTCATGGCATTCGCCTGTGTTGATGTGACGGACAAAGTGGTCTGGTTGAATTGAGGTGCGCCGCTTTCAGCCTGCCAAGACACAACGGTTTGCGCCTCAGTCAGGCGAGCTGACCGATGGCGGGTCGCGTTGGAGTGGGAGCGACAGGGTCAGAAAGACGCTGTCACCCTCAACCCGGTTCTGGGCTGCAAACTCGTGGTACCAGCGCAGATCCAACCCCATGGTCCGGCCTGCGGCCTTGAACTGGTAGGCGATCTCAGGGCCCAGGGCGGCGACCCGACCCTTGAAGTCGCCCAGCAGGTTCGAGCCGCTGTCGGCGGTGAGCTGCTGGTAGTAGTAGCCGACGACACCGGCGGAGAGTCCCATGGGCAGGTGCTGTTTGTAGGTCAGCTCCAGGTGGAGATCGGTGCCGCTGCGGTAGTCCGTGTCAGGGTTCTCGCCATTGAGCGTGACCCCAAGCACCCCGGAGAACTCCCGACCCTTCTTGAAGTTACCCATGGTGAAGGCGGTACCCAGATCCAGCCCCCAGCGGTTACCGCTGAGGTTTGCGATCCGCCCAAGCTCGTAGGAGCCGACCGGGATGAAGATCGAGCTATAGATGCTCCAGGCGCGAAACAGATCGCCGTCGCGGTGTTTCCAGCCGATGGATGCAGCCAGTGCCGGGTCGCCGAAGCCGGTCATGCCATCGGACTTGCCTGCGGCCAGCGCCAGGCCACTCGGCGTCGATGCCGAGGCTTGCGCGTCCACTTCAACCCGGCCGTAGGGGATGACCGCTCCAAGGGCTAGCCGGCCGTCGACCAGGTTGAAGTCAGTGACCCAGGTCAGTTGCAGTACGTCTACAAGCGCCTCGACGTCGACGCCCTGGGTGACCCGGCCACTGATCGGGACCAGGTTGTCCGAACTGGCCGTGTAGTAACAGACATCGTTGGTGACATACCAACCCGGCTTGGGGATCAGGCCGGCCAAAGGCCCCCGTTTGCCCAGCAGGTAGAGGGACTTGCCGCCTTCCGCGGCCTGGGCGTCGGCACCCAGCAACGCGGTCAGGGCCAGCATCAGGAGTCCGGCGGTTGAAATTCGGAGGCAGCGCATCGTTCTTCCCCTTCTCGAAGGTAAAATGGGAAACAGAAACTTGACGGTGAGGTTCAGGGACCACTCGGGCGCCACGACCTCGTCTGCGAAGTTGTATTCGTAGCTGGCGCTGAACTGTACCGGCAACTTGTCGAACTTGTGCAGTCTGGAGACCTTGAGGCCCAGGGGCAGGTTGGCCCAGAGGCCCTTGTCCCAATCGTAGGTGGCGTTCATCTCCGAGGTGCCGAGGGACCATTTGTGCGGCAGCGAGATATTCAGGATGGGCTGGAGGATGCTGAGCTTGACCTCGTCGCGGTCTGCGTCGCCCGCGAAGGAGATCAGGTTCTGGTTGAACAGGCCCCACATCACCTTCGGCTGGCGGGCGACGAAGCCCAGGGCCGGACCCGCGGCCCACTTTTCCGCCCCCAGCGCCGCGTGGCTGGCAGTGGGCAGGAGCATGACCGGACCCAGGCCCC
>JBFZCW010000247.1:0-8885 GCA_041307765.1 Chromatiaceae bacterium
ACTTTGACGTGGACGCATGGGACATCGAGCCCGCGCCTCCCATGGACACCGTGGTCTACCTGGGCCGCATCTGCGACATCAAGGGGCTGCATACCATCCGGGAGTGCGCGTGGCTTCGGCCCGACCTGCACTTCGTCATCTGCGGCCAGGGCGACCCCAAGCCCTACCTGGGGGCGCCGAATCTTGAATACCGGCCACCCATCAGCGGGCGCGAGCGCAGCGCCTACCTGGGCCGGGCGCGGGCCTGCATCATGCCGACCAACTTCACCGAGCCCTTCGGCGGTGTGGCGGTCGAAGCCCAACTGTGCGGGACCCCCGTTCTGAGCACGTCGTTCGGTGCCTTCACTGAAACCATCGAAGACCGAGTAACCGGCTTCCGTTGCCACACGCTGGGCGACTTCATGGCCGCGTTGGACCTGGCGCCCACCCTAGATCGGTCCTACATCCGCGAGCGGGCCGTGAGCTTGTATGGTTTCGATGCCATCGCGCCGCGGTACGACCGGGTATTCCGCCAGATCGCGGATCTTAAGGGTAAGGGTTGGTACACGCTGCGGAGCACGTTCGGCCCCGCTGTCACGACCGCCACGGTTGGGAGCGCATGGACGCGGGCCCAGGTTGAGGAGCGCACCTACCACATGAGGGTTGACACAAGGGCGCACGAGGCAAAAAAGCGGGCCATGTTCGCCCAAATGCTCGACATTACGCCCGCATCGGCCAAGGGGCGTCGCGTTCTCGATGTGGGCGCCGGCCCGGAATCACTCCTGCTCGATCTGCACGAAGCCGTCGGGAAGAGCGTGGCCCTTGACCCCATCCGGTTTGGCGACGAGGACGAACGCCGGTACGAGCAGCATGGCGTCGGGCGCAGCATCATGGCTGCCGAGCACTACGTTTCGGATGCCGAGTTCGATGAGGTCTGGTGCTATAACTGCCTCCAGCATGTCCAGCAGCCCGAGGCTGTGCTGGCCATGATGAAAAGCGCGGCCCCGATGGTGCGCATCTTCGAGTGGTGCAACATTCCGACCGATACCATGCACCTACACGTCATCACGCGCCCGATGATCGAGGCGGCGTTTCTGGGCTGGACATGCAAACGGATGTTGAGTGGGACCTGGAACGAAAACGGCAGGCGGAACGATGAGTTCTTCGCCGCCATCTACGTAAGGAAGGATGACCATGGCACTCACGCGCCGTCCTGACGAAGAGGAAGACCGCGACGACGAGGAGCAGGACGGGCTGAACTTCGCGGCCGCTCCCGCGCCGGACTTCATGCAGCTCCCCGGGGCCGACCCCCAGCCGGATCCGGGCGTGGCGGCAGCCGTGGCCATTCCCGCCGAGGGCGCTTCCGGCACCACGGGCTTTCCGGAGGATCCCGGATTCAGCTACGGCGAGGCCAGCGCGACGCCAGGCCTGACGGACCCCGCCACGGACTTCGACTTCAGCGAGGCCCCCTCCGCCGCAGTCTCCGGGGAAGGGGGGGGCGCGCCGCCGGGCCCGACGGGCTGGGATGTCGGTGGCGGGGGATGGGACATGGAGGCCGGCAGCGGTGCGCTCGACACGTATATGGACGGCACGGGCGGGGCGGGTGTGGCCCCGGAAGAGGGCGGCGCCCAATACGGGGGCGTGGGACAGCAGGCGTCCCCATGGAACCCGGAGATCGTGGGCGAGAAGTACGGCACCCTCGACTTCTCTGCCGTGCCCGACGCCGCCACCATGCGGGCCAAGGACGCAACCGGGGAGGCCCTGTACGAACGCATGAAGGCGGAGCCAAAGGGCTTCATGCAGTTCGCGAAGGACGACCCTCGGGTCGCAGCCGCCCTGGAGATGGGGCTCGGCCAAGAGACGGGCGGCGGGCTCCTGAATTTGTCCGGTGAGGAGATCATGCGGCTCTACGAAAGCGGCAATCCCATCCTGCCGGAATGGGTGGCCCACCCCGAGAAGGACCTCTACACGAAGATGGGCCTGGGCCAGGCCGCGGCGTTGCCCGACACCAGGCCCTACGACGTGCAGCAAAACCCGGAGGACTGGGAGCAGACGGGGCCGTCGTCGTGGATGAGCGAGGGCCGGGGAGGGGCTGCCAGCCCGGCGAGCGAGGACGACGAACCGCTGCCGGAGCACGGGCGCGAGGTCCGCCCGGACGAGGAGAACCTTGACACCACGGACGGCCAGGGCGAGGGTGGGCTCGGTGGCGACGCGGGCGGGTTTGAAGAGGATCCCGATGGTGGGGGCGGAGGCGCTGGCGGGGGCGCCGGCGGCGGTGCGTCCGATGCCGTCACATCAGCCCTGAACCAGTCTATCTTGGCGGCCCTCCAGAACCCGAGTCGCTACGACGCCGACATGGTGCGTCGGGCCGGCGACGTCATCAACGAGCAGATCGCCAAGCAGCGCAAGGAGGGCTACAAGGCGCTGGGCGAGCACTTTGCGGGCCGCGGACTGCTGGGTTCGACCGTCGAAGGCCGCGAGGTGGGGCGCTTCGAGACGAACCTTCAAGCCCTCGGCCAGCAGCGGTTCTCCGACCTGGAGCGCGAGCAGGCCAACACCTACGGCGCCGACCGCGCCTCCGCCTGGTCGGGCGCGCTGGGCGAGCAGGGGCTGGCCTTGGACAAGGCCGCCATGGAGCGGGACAGCGGTTTCCAGCAGAAGATGCTGGAATTGCAGGAGCAGGGCATGAGCCAGGACGAAGCCTACCGCTACGCGGCGCTGGACTGGCAGAAGCAGTACGGGACGGAATCCTTGGGCAACCAACAGGAGCTGGCAAAGCTGGACCTTCTCATGCGGGCGCTGGATGCGTTCGGCCCCGACGCCCTTGGTTGGCTCCGGGACAACTCGTAAGGAGGCGGTACCATGTCGTGGCTCAGTCAGGCAGTCAACTGGGGGAAGGACCGCGTCGGCTACGGCAGCAAGTGGGGCTCAGGGGCGGGCACGCCCCGGTTTCTACGCGAAGCCAAGCCTGGCGACGCCTTCTCGTTGGAGCAGATGCAGCAGATCAACCCGTTCTACCAGAACATGGGGCCGGGCAGCGGATCTTCCTACGAGGCGGGCCCATACGGCACCTTTGGCGGCGGCGCCCTGCCCGGCGGCGGTGCCGACATCCTGGGCGCCCTGGCTTCGGGAATGGGCGGCCAGACCGGCGTACCCGTGATGACGAGCGGCCAGACGGCGGTATCGGGTGGGGGCGACGGGGGCAAGGGGATCTGGGGCCGAGTCACGGGCGGGGCCGGCGAAGTCTGGGGCGGGCTCACACCCATGGAGAAGGCGTGGCTCGTGAGCAACGTCCTGGCCGGCGGGTTCGACATCTACAGCTCCTACAAGCAGGGGCAGCGCGAGGACAAGGACCGGAAGCGGCACTACCGGGAGCGGAAGCAGTCCGCCGATGCGCTCGCCCCCTACCTCAAGGACTTCATGGGAGGCTGACATGACCTTCACCGGGCAGCGCGTTGGCGAAGCGTTCGGCCGCCTCGGACGCTCCGTGGGTGACGCCATCATGGAGGCGGCCACCGCAGCCGAGGGGCGCGCTCGCGTGGCGGAGGAGAAGGAGCGCTGGCGAGAGCTTCAGAACATCGAGGCCGAGAAGCGTACCGAGGACCGTCGGCGCTGGCTCCATGGGGAGGCGACCACGGCCCGCACCCGGGCAGAAGACCTCGGGATGCAGGGCCTCGGCGTGACGCAGGTCCCTGGCCCCGAAGGCGGCCTGGTGGGCGGCGGGATCGAGATGGCGCTGGCCGAGGCCGAGGCGGGGAAGCCCGTGGGCACGGTGCGCACCAGCGGCCGGGCCATTCCCGGGACCGGGGTAGGCGAGGACCACCTGGCGCGTTCGGTCCCGCAGTATCTGGTCGGGGGCTACAGCCCGGAGAACGACTACCACGTCCAGCGGGCTACCGCCGTCGCCGAGCGCGAGAGCCAAGCCCGGCGGGAGCTGGCCGAGTTCTACATGAAGGAGGGCTTCACGCCCACGGGACAGCAGGTTTACAGTGGCGACGGGACGGGCAGCGCCCAGGCCGGTCGCTCGCTGTCGGTGGAACAGGCGCTGGACTACCTGCTGGAGGCGGACACGGCTGCCGGCATCACCCGGCCCTATCAGGAATACTTCCAGGCTGCCCGCATGATGGCCGCCGGCCGCGACGACTTCGGGCAAGTGCTCAGCGCCGGGGAACCGGTTCAGCCCCAGGCTGACATGGACATGATCCGGATGCGGCTCAACGCGGTGGCAGGCGCCCTGGAGGGTGTTGACCCCCGCCAGATGCGCGAGGCCGAGCGCAACGGCACGGTGGAGCAGCTCTACGACAACCTGGCCCGCACGATTGGCGGCTTCGAGAGCCACGCGGACTACCGCTCGCAGATGGCCTACTGGGGCGGCATGAACCTCCAGCGGGCCACGGGCATGACACGCGAGGCGTGGGATGCGGAATACCAGACCCTTTCCGGCCAGGGCGTTCCCCATGTCGTCATCCTGCGCCAACTCGGGCCGCGCCCGGACTCCATGGCGGGCGACACGGCACGGCAAGCGACGCCCGGTGGATCCGGCGGGGCACGGCCCAGGCCTCCCCAGCTCGACGCGCCGCAGGGCTCGCCGTTCGAGTTGCTCGGCGGCAGCGCCCCCGTCGGCCGCGATTCCACCACGTTTCCGCAGTTCGTGGAGGACACCGCGGCCGCCAACCACGGCGACCAGCAGCGTGAGTGGGACGAGGCCTACGCCGCCGCGAAGGCGCGAGGCATGGACGACGAAGCGATCCGCAAGCCCCCGCCCGAGGGGATCGGGCCCAGGCCCCAGAGGTAACGCCCGTGGCGACGCAAGAAGATCCCTTCGACCGCTACCGGAAGAAGTATGCCCCGAAGCCGCCGTTTGACCCGGAGGGGTCAGGGTACGATTTCGCGTCGGCAGAAAGGGCCGGACTGACGGCTGATTCGACGGAGCACTGGCCGTCCCGAGTGCCCGAGGGCCCCAACGCTGGCCTGCTTCTCAAGGGCCGCGGGCACCCCACCTGGGACAAGACGCTCGCTGCGGAGGACTCGCTGGGAAACAGCGTCATGCAGGGGCCCGATAAGCGATGGTATTCCTACGCGCCCGGCGAGAAGCCGCCCTGGTCAACGTCTGAAGACGAAGACCCCTTCGACGCCTACCGGAAGAAGTATGCCCCACAAGCGCCCCAGACGCCCGAAACCGGCAGCCTTCTCAGATGGATCGGCCGCGGGATCGCGGACGTAGGCCGCCAGGGGCACGAAGCTGGACTCGACTTCCTCATGCGTGCGGGGGAGACGCCCCTTGAGTTGACGGGCGCGGTGGCGGAGTTCGCGCTCGGGGACACGGAGCCCCGCACGGTCCTGGGTCGCGGCGTACAGCGCGTGGGAGAAGTGGCGCGTGACCTGGCCCAGGCGTCCGAAGAGGAGCGCTTCCTGCGGCGTGAGGTCCATGCGCCCACCACGGGCGCCGGCACGGTGGCGGCGATCCTGTCGCCTTTCGTCTACGAGGGGATCAGCTACGCGGTGGGCGGCGAAACGATCCGGGGCGCCGCGGGCCCGGCGCTGACGAAGGCGGCGCCCAGGGTGGCGAGTGCTCTGGGCGTGGGACGAAAGCTCTCGGGCCTGCGGGGCGCGGCCACAGAGGCCGCGAAGGACGTGGCGACCTTCGGCTCCCTCGACGTGCTCTCCACCGTGCCCAGCGGCGAAGAGACGAGCGCGGCCATGGCGGCCCACTTCACCTCGCCCGAGATGCGGGAGGAGTACAAGCAGGCCACGGGAGTGCTGGGACCCGTGCTGCGAGCGCTAGGCGAGTCGGAGTGGACGGCCAACGCCCACGAGCGCCTGAAAGAGATCGCCGACGACCCCATCCAGCGGGGCTTGTTTGAGGTCGAGGTCGGGTTTGGGTTCGACACGGCCTTGCGTGTCTTGCATGGCCTGGGACTGTTGGGCAGGGCGGCGGCCCGGAAAGCTCGCGGGCCGACAGCCCAGGCCGGCCCCTCGCCCCGGATCACCGAACCGGGCCCGGCACGGCAAGGCTACCGTGAAGCGGTGCATGAGACAGTGGGCGCGAGGCTTGAGGGCCGCGAGCCCCAGGCGCCCCGGCGTGCTGTCTCCCTGGAGCCCGGGACGGGCCTCAACTTCCTTGGCCGGCGGCCCAGACCGGCCCCGGAAGTCCCTTCCCGGCTTCGGGGGGTCCTGCGCTCGCCGAACACGGCCCTGGGGGCCGCTGGGGCTGGCGTGGGCGCATGGGTCGATGAAGAGGACCGGGCCCGGGGTGCGCTGCTGGGTGCGACCATCGGAGCCGGTGGCCGGCCGGCGGCTCGCTATCTCCGGGGGCTGGATCGTCGTGGCGCCATCGAGTGGGGGCCCTTCGGCGGTCCCACGGGCAACTGGTACTCGCGCCTGGAGGAATCGGCCAAAGCCGTCAAGATGAAGAGGGGGCCCATCGACCAGTGGGAAGCCGCTTTGCAGGCGGTCCCCGGTGGCGTGAGCGAAGACGAACTGGGCTCCGTGCCGTGGCGGCAGCGGTTGCGCAAGATGTGGAGCGAGAAGGTCGCGGCGGGCGAGGCCCCGGCCAACAAGCGCCCCACCTACACCCGCGAGGAGGTCATGGAGGCCATCGGCCGCGGCTACGACCTCCGGGAGCGCCGCTACGAGGGGTGGAAGGCGGAGCCCTTCGAGGACGTCCCCTCCATTCGCGGCGTTGCGGAGCGCAGGTCGTCCCTGCAACAGCGTTCACGCGAAGAAACCAACGCCCGGAGCCGGATGGGCTCCCGCGCCCAAGACCTCATCCGCCAGCGGGTGGATCAGATCCCCGAGGCGGGACTGGCGGACGCCTTTCGCAACGTAGTGAACCAGACGCTGCCGCCCGAAATGGCAGAGTCCAGCCTTCGGGCCACGGAAGGATTCTCGGCGGCGGACTACCGCACCGCTCTCCGCAACCGGATTGAGTCGGCGCACCTAAACACCCTGCTTGACTATCGTTACGGAGTGATTCCGGAGCCGGGGTCTTTCCAGGGGTTTCATCAGGCGGGCTTGGACACCGCTCACCCGGCGCTGGCCGGCCTCGGCGACCGACTGGATGCCATGAGGCTGGTCGGCCAGCAGTCCGTGGACCGGCAGCTTCGGATTGAGGAGGAAGAAGGGCAGTTGCCCGTCGGAAGCGTGGTCCAGACGCATACGCCCCATCCCGGCTACATGCTCAGCGGCGGCGAGCAGCCCCGGATGCTCACGGCGTACATGCCGCCGATCACCGAGTTTGAGAACCCCGCTGGCCGGCCGTTCACGGTGCCGATCCACCACGACGAGGGCGAGGACCCGCTCTCGCACCTCCGTGGCTCCACGCGCATGGACAGCGAGGTGGGGCGCTACTTCTGGGTGGACGAGATCCAGAACGACCTGGCCCAGCGGGGCGGCGGCGTGCTGCGCAAGCGTGCGAAAGAACGCTCCAAAGACGAGCTATGGCGCGACGACCTCCCGATGGACAGCCGGGAAGCCATGCGCACGCGCTACAACGAGGCGCTGAAGGAGTTGAAACAAGAGTACGGCGAGGACCCTGGCTTCTATCCGAGGTTCGTGGACCCGGAACTAAGCCGACGCAAGGCCGAGGCGGAGAAGGAGGTCGAGCGACTTCAGTTGGAGCGGGATCGGCTGGTGAGCCGGATTAAGGGTGGTGGCACCTCGGACTATTTCCAGCGGAAATCAGCGGTCAAGGTGGACCAGGCCTTCCAGTACGACACTCCGCCCTCGCCGCCGGGCTTCGGTACGGTCATCTATGAAAACTACGACCGCCCCCAGCTCGATGCCCTGAACATCGTTAAGGAGCAGTTGACTACGGCTACCGCCCGACTTGCGGACATCGACTCGAAGCTCAGTGGCGGACCTCTGGCCAAGTACCCCTATCCGCCCATGAAGCGCCCCGAAATCTGGATGCGGACCATGGTCGGGCGGGCGGTGCAGGAAGCGATGGACCAGGGGCTAGACCACGTCGTCTTCATCAACGGCACGCAGAGCGCGCTGCGCTACAACATCGGCGATTCCTTCGAGTGGGTGGAGTGGGACGCCGACAACGGCGTCCTGCGGGGCCAGAGCCGGCAGGACGGCCGGATCGTGGAACACTCCATTGAGGATAGCGATCTGGAGAACTACGTCGGCGAGGATCTGGCGGAAGAACTCCGCGAAGCCGTGCAGAGCAACGGGGGGGGCTTCGACGTCGGCGAATACAAGCCCGAGTTCGAGGAAGACGCGGCCAATTACCAAGAATTGCAGGAAAGACTTAACGAACTGGAATACAACTGGGAAGACTACGAAGACGTCGTAGACCGCCGCGATCTGGACAAGGCCGAGGCCAAAGTCGAGAGCTTGCGGGAGGCGCAGGACGAGCTGGACCCCGACGCCGGAGACTACGACGAGCGCTGGGATGAGCTGGACCACCAGATCACCGAGGCCGAGTGGGAGGTCGAGACGCAGCGGGAGTATTTTGACGACGAAGTGGCCGAAGTGGCGGCCGAGGCCAGGTGGCAGATTGAGCAGGATATGGAGGAGATCGCCGACCGCTGGGGTGGCGACATGGACAACCCGGAGGACGCATGGATCACGGGCGGGACGGGCGTTGGTCGCATCGAAAGGGCCAACATGCCCGACCCCCGCAAGGCACACCGGGCCATCTACGACGAGATGCTGCCGCCCCTGGTCCGTGACGTGGTCCGGGAGCTGGGCGGCAACCCGAAGACCGACGTATTCCGGCGGGAGTTTCCCGACGTGCTGGAAGCCAAGGAACACCAGGGCAGAAACGAGCCCATGGGGGACCAGTTGGTGCTTCGCATCACGCCCGAGATGGCCGAGCGGTACAGGACGAAGGGCTTGCGTCTGGGCAGGGCCGAGCCGGGCCTGGTCCACGGCATGGCCAGGGCGGGCGCGGGCGCGGC
>JBFZCW010000248.1:0-3027 GCA_041307765.1 Chromatiaceae bacterium
TTAGGCATCGCTTTGGCCTGGAACCCCGCGCGGGAGGGCGTTACGCTTGAGGCTCCAACATCACCCTCAGCGGATTAGGGGCGCAACGATCGATGATCCATCAACCCAACATCGCGCGCGACCACAGGCCCAGCGTCCTCGCGGGAACGCTCCTGTTCACCCTTTGGACCGCCGCCGGAGCCGCCATGGACACCGAGATTCGGATCGACGACACGGCGCAGAAGGCCGTCGCGGTGACCATCTATAACGCCGACCTGGCCCTGGTGAAGGACCTGCGTACGCTTACCCTGGCCCAGGGTGAGAACCGGCTCGCGTGGCGCAACGTGTCGGTGCAGATCCGCCCCGAAACGGCCCTGCTCAACGAGACCACCGGCAGGCTCCCGGTCGCGATGCTGGAGCAGAACTTCGACTTCGACCTGCTCACGCCCCAAAGTCTCCTAAAGAAATACGTCGGGCGCGGGATCAAGGTCATCCGCACCAATGACGCCGGCGAACGTACGGTGGAAGAGGCGACCGTCCTGGCCACCAACGATGGCGTGGTCCTTCGCTACCCCGACCGTATCGAGACCGGCGTGGTCGGCCACCTGGCCTACCCCGATGTGCCCGCCAACCTGCGTGATCTGCCGACGCTTGTCCTGCACCTGGAGGCCCCGGCGGCTGGAGAGGGTACCTTCGAGCTGTCCTACCTGACGAGCGGGCTGTCATGGAAGGCGGACTATGTCGCAGACCTGGCCCCTGCCGCCGGAACCATGGACCTCAACGGCTGGGTCACGCTGACGAACGCCAGCGGCATCCCCTACCGCAAGGCACTGGTGCAACTGGTCGCAGGGGAGGTCCACCAGGTAGCCGAGGCCATGCCGGCGCCGCCCTTGGCGCGGACCATGGCCATGGCGCCAGAGGCCGCGATGCCGCGGGAGGAGTCCCTGGACCAATACCACCTCTACACCCTGCCGCGGCCGACCGACATCGGAAACAACCAAACCAAGCAGGTCACCCTGCTGTCCGCGCCGCATGTCCCGGTGATTCGGGAGCTGGTGGTGCGGGGCCAGTCCTACACCTATCGCGCACAGGCGACCGATGGCTGGACCAAGCTCCCCGTTGCCTCTATGCTGAGCTTCATGAACAAAGACGGCAGCCTTGGAATCCCGCTGCCTAAGGGTGTCGTGCGGGTCTACAGCAAGGACAGCCGCGGCAATGCCCAGTTCGTGGGCGAAGATGCCATCGACCACACCCCGAAGGGCGAGACCGTCAAGCTCAAGCTCGGCGAAAGCTTCGACGTCACGGCCCGGCGCAAGCAGACCTCGTTCAAGAAGCTCTCCGGCACCAGCGCATTCAACTACGCCTTCGAGGCGGGCTTCGAGATGGAGATGAAGAACGCCAGACCGGAGGCAGTAACCGTCAAGGTGCTGGAGGAGTTCCCCGGCGACTGGACCATGGTCCGGACGAGCCAACCCCACACCAAGGAATCCGCCAGTCTCGCCTCGTGGCAGGTCCAGATCCCGGCGGAAGGAGCCGTCAGCCTAACCTGGCTGGCCCAAGTGCGGTTCTGACGTAACCCGCAGCAAGCCACCTGTCCAGACATCCAGGCGGGCGCTTACGACCGGGCCCTGCGGCCGCAGCAGGGCCGCCCGGGTGCGATCAACAGCTTGGATTAGGTGGCAGCTTTCACAGCGGAATCGGTAGCAGCTTTCAGCGGAATCCGCAGTCAGGCAGCACACGAGGGCAAGGGTCGAGGTCGTGGCGATGATGGCCGCTGCCCAGTTGACCGCCTCCGGGCCGCGACGAGATTGGCGAATGCCGCCGAGCCCGCGATGATGGTAACTGCCTTGGTCGCCCGGTACCAGAACGCTAGGAACCGCTCCCGCTTGCGATGTTAGAGGGCCGAGAGCTGCGCCCGATACAACCACGCCCTCGCGCCGGTCCCAGAGGTAGTGGGCTTCGCGTCCGGTCGGGTCCCTGGGCCCGGCCATGGCTCCTGGGTGGTCTTGGCGGTGGCGGTGGAGCGGGGACAATAGGGGCGACCGCATCGACGCCCTTGCGGTGAATTTCTCACCCCGGCTGGCTGCCGCCCGCAGGAGGGAGCTTGCTGAAAGGTGGGGGCTTCGGAAGCAACTTCTCGGTGCTCATTCTAGCAACCTGACAGGCTGTTGGTGCGACACCCCAGCGATACCCCGAAACGAAAAGGGCCGACTCGGATGCTCCGAAATCGGCCCTAACCTATTTATTTTATTGGTGGGCGCAGGTGGGATCGAACCACCGACCCCTGCCGTGTGAAGACAGTGCTCTCCCACTGAGCTATGCGCCCGAAATGAAGGGCGCATTTTAGGGACAGGCCGCGTGGCCGTCAAATGCGGATTATCCTCGCCGCTGGGCGATGAGCGACACGCGTCATCCATCACCCGGGGCGGGGGTCAGGGCGCCAATCGGTAGTGATGAAAGGCCTCGTCGTCACGATAGTGGACGTCGGTCCAACACCTGGGTAGGGCCTCGCCGGAACAGAAGACCAGATCCATTTTCAGGAATTGCTCGGGATCCTGCAACTCCTCGCCAGCATGGTAGCGACCGATCAGCACATCGTGGAGGGGATTGAATAGATCACGCAGGCCAAGCACCTCGACGAGCTTGCCGCTTACCTTGTGTTTCAGGAACATGACGTACCTCCTCTTGAATAATCTTACCTTCTATTAAAGTATGACTCGCTGGGTCCATATTGCCAGCCGCCAATCGAATGATTACCCGGCCTGGGAGCTCCTCTGCTCGGGCGTCAGGGTCTTGATGGAGAGGGCATGCAGTTCGCCGCTCTCGATTTGCGGCCGCACCGTGGCCATCACCAGACGCTGCCGGGCAATGGGGCTCATGCCCGCAAAGGCAGGGCTGACCACCAAGGCTTCGAAGTGGCTACCGTCGCCGGTTACCTGGACATCAGCACTTGGCAAGCCGGTATGAATTAGTCGCGCTACGTCTTCGGATTCCATCATCGTCTTTCTCAGTGGGAATCGTTGTGGCGGAATGGCGTCGTTACAGTTC
>JBFZCW010000249.1:0-3527 GCA_041307765.1 Chromatiaceae bacterium
CAGCATGACGATGGCGTCGTCCACCACGAAGCCCACCGACAGGGTGAGCGCCAGCAGGGACAGGTTGTTCAGGCTGTAGCCCAGCAGGTACATGACCCCGAAGGTCCCGATGATGGACAGGGGCAGGGCCAGGCTGGGGATCAGGGTCACCGACAGGTTGCGCAGGAACAGGAAGATCACCAGCACCACCAGGGCCCCAGCCAGGATCAGGGTGAACTGCACGTCGTGGATGGAGTCGCGGATGGTCGCAGAGCGGTCGTAGAGGACCTCCAGACGCACCGCCGGGGGCAGCTTCTCCTGGAAGGCGGGCAGCACCCGCTTGATGGCGTCCACGGTCTGGATGGTGTTGGTCCCGGGCTGGCGCTGCACCGCCAGGATCAGGCCGCGGGTGCCGTTGAACCAGCCCGCCACCCGGGTGTTCTCCACGCTGTCCACCACGGTCGCGACCTCTTCGAGCCGCACCGGCACCCCGTTGCGCCAGGCCACCACCAGGGGCCGGAAGGCGGCGGCATCGGCGAGCTGGCCGTCCACTTTCACCGTCAGGGCCTGGTGGGTCCCGTCCAGGACTCCGGTGGGCTGGTTGACATTGCCGGCGTCTATGGCCCGTTCCAGCTCGTCCATACCGATACCCCGGGAGGCCAGGGCGTCGAGGTCGGCCTGAATGCGCACGGCGAACTTCTGCGGGCCGTAGACCACCACCTGGGCCACCCCGGAGATGGTGGACAGACGCTGGGCCAGCATGTTCTCGGCGTACTCGTTGACCGTGGACAGGGGCAAGGAGTCCGAGGTCAGGGCCAGGTAGAAGATGGGGAAGTCCGCCGGATTGACCTTGCGGAAGCTCGGCGGATTGGGCAGGTCCCGGGGGAGGCGGCGCTGGGCCGCGGAGAGGGCCGCCTGCACGTCCTGGGCAGCGCCGTCGATGTCCCGGTCCAGGGCGAATTGCAGGGTGATCTGGGTGCTGCCGAGCGCGCTGCTGGAGGTCATGGAGTCCAGCCCGGCAATGGTGGAGAGCTGGGCCTCCAGAGGCGTGGCCACCGCCGCCGCCATGGTCTCCGGGCTCGCCCCGGGCAGATTGGCGCTCACCGAGATGGTCGGGAAGTCCACGTTGGGCAGCTCGCTGACCGGCAGGGCCCGATAGCCGAGCAGGCCAAAGAGCAGCAACGCCGCCATGAGCAGCGTGGTCATCACCGGGCGGCGGATGGACAGTTCGGGGAGGGTCATTGCCCCCCCGCGGCCGGCTGCCTGACCTCCACCTTGGCCCCGCTGGTGAGCCGCATCTGCCCGTCGATCACCACCCGGTCCCCGACGGCCAGGCCGCTACGGATGGCGGTCTCCTCCGCGACCCGGGGCCCCAGGGTCACCGGCCGCAGCTCGGCGGTCCCTTCGGGCGTCACCACATAGACCTGCTCGCCCTTCTGTCCGACCTGCACCGCCCGGGACGGGACCACAAGGGTCCCGCCCAACTCGCCCAGGGCCAGGTCCAGGGTCACGAACTGCCCCGGGAGCAGGCGGTGATCAGTGTTCGGGAAGGTCGCCCGCAGGCCGATGGTCCCGGTGGTCGGGTCCACCTTGTTGTCCAGGAAGCCCACCTCCCCCGTCACCGGGGGCCCGCCGTCCTGGGGCTGGGCCTCCACCCGCAAGGCGCCCGCCGCGAGCAGCCGCCTGACCTCCGCCAGGTGCCGCTCGGGCAGGGCAAAGGCGACATAGATGGGCTCGATCTGGTTGATGGTCACCAGGGCGGTGTCGTTGGTCTTGACCAGGTTGCCCGGGTCGGCGAGGCGGGCCCCGGCCAACCCGTCGATGGGGGCGTGGAGGGTGGCATAGGCGAGTTGCAGCCGGGCCAGCTCCACCGCCGCCTGATCGGCCTTGACCGTCGCCTCCAGGGCCTCGGACGCGGCCCGGGCGTCCTCCAGGTTTTCGGTGGAGACATAGCCCTTGGGCGCCAGCCCCTGGTTGCGGGTCAGTTGCAGGCGGGCCTTGTCGAGCTGGGCCTGGTCGCGGCCCAGATTGGCCTGGGCCTGGTTCAGCGCAGCTTCCAGCGGGCGGGGGTCGATGCGGAACAGCAGGTCCCCCTTGTGGACCATCTGGCCCTCCTGGAAGGCCGCCTCCAGGAGCTGGCCGTCCACCCGGGAGCGGACCGTGACCGTGGCCGCCGCCTGGGTCTGGCCCACCGCGGGTAGGCGCAGGGGCAGGGTCTTGCGCGCCACCTCCGCAACCAAGACCGGCACCGGCCGCGAGGCGGGCTTGGCGTTGGCCGCAGCGGGCTTGTTGGCCTGGTAGACGTACACGCCCAGGCCCCCGGCCAGGGCGACCAGGGCCAACAGCAGCAGGCGGCGTCCCATGGTCAGTTCCCCCGACCGGGTCCTTTGGGGCCCAGCGACTCGACGCTCGCCATCTTGGATCTACCCCGCGCAGCGGCCATGGTTGGCCGCCAACTATAGCCCCAACGGCCCGCGCGGGCGCTTCCAGCAGCCAGCGCTTGGCGGCGTCCGGCGGGTCCGGCTCACGGCTTCCCCTCGGTGCCAGTCCGGGTGGCCAGCCCCATCGCCTCCCGGTCGTGCCGCCGTTGGTTGGTGCGGCCGAGGCGGTCGGTGAGGGCCTCCCAGGCGCGGGCTGCGGCGGCCAGGCCCGCCGCCGGGGTCAGGTCACCCGCCAGGACCATGTCGAGTTGCTCCTCCAGGGCCTTGATCTAGGCACGATACCGGTTCGCCGACTGACCCCTTGTCGATCCAGACGACCCCCGCGCCATGTTCGCCACGGCCAAAGGCGGCTTTTCGCTCGCGCGGCGCCAGCGTCCTGGAATCAAACGTCTGCGGCTGCTGTTGGCTCTTCCGCAGTAGGTGGTCTCTTGTTGAAAAGCAAGGGGCCACGCTGGACTGCTGCTGTCTTGCCTCGTCGGAGTGGTGGTCGTTGCCCGGCGTTAGACCCAAACGTCCTGCGGTACGAGTGTCAGCTGGTCACCCGACTGCGGACCCCGGCCGGGGAAGCACCAGTGTCCGGAGCTGGCCGCGACCTGCCGGTGGCAGCAACATTGTCCGCGGTAGCGAGTGTGGCCGGAAAGCGCAGGGGATGTTGCTCGACGACGGACTTGGCGAGCCATACCTGATGGTCCATGACGCGCACCACCCCGGTCGGTTGGTGGGTCGCGCCGGCGTCCTGGCCGACCTTCACCGGCTCCCGGAGCCCTGAGGCTTGCACCGTCTGGTCGCTTGTCTCGCGGCGCCTCGCTGCGCGGCATCCATCGCTTGTCGTGCCCAGGGTGCGAGGGCATCCGGGCTGTCGAGGATCTCCGATGGGACCGGATAGTAGCTCATGGTCGCCATCCGCCCGTCCTTCCTCACGTAGGCAAAGGGCTGGATACCCAGGGCTTCGTATTCCCTCCGGTTGCCGTCGTCGACCTTCAGGTAGAGGGTGTCCTCCACCAGGATGGCGAAGAACAGGTCTCCCGAGTAAACCCCGGCGCCGCCGAACATCCGCTTGATGCGCAACGGTTCGAAGTCCGCGAGCAGATCGTGGATGAACTCGAT
>JBFZCW010000250.1:0-4525 GCA_041307765.1 Chromatiaceae bacterium
CCCCAGGGGTCGTTGCCGTGGCCGATCTCGGTGACGGCCAGCTCCACCACCTTGGTTACCCCGTGCAGGGTCAACTCGCCGGTGAGGGTCGCCTTGCCGGGCGTGGCGGGCTTGTAGGAGATCCCCTTGAAGCGCGCCTCGGGGTACTTGGTGACATCCAGGAAGTCGGGGCCGCGCAGGTGTTTGTCGCGCTCGGCGTGGTTGCTGTCCACACTCGCTGTCTTGATGACGACCTCAACCTTGGCGGCCGCCGGGTCCTTCGCGTCGTAGCTGAAGTCGCCGGAGAAGTCGTTGAAGCGCCCGTAGAGCCAGCTATACCCCAGGTGCTGGATGCGGAACTGGACGAAGGCGTGGGCGCCTTTGGTGTCGATGATATAGTCCTCAGCCTGGGCCCAGCCGGGGGCCAGGAGGCCGCCGAGGAGGGCCCCGGCCAGGGTCAGGCCCCGGGCCGTTTTTGGTGCGCAATGCGGCATGATGAGATCCTCTGGGTTGGTGGTGGCTCAGGTCTTTGGTATCTGCCCGCCGCGCCCGAGCATGCGCAACAGGGTTCGGTCGCGGTCGATGAAGTGGTGCTTCAGAGCCCCCAGGACGTGAACGCCAGCGAGGACCAACACGGCGATGGCCAGGGCCAGGTGGACGTCCCCCGCGCGGTCCGCCTGCTCCGGCAGGCCAGTGAGGGTGGCGGGCACGGCGAACAGGCCGAAGACATCGATGGGGCGCTCATCGGCGGTGGAGATCAGGTAGCCGGCCGCCATGACCCCGAACAAAAGACCGTAGAGCAGGGCGTGTGCCAGGCTGGAGGCGCGGCGTTCGAGTGCGGATAGGGTGGGCTCCGGGCGGGGCCTGGGGTTGATCCACCGCCAGACGAGTCGCGCGACCAGGACCAGGCACAGCAGCACGCCGAGGGCTTTGTGGATCTCCGGTGCGCGGTGGTACCAGGGGTCGTAATAGTCCAGGCCGGTCATCCATAAGCCCAGGCCGAAGAGCGAGAAGACCGCTAGGGCAACCAGCCAGTGGAGGGCGATGGCGATGAGGCCGTAACTGTCCTGCGTGTTGCGCAGCATGGTCGGGCTCCAGGGCGTGGGCCTTCGGTGTTTCGTTGATGGCCAGATGAGGCAAGCAACTTATGGGTGTTCCCGGGGGAACAAAATCCGAGCCGGGGAAACTGATTGTTGCGCGGTGCGCAAGTGCGGCGAGGGAATTCCCGGGGGCGTCACCGCCCCCGGGACTCGGGAGGAGGGGCTCAGCCGCGGCCCTGCTCCAGGGCGGCGATGCGTTGCTCCAGTGGCGGGTGGCTGGAGAAGAGGCTACCGATTTTGCCGGAGATGCCGAACGCGGCCATCTCACCCGCGGGCAAGTCCTGTGGATCGCGTTGGCGCTGGAGGGCCTTGAGTGCATTGATCATGCTCTGGCGTCCCGCCAGGTTCGCCCCGCCGGCGTCGGCGCGGAACTCGCGGTAGCGCGAGAACCACATGACGACCATAGTCGCGAGGAAGGACAGCAGGACTTGGGCGATCATGGAGACGACAAAGTAGCCGATCCCTGGCCCGGAATTTTCGGAGTTCTGACCGCGGAGCATTCCGTCGACGACGGAACCGATGACCCGCGACAGAACAATGACGAAGGTGTTGAGCACACCTTGGACCAAGGCCAACGTAACCATGTCGCCATTGGCAACATGGCTGATTTCGTGGCCGATGACGGCTTCGACCTCATCTCGGCTCATGTTCTGCAATAGTCCCGTACTCACCGCGACCAGGGCATCGTTGCGGTTCCAGCCGGTGGCAAAGGCGTTGGGGTCTGGGGACTCGAAGATGCCCACCTCGGGCATGCGGATACCCGCTGCCTGAGCCTGGCGGGCGACGGTCTCCAGGTACCAGCGCTCGAAGGGGGTCGACGGCTGCTCGACGATGCGCACCCCCATGGAGCGCTTGGCGATCCATTTGGATAGGAACAGTGAAATGATGGACCCGCCGAAGCCGAACATCAGGGCCATGATCAGGAAGCCGCCACTGGAGCTTCGGTCGAGACCGAGGAGCATCAGGACCACATACAGCACCGCCATAATGGCGAGGTTGGTTGCGGCGAATAGCAGTACGCGAAGCATGGTGCTTGATCTCCAGTTTGGTCCGTGGTGTGAGTGGCGTTTAAAGATGCCTGCCCGCCGGGCGAGGTTCAACCCCCCCCGCCGGACTCGGGCGTGGCGGCCCTGCTGTGTGACCATCGTGTGGCAAAAAAGTGCTGGACAGGGCGGAAGGCCGCCGCTACCATGCCGCCTCTCGAAACGAGGGGCCATAGCTCAGCTGGGAGAGCGCAACACTGGCAGTGTTGAGGTCGGCGGTTCGATCCCGCCTGGCTCCACCAACGATTCTAGAATCCGGTCTCAGCAATGAACCGGATTTTTTCTTGCCGCACCGCTTCGCTCAGGTCTCTCTGTCCCCATCGTCTAGAGGCCTAGGACACCGCCCTTTCACGGCGGCGACCGGGGTTCGAATCCCCGTGGGGACGCCATATAAAGCAAGGGGTTACGCGATGTGCGCGTAGCCCCTTTGCCTTTTTCGGAAGGTTTCCGAATCTGGCTCGACAGCGTGCGCCAGGGCATCCGAACAACTGGATGCCACAGCGGGGGGCGCGGCGGAGGCTGGAGGAGGCCGACAAAGCAGCCCACTAGCGTCGGTGCTGCCCTACCTTGCCAGCCTTCAGCCTGGCCGGTCGCCGATCAGAACGCCTGGATCTTGGCCCTCTGGCCGATAAGCTGTTCGATCGCGGTGCGGCTCTCGGACATGCGCTCTCGCTCCTTCTCCACCACCGCAGCCGGGGCCTTGTCCACGAAGCTCGGGTTGGCGAGCTTGGCCTGGGTTCGGGCCACGTCGCCCTCCAGGCGGGCGATCTCCTTGTCCAGGCGTGTGAGCTCCGCCTCCTTGTCGATCAGCCCGGCCATGGGGATCAGGACCTGCATCTCGCCCACCAGGGCCAGCGCCGATTCCGGCGGCTCCTGGCCGGGTTCGAGTACCGTCACCGACTCGGTGCGGGCGAGGAAGTCCAGGTAGGGCCGGCTGGCGGCGAGCCAGGCGCGGTCCTGCCCCGAGGCGTTGGCGAGCAGGACCGGCAGGGGCTTGGCGGGCGGGATGTTCATCTCGCCCTTGATCCGCCGCACACCGAGGATGAACTGCATGACCCAGTCCATCTCCGAGACCGCGGCGGGGTCGTCCAGCGCGGCGTCGCCGGCGGGGTAGGGGGCCAGCATGATGGTCGCGCCCCGTTCCCCAGCCGAGGCGACCCCGGCCAGCGGCCTGACCTTCTGCCAGATCTCTTCGGTGATGAAAGGCATGATGGGGTGGGCCAGGCGCAGCAGGGTCTCCAGGGTCTGGACCAAGGTGCGGCGGGTCCCGCGCTTGTCCGCCTTGGTGGCGGTTGCCCCGGTCAGGATCGGCTTGCACAGCTCGAGGTACCAATCGCAGAAGTCGTTCCAGACGAAGGCATAGATGGCCTGGGCGGCGTGGTCGAAGCGGTAGCCGTCTAGGGCGTCGGTCACCGTGGCGATGGTGCTGTTGAGCCGCGAGCGGATCCAGCGGTCGGCGGCGGAGAGGACTAGCGTGGGAGCGCCGCCCTCGGCGCAATGCGGTCGGTCGCCGAGCCATCCGGCGTGTCCGGTCGCGGCGAGGGCGCCGCTCCCACCTGGGGCCTGGCCGCAGTCCTGGCCTTCGGTATTCATCAGCACGTAGCGCGAGGCATTCCATAGCTTGTTGCAGAAGTTGCGGTAGCCCTCGATGCGGCCCAGGTCGAACTTGACATCCCGCCCAGTGGTGGCGAGTGCGGCGAAGGTGAAGCGGAGCGCATCGGTGCCGAAGGCGGGGATGCCGTTGGGGAAGTCCCTGCGGGTCTGCTTGGCGATCTTCTCGGCGAGGTGCGGCTGCATCATACCCTGGGTGCGCTTGGCCACCAGGTTCTCGAGCCCGATCCCGTCAATGAGATCGATGGGGTCGAGCACGTTGCCCTTCGACTTGGACATCTTGTCGCCGTTGGCGTCGCGCACCAGGCCATGGATGTAGACGTCCCGAAAGGGTACGTCCCCCATGAACTTGAGCCCCATCATGATCATCCGGGCGACCCAGAAGAAAATGATGTCGAAGCCGGTCACCAGGACGGCGGTGGGATAGAAGGCCCGAAGGCGCTCGGTGTCCTCGGGCCAGCCCAGGGTACTGAAGGGCCAGAGTGCGGAGCTGAACCAGGTGTCCAGCACGTCCGGGTCCTGCTCCAGGGGAAAGTCGGCGGGCAGCCCATGGCGGGTGCGCACCTCGGCCTCGGAGCGCCCCACATAGACGTTGCCCTTGGGGTCGTACCAGGCGGGGATGCGGTGGCCCCACCAGATCTGGCGGGAGATGCACCAGTCCTGGATATTGCGCATCCAGTCGTAGTAGGTGTTCTTCCAGTTGTCCGGGATGAAGCGGATGCGGCCCTCTTCCACAGCGGCGATGGCCGGCTCTGCCAATGGGGCAATGCGCACATACCAATGATCCGTCAG
>JBFZCW010000251.1:0-11902 GCA_041307765.1 Chromatiaceae bacterium
CTGCGCCCTGGTGCTCGGCTTGGTTGCCCTGGGCGTCCGGCCCTACTTGGCCGCAACGGACGGCGAGCGGCCCGGGGCGCCCGCAGCGCTTCCCGGGACGGCGCCGACGGACCCCGAACGAACAGAGGACCGGGGAACCCTCCATCGTCCGGCCACCAGCCGTGCCGGACACGCCGCGGCCCCAGACGCCGGGGCGCCCCCTGGCTCCGCAACACCGCTTTGGACACCGAAAGGTCCGGCCCCAGCCATCCGCTCCGATGCCGCCCTGGTGGTGGACGAGGGCGGCATCCCGGTCTTCGCCAAACACACCAGGTCGGTCAAGCCCATCGCCTCCATTACCAAGCTCATGACGGCGATGGTGGTGCTGGACTCCGGCGTCGACCTTGGTCAGACCATCGAGATCACCGACGCCGACCGCGACCGGTTGCGCCACAGCCGCTCGCGCATGCGCACCAACGCGGCGCGCCTGTCCCGCCGGGACATGTTGGCCATCGCCCTGATGTCCTCGGAAAACAGGGCAGCCTCGGCCCTGGGTCGGACGACCTTACCCGGCGGCACGCCGGACTTCGTCGCAGCCATGAACCGCAAGGCCCAGGCCCTGGGGATGGCTGACACCCACTACGCCGATGCCTCCGGCCTGGACGGGGCAAACCGTTCTACGGCCGAGGACCTGGTCCGGCTGCTCCAGGCGGCCAGCCGTTATCCTCTGATCCGCGAGGCGACCACCCGCTCGGATTTGGAGGTGCAGCCCTACGCCGGCGGCGGACCCGTCCCCTACCGCAACACCAACCCCCTGGTACGCAACGAGGGTTGGCGGGTGGAGCTGAGCAAGACGGGCTATGTGAACGAAGCCGGGCACTGCCTGGCCATGCAGGCCCAGATCGCCGGTCGGCGCTACTGGATCGTGCTCCTGGACTCGGCGGGCAAGCTGACCCCGATCGGCGACTCCAATCGCCTGCGCAAGTGGATCGAGGCGAGTCTCCCGGGGCGGTCGGCGCAGCGGGGCTGACGGGCAAGCGGACCGGGCAAGGGCGGAGGTCGGCGGTTAGGTGACAGCTGAAAGCTGAAAGCTGAAAGCTGAAAGCTGAAAGCTGACAGATTGTCTTGGCGTCAGGTCCGATGCTGAGGTCGCGGAGATCCGAATGTACGACGGCGAGCGGTTCAATAGCATCACCCACCTGGTCGGCGCCGTCCTGGCGCTGGTCGGCGTCACCGTGATGGTGACCATCGCCGCGATGAAGGGTGAGGCGGTGCGCGTCCTGACCCTGTCGGTCTATGGTTTCACGCTGTTCCTGCTCTACCTGTTCTCGACGCTCTACCACAGCCTGCGCGGACGGGCCAAGGAGATCTTCCAGATCCTGGACCACCACGCGAGCTATCTTCTGATCGCCGGAACCTACACCCCTTTACCCTGCTCGCCCTCACGGGCCCGATCGGCTGGTGGCTGTTCGAGGCCGTTTGGACCCTGGCCCTGATCGGCATCCTGCTCGACGCCATCCCGCGGAAAGGGGAGCGCGTTCTGTCCCTGCTGATCTATCTGGGAATGGGCTGGCTGGTTCTCTTGGCCCTGGGGCCGCTCATCGCGGCCCTGCCTGCCACAGGCTTCTGGTGGCTGTTGGCGGGCGGGGTCTTCTACACCGTCGGGGTGACCTTCTATGTCGTGGACGACCGCTGGCCCTGGTGCCACGGCGTCTGGCACCTGTTCGTCCTGGCTGGCAGCATCAGCCACTACTTCGTGATCCTGCTCTATTTGTAGGTCAGACTTTAGCCCGGCTTACAGGCCGCGCTGGACTGCCGCCCGCTGCTGGGCCTCAAGGGCATTTTCCACATAGGCGAGGGACAGGCCGAACTCCCGGGTCCAGGTCAGCTCGATGCGCCAGGTCTCCGCCGGGGCCCACACATGGATCGCCTTGCCGTCGCCGCGCCGGATCGAGCCCTGGCGGCTGGCCGGGTTGTCCGCGTAGCCGGGAAAGAGGCTGCGGTCATCCCCCGCTCCGTACTTCTCCCGCAACTGGTTGTAGATGTCTTGGAACTTCAGCTGGGTCTCAACCCGGAACTGCCGCACCACCTTATAGATGACGCCGCGAAAGGCGAGGACATAGTCCTGCTCCTGGCCCTGGTCGTAGATCAGCGCCAGGCGCTCTCCGTCCCGCGCCTGGTCGGTCGGCGGGCGCTGGCGCAGCAACGGATTCACGTCCGCGCCGAGGCAATAGAGGCCAAAGACCTGCTTGACGCAGGCGTCCTGGGCCTGAGTGGGCGGTTTTACCGGGGCTGGGGCCGCCGCCTGAGGCGGGGGTGCGACGGCTGCAGGGGCGGGCGCCGGACCTGCAGGCTGGGCCGGGGCCTGACCCTGTACCGGCGCCGCAGCGGCCGCCAGCAACGACACCCCCAAGGCCCATGGCAGCCCAAGGCCCCTGTTCCTCGTTCTTGCCCTCATATCACCCCTGTCTGGCGTTGTTGTTTCGGCGCAAGGATACCCCATCCGACACCCTGGGAACCGGCCACTTTGGGCGCCGTACCCGCGGCTCACTCAGGCGGTGATGCGCCGATAGATGTCGGAGACCCGGTAGGGCAGCTTGGCGACGTTCTCCACCAGCGTGTAGCCCGAGGGTCCGAAGATGTGCGGCAGATACCGCTGGGCCGCGTCGTCGATGGTGATGCAGAAGGGGTGGACCCCCAGGCTGCGGGCCTCCAGCACCGCCTGGCGGGTATCCTCGATCCCGTAGTCCCCGCGGTAGCCGTCCTCGTCGTCCGGCCGGCCGTCGGACAGGACAATCAGAACCCGGGTGCGGGCCTCCACCGCCAACAGCTTGCGGCTCAGGTGCCGGATCACCACGCCCATTCGCGTGTAGTCCTGGGGCCGGATGCCGCTGATGCGGTCGTGGACGGGCTCTGCGTAGGGCTCGTCGAAGCCCTTGATCCGGAACAGCTCGCAGCGCATGTGGGTGTAGCCGGAGAAGCCGTAGATGGCGTAACGGTCGCCGAGCAGCTCCAGTGACTCGCAGAGCAGGACCAGGGACTCACGCTGGACCTCGTTGATCCACCCCTTGGTCGATCCGCTCATATCCACCATGAACAGGACCGCCACGTTGCGGTCCAGTCGCCGCCGGCGCTGGAAGAGCCCGGCGCTGGGCTCCAGTCCCCGGACCGTATCGGCGTAGGCCTCGACGATGGCATCGATGTCCGGGTCCTCGCCGAAGGGCTCGCGCTTGACCAGGCGCTCCTCCCCGCGCAGGGCCTCAAAGGTCCGGTACAGATGCTTGAGCAACCCGCGGTACTTGTGCCGGGTCCGACCGACGAAGCCGTCCGGCTCCGGGTGGACATCGCGCTCCCGCAGCTGACACCAACCCTTACGGTAGGACTGGCGGGTATAGTCCCACTCGTCGTAGACCTGGGCATCGGACAGCGCCGGCGGCCCGCCCTCAGTCCCAGCGGCACCGCTCCTGCGGTGATAGACCCCCTGCCCTGCGGCCTCCAGATACTCCGGCGGTATATGCCCAAAGTCCTGCACGATCGAGTGCATCAGCTGGACCGCCTCGACCCTGGGCTGGACCGGCTGGTCCCCCAGCACGAGCTGAAAGGCAATGCCTCCGGGCCAATCGTCATCCGGGTGCTGCTCCAGGTCGAAGACCGGCGGCTGGCCCTGGGGGGCGGACAGGTTTCCGCCCTGCTCGTCGGCGATCACCGCCAGCACCTCCGCAAGGGCGGCGCGCTCGCGCTCCACCCGCGCCTTCGTCGCCTGAGCCACCTTGGCCGGGTGCATCTCGCCTTGGTAACAAGGCGCCTGAGGCGGCAAGGCGCCGGCTGCGTAGAGGTCTGCCACCAAGCGCCAGCTGGTGATTGCATCGGCCGCGGGGACCGCGAGGGTCCCGGCCGCCTGGGCCCAGTTGATCCCGAGGGCCGGGGTCTGGGCCAGACCGCGCATCTCCCGCGCCAGGCCGGGCAGTTCCCGGGTCAGGCAGGCGTCCAGGCGCAAGGTCTCCAGGGCCTGGAACAAGGCCAGGGCGCGCCCCTGGTCTGGGTAAGCCTCTAGCCGTTCCAGGAAGGGTCCCCGCCAGGTCCCAAACCACGTCTGTGCCCATAGGTGAGCGATGAGGGCCTTGTAGAGCCGGAAATTGGCGTCCCGCTCGGACAGCGTGGCCAACGACGCGGGCACGAACAGGGTTTCCGTATCCGTGTAGGCCCGCTCGCCCTCCGCGAGCTTTAGCCGGCGCCCGGCCAAGCCGGCCACAAAGGAGTCCAGCACCACCCTGGCCTGATCCAGGCGCAGGGAACCACGGTTCTGCGTGAGCGCCTCCGCGTAGCCCGCCACTGCCTGCATGGTCCGAATGCCGCCCTGGGTCCCGGAGCGGTCGTAGACGTCGAGCAGGCCAATGACCCAGTCCGGCACATCCGCGTCCGGGAGGTTCCGCAGGACCTCCGGGGCCTGGGTGCAGAGGTGGTAGGCCAGCTCGACGCTGGTGCGGGCAACCCGCTCGATCTGCCCCAGGATCAGCTCCACCCGCCCCCCCGGGAACCAGGACAAGGCTTGGGCGCTCGGAACCAGGCTGCGGCGCACCGACAGGACCATAAAAACCATGGCCTCCAGGCGACCCTGAATGACCTCGGCATCGAGGGCATCCGGGGCCCGGCGCCCATCTTGCCCGTAGCGCCCTGCCAGATCGTCTCGGTCCGCACCCTGACTGCGCGCGCGGGCGATCAGGAAGTAGGGACCAAGCTGGGCCGGATCCGGGTTCGGGTTCTGGTTCTGGTTCGGGGGATCGGACATGGGGGAATTATGACCTGACAGGGGTGGGAGGCGAAGCGGAGGCGACTGGGCAACCTGACCCCCAGAATCCCGATGGGCCCGGGACTGTCCACATCGGCTGTGGCCGCCTTTGTGGATAACCTGTGCCTAAGGGACCCCGCGGCTAACCGGGCCAGGAGTTAGCGGAACCGTCCAAAGTTTGGCCACAGGACAGGCTCCGCACGGCTGAGAATGGGGCCGGAGCGGCGAACCGACAAGGTGCGGTGGTCTGTCCCGAGCCGCGCACCTTGGTTGCGCACTTTCCCGCGACGCTGCATGGCTGCATGACCGCCCACTGGCCACGTTTCCCCGCTACCCTATACCATGCCTTCCAGGCGCCACCGCCAAGCGCCACCCCCGGCCACCTCCCACCAGCCTCCAGGGTCCCCATGTCCACGCAAACCTATCATGTCCTGCCGGGCAATCTGGAGCAGGGGGGCGCCCGTCCCGTGGCTGGCGGGGTCAACTTCTGCACCTTCTCGCGCTATGCGACGCGGATCGATCTGCTGCTCTTTGATGGCCCGGATGCCCTGGAGCCCTTCCAGACCATCGAGCTCGACCCGAAGATCAACCGCACCTTCTTCTTCTGGCACGTCCTGGTGGAGGGACTGCCAAGCGATGGTATCTACTACTGCTGGCGCGCCGATGGCCCTCACGACACCCAGGTCACCGGCTGCCGTTACGACCGGTCCAAGGCCCTGCTCGATCCCTGGGCCATCACCATCGATGACCGCCTGTGGAGCCGCCGCAGGGCGAGCGAGCAGGGCGACAACGTGGCCACGGCCATGCGATCCCTTGTGGTGTCCGACACCTACGATTGGGAGGGCGACACCCCGCTGCATATCCCGATCCAGGACGCGGTCATCTACGAGCTGCACGTGGGCGGCTTCACGCGCCACCCCTCCGCCGGCGTGAGCCACCCAGGCACCTTCCGTGGCCTCTGCGAGAAGATCCCCTATCTCCGGAGCCTGGGCATTACCCATGTCGAGCTCCTGCCGGTCATGGCCTTCGACGCCCAGGAAATCCCTCACCAGACGGCGGCCCTGGGCCGGGAAAACTACTGGGGCTACAGCACGCACAGCTTCTTCGCCCCCCACCCGGCTTACAGCGTCGAGCCCACCCGCGCCCGCGACGAGTTCCGCGACCTGGTCAAGGCCCTGCACCGGGCCGGGATCGGCGTCATCCTGGACGTGGTCTTCAACCACACCGCCGAGGGCGGCCCCGATGGTCCCACCATCAGCTTCAAGGGCCTGGGCAACGAGATCTTCTATCACCTGGACCCCGCGGACCGCCGCCGTTACCGCGACTACACAGGCTGCGGCAACACAGTCAACTGCAATCACCCCATGGTGGCCCGCTTCCTTCTGGACGCGCTCCAATACTGGGTGCGCCAGATGCATGTGGACGGCTTCCGCTTCGACCTGGCCAGCGCGCTCGGCCGCGGTGAGGACGGCCATCCCCAGTACCACGCCCCCATCCTGTGGGCCATCGAGCTCAGCCCGGTGCTGGCGCGCACCCACCTCATCGCCGAGGCCTGGGATGCCGCCGGACTCTATCAGGTGGGGGACTTTCCGGGCTTCCGCTGGGCGGAGTGGAACGGGCGCTACCGCGACCTGGTCCGGGCCTATGTCCGGGGCGACCCAGGGCTGATCCCGGAGCTGGCAACGCGCCTGGCCGGCAGCAGCGACTTCTACGAGCCCGACGGGCGCCTGCCCCGCAACACGGTGAACTTCATCACCTGCCACGACGGCTTCACCCTCAACGACCTCGTCAGTTACGACACCAAGCACAACGAGGCCAATGGCGAGGACAACCGCGACGGGAACAACCACAACCTGAGCTGGAACTGCGGGGTGGAGGGGCCGACGGATGACCCCGCTGTCCTGGCGCTGCGCCGCCGTCAGACCATGAACCTGGTCGCCATCCTTATGCTGAGCCAGGGGGTGCCCATGCTGTTGGGCGGCGACGAGGTCCTGCGCACCCAGGGCGGCAACAACAACGGGTACTGCCAGAATAACGCCGTAACCTGGTTCGACTGGGGTCTGGTGGAGACCAACCGGGAGATGTTCGACTTCGTGCGCGGCATGGTCGCCCTGCGCCGCCGCCACGCGAGCCTGAGCCGGGAGCGTTTCCTGTCCGGCGCCCCCCAGAAGGGACAGACCCTCCCCGACATCGCCTGGCACGGCACCGAGCTGAACGACCCGCGATGGGACGATCCCGAGACCCGGGCCCTGGCCTTCACCCTGGCAGGCACCACGCCGGAAGAGCCGCACCTGCATGTCATGCTCAACATGGGTCCGCAGGCCTTGGACTTCGCCGTCCGCCGCCTCGAGGGCCGCACCTGGTACCTGGCCCTGGACACCGCCGCCCGCCCGGCCATTCACGCCCCCGGACAGCTGCCCGCCATCCGGACCGGCGCCCATCGGGTCGAGAGCCACGCCGTCGTGGTCCTGGAGGGTTGACCCAACCCGCTCCCGAGGCGCACGCCATCTGAAGAGGCCCCGTATATGCAGATGGGTTTGCCGATCGGCCACCCAGCGTAGGCGCGGGCCCGCCCGCGCTGCGCCCACGGCCGTGCGCAGGCACCAGCGAGCCCGATCCCCCATCATCCTGACCCACCCACGGAGAGCCGCCTTGTCCCTCATTCAGGTATCCAACGAGAAGGCCCCGCTCGCCCACCCCAATGTCATGATCATCTTTGGTGCCGGGGGTGACCTGACCAGGCGCAAGCTGATCCCGGCGCTGTTCCACCTGTGCGCCGGCGGCTTGCTGCCGGACAGCTTCGCCGTCCTCGGCGTCGACCGGCTGGAGCTGAGCGACGAAGGATTTCGCGACCATCTCCTCGCCCATGCGCGCGACCGCCTGGAAACCAGTTTCGATCCCCAGGTCTGGGACCGGCTGGCCCAGCGCGTCCACTACCTGCACGGCAACATCGACGATCAGACGATGTACCTCAAGCTCTGCGAACGCCTCACCCGCATCGACGCCGAGCGTAGCACCGAGGGCAACTACATCTTCTACCTGGCCGTCCCGCCGAAACTGTTTGGCGAGATCGTCCGCAACCTGGGCAACGTGGGGCTGACCGCGGAGGGACCCGGCGATTGGCGCAGGGTCATCATCGAGAAGCCCTTTGGGACCGACCTGGAGTCCGCCGTCGCCCTCAACCGGACGCTGCACGAGACCCTCAACGAGCACCAGGTCTACCGCATTGACCACTACCTGGGGAAGGAGTCGGTGCAGAACATCATGGTGTTCCGCTTCGCCAACGGCTTCATCGAGCCGCTCTGGAACCGCCACCACATCGACCACGTGCAGATCACCGTGGCGGAGTCCCTCGGCGTCGAGCACCGCGCCGGTTACTACGACCAGGCGGGCGCCCTGCGCGACATGATCCCCAACCACCTCCTGGTCCTGCTCGGCTTTCTGGCCATGGAGCCGCCCAACTCCTTCGAGTCGCAGGCGGTGCGGGAAGAGGTCAACAAGGTCTTGGACGCCATCACGCCCATGGCCCCGGAGCAGGTCCTCACCCATGCGGTGCGCGGTCAGTACGGCGAGGGGGTCATGGCCGATGGCGAGAAGGTCCCGGCGTACCGGACGTCGCCCGGCGTCGCCCCCGAGTCCCGCACCGAAACCTACGCCGCGATGAAGCTGAGCATGGACAACTGGCGCTGGGCCGGGGTGCCCTTCTATCTGCGCACCGGCAAACGCCTCACCGCCCAGTACACCGAGGTTGTCATCCAGTTCAAGCGCGCCCCCTTCGTCATGTTCAAGGATACGCCGGTGGAGGCGATCGCCCCGGACATGCTGGTGCTGCGCATCCAGCCCAACGAGGGCATCCAGATGTCCTTCGGCGCCAAGATCCCCGGCCCCAGCATGCGGGTGGGCACGGTCAACATGGACTTCAACTACGCGGACTACTTCGGCAACGAGCCGGCCACCGGCTACGAGACCCTGATCTACGACTGCATGAACGGCGACGCGACGCTCTTCAAGCACGCCGACACGGTGGAAAAGGGCTGGGAGATCGTCCAGTCCATCATGGACGTCTGGTCCGCCCTGCCCCCGCGGGACTTCCCCAATTACGCCGCCGGCACCTGGGGCCCCAAGGCCGCTGGAGACCTGCTCAAGAACGACGGACGGCTTTGGCGGCGCATCGAGACCCCGCTGCCCGACCCGCCAGACCAACCCCCAACCTAGACCAATCCGTGGGCACGGGCTCGCCCGCGTTCTGCCAACCCATAGCCCCAGCGCCGGCAAGCCGGCGCCTACGAACTCGTCCCGCCCGCGCTCAACCAACTGCCGGGCGCCAGTTGCGGCCCAGGCAGAGAGGTTATCCTACCCTGAATCGGTCCATAGGCTTCGGGCGCTGGTGACCACGCACTACAGAACGAACGTCATGTCCGGCTGTTCAAGAGCGGGCGCAGTCAAGCCCTGCGGATTCCACGCGATTTTGAGCTTCCCGGGGACGAAGCCGTTATCCGCAGGGAAGGCAACCGGTTGATCGTGGAACCGTTGGCGCACCCATCCCTGCTCTCAGTCCTGGCTACCCTCAAGCCCTTGGAAGAACCCTTTCCCGAGGTAGAGGACCTGCCCCCGGACGACGTCGCCCTATGAGGCATGGCCGTGAAAGGGAAGCGCTACCTTCTTGACACCAACATTGTATCGGACCTTGTACGCAACCCCGGCGGACAGGTGGCACGACAGATCGGGGAAGTCGGCGAGGAGACCATCTGCACGAGCCTGATCGTCGCCGCAGAGCGGCGCTTCGGTGCGCTGAAGAAAGGCTCGATGCGTCTGTCGGCGCAACTCGAAGCGGTGATGGCGGCGTTGGACATCCTCCCGCTGGAATCACCCGTCGATGAGCGATACGCGGAGTTACGGATGGTCTTGGAGGGCGCGGGAACGCCGATCGGGAGCAACGATATGCTAATTGCTGCTCACACGTTGGCGCTCGGGCTGACGCTGGTCACCGCCAACGAAGGGGAATTTCGCCGGGTGCCAGGGCTCGCAGTGTAGAACTGGCTCGGTAGGTAGGCGCACCAACTGCCCCGCCGAGAAGGGCACCCCCCGATGGCGCGCACGCCAGTACTACACACACCTTACGGCGACATCGAGCTGGCCCCTGGGACCATCGGCCGACACCGGCGCTGGCGGTCGCAAGCCGGCGCCTACGACCTCACCCCGTGGGCGCGGGCTTGCCCGCGCTCCGCCGAACCCCAGGACCGGCCTCAGCGCCGGCAAGCCCGGCGCCTACGGTCCCGCTCCAAAAGCGCGGGCAAGCCCGCGCCCACACCCGAAGCACCTACAGCCAAACCGCATCCCACAGGGGATAGTCCCCCACCCGCTCCACCAACTCCGCCCGCACCGGATTGGCCACCACATACCTGGCCAAGGCCCGCAGGTCCTCTTCCCCGCGCACCGCATGGTCATGGTACCCCTTCTGCCACACAGGTCCCTGTCTTCCCAAGCGGCCGTTGACCGCCAGGGCAGAACGAGACTTCAGGGCACCCACCACGGAACCCAGGGCCGCCTCACCCAGCACCAGCAGCCAGTGCAGGTGGTCCGGCATCAGCACCCAGGCCAGCGTCTCGGCCGGGGCCGCCGCCAGCTCCCGCGCCACAACCCGTCCCACGCGCCAGTCGGCAAACAGCCGCTCGCGCCCATGGGTCACGGCCGTGACCAGGTAGGCCCGCCCCGGCTCCGAAAACCGCCCCTTGCGCAGCAGGTGCGAGCGGTGGAAGCCGTACTTGCCCATCTCATCCCCCTCAGACGCTACATGATCGGCCCCGGCCTTGAAACGCCAACCCGTGGCGCGGGCAACCCCGCGCCCACGGGTCTGCGGATTCGGGATACTTTGACAGTCTCGCAGCGAATCCCACGGCTTGGCGGTTCGAAGAGGCCCCAATGCCGGGCTTGGTTCCTCGACCTAGGCGCCGTAGGCGCGCGGCTTCACGACCAGGGATGGTCGGGATGTCCCGAATGCAGGAGCAAGTCGGGATAAGCCCGCGCCCCGGGGCATTGGGGAGCAGCCAATACTTCCGACCTCGTTGGCCAACTCAGTCCTGGCAGCCCACACCCTCGCCGCCCAACCAACCCCGCCAGCTCGGCCCCCCAGATCGGCGTGGGCTGTTTGACCCTGACCGCGCACATTCTTACACTCACCTGAAAGTAAGCTTCTCGTCAAATGTAAGGAGACCCGGATGCAAGCGACCATCACCAGTAAAGGCCAGATCACATTGCCGAAGGCCCTGCGCGAGCATCTGCACCTTGCGGCGGGGGACCGCGTGGAGTTCATCCTGGAGGAGAACAATGTGGTGCGGATGGTGCCGCGGACCACGTCCATCACCCGGCTCAAGGGCATGCTGCCGACGCCGAAGCAGCCGGTCTCGCTGGATGAGATGGCCGAGGCGATCGCCGCGGGCGGTGACTCGACGCGCCCATGATTGGCCTCGACACCAATGTTCTGGTCCGTTACATCACCCAGGACGACCCGGAGCAGTCCGCCCGGGCCACGCGTCTGATCGAGACCCACTACAGCAGCGCCAGTCCGGGACGGGTTGCGCTCATTGTCTTGTGCGAGCTGGTCTGGGTTCTGCGCCGCGCCTACGGCTACAGCAAGCCGCAGGTGGTCGCCGTGCTGGACCAGATCCTGGTCACCGCAGAGCTCGTGATCGAGAGTGACGGGGTCGCATTCCAGGCCCTGGACGACTATCGGGAAGGCCCGGCGGACTTCTCCGACTACCTGCTGGCCCTGAGCAACCGCGCCGCGGGCTGCGAGACCACCTACAGCTTCGACGCCCGCCTCTGTCCGCATCCGATCGTCTCGGAGCCGTTGGTGTAGGCGGAACGGGCCATCGGCTTACGCTGGGCTGGGCGGACCTCGCGCAGCGTTGCAATAGGTGGTGGATGCTCCAAGTCCTGCGAGTTGTGCCTCCAGCTTGGCGAAACTGTGCCCGTTCCCACCGCGTCGACCGGCCGTGGGCGCCGGCTTGCCGGCGCTTTGCCTGCCCGATGGCCCAAGGGCGGGGCGCGGCTTGGGTGCGGACCGGTCGGGGAGCGCGGGCAAGCCCGCGCCTACAACGTTGCCGTGGGCGCGGCCTTGGCCGCGCTCGTGCG
>JBFZCW010000252.1:0-5424 GCA_041307765.1 Chromatiaceae bacterium
GGGACCGCGGGACCTGCTCCGGCCGGTCCATCACCGGCGCCGGCGGCGGATGCACCCGAGGCCCAGGCCCCGGATTCCGCCGGGGCTGGCGTTGCTGAACCAAGGCCCCCGTACCTTCGCCCAAGGTTCCTGGCCGGTCTTGCCTTGGTCCTGTTGGGGATCTTGGGCGCGTTGGCTCTCCAACGGCGACGGCGGGCGCGCGCTGCTGGGGTCGCCACTGCAGCGGTGTCCTCAGGGCCCAAGACCGGCGGCCCGAGCCGGCCATCCACCGTGCCACGCCAACCGGAGGAGCCCTCTGGGTTCAAGCGGGCCTTGCGCGAGGCCTGCGAGGCCAACGACCCTCAGGGCGCCTCCAGGGCCTTGCTGCGCTGGGCGGAGGTCGTCTGGCCCGAGGCCCCGCCCCGCAGCCTGGGGGCCTTGGCGATATGCATCACCCCTGCGGCGGTGGAGCCGCTCAAGGCGTTGGAGCTCCGGCTCTACGCCCGCGGCGGCGAGACCTGGGAGGGCGCCCCCCTGTGGGCGGCACTGAAGGATGGGTTGGCGCCAGCCGGTCGACCCGAGACCCATGCCGCCGACGGCCTCGCCCCCCTCTACCCGTTGCGGGGCTGATGTGGACGCCGGCGGGGTATGACTTGCACGAAGGGTCAGCCCAAGGAAGGCCGGGAGCGCTTTACAGTGTTCCCAGGCGCATCAGGAGGTCCTTGCGCGCCAGCATCCCTAGCGGGCGGCCGTCCGCGTCGACCACCGGCATGCGCCGGCCCGGGTGAGCGCGGAAGGCGGTGAGGATGTCCTGGATGGAGGCGTCGGCCCCGACGCAGACCGCTGGTGCGGTCATTGCGTCGCGCACCCGGCCGTCGTGACAACAGCGGTCGAGGCTAGCGTCGCCAGCGAGGTGCTGCACCAGAAGTCCGAGGCAGGTCGCCGCGCCCAGGTAGCGGAGGAGGTCGGTCTCCGAGAGCAGCCCGATGACCCGCCCCGACTCGTCCAGGACCGGGGCCCCCTTGAGACCTCCTCCCGCCAAGGCCCGCACGGCCTGGTCCAGAGGCAGGTCCGGTGACAGGGCCACTGGCTGGGGGGTCATCAGATCCCCCGCCCGGACACCACCCATCAGACGTTCGGCGGCATGATCGAGGGCCAGGCGGTAGACCTCCCGGAAGTCCTCCAGGCTGATGTCCAGATACCCCGGGATGCGCCGCATGGCGTCGTAGCAGTCCTCATCCGTCAGCTCGACCCCAAACCCGGGACCCAGGTCGTCGCTCGGCGTCGTCATGACAGGAGATCCGTTGGACGCATCACCACCAGACCTCTGGGTAGTGCCGGCTTGGCACCAGGTTGTTCACCAGCATCCCCACGATCAGCAGGATCAGTGCCCCCAACCCGGCGGGGGCCACCACATAGAGCAGGCCCAGGTCGTGGATCTGTTTTGACCCGATCACCGCGATCAGGGCCGTCGCCCCGCCGGGCGGGTGCAGGGTCCTGGTCAGGTGCATCAGCGCGATGGCGCTGGCGACGGCGAGGGCGGCGGCGAACCCCACGGACCCTCCTACCCACTGGTAACAGAGCACCCCGACGAGCGCGGACAGGACATGGCCGCCGACCAGGTTGCGCGGCTGGGCAAGCGGGCTGCGTGGTGCCCCGAACACCAGGACGGCCGACGCCCCGAGGGACCCGATCATGAGCCCATGGTCCACCCCGGCGAGCACGAAGCGGCTTGTCACTGCCACCGCCCCGATCCCGAGGAAGGCGCCGATCCAGGACCAGAGTACCTCGGCGTTGGAGACTCGGGGTGGACTTCCACGGGTGGTCCCGCGCATCTTCTGGAGGTAGCGGCGCAGGCGCTCGCCTGTCAGGGTCCGGGATAGCGAGGGCATCATGACCGTTAGCGCCGGGAATCCGCGGGTGCGAGGAAGTCGATGACCACGGCGGTCACATTATCCCGGCCGCCCAGGTCGCAGGCCCGTTGGACTAACGCCTTGGTGCACTCAGCGGGTGGCAACTGGCCCAGGGCGGCGGTTAGGGCCCCGTTGTCGATCTCCCGGAACAACCCATCGCTGCAGAGCAGGTAGCGGTCGCCGGCCCTGAGCTGCTCGATCTTGCCGTCCACGTCCAGGTAGGTGTCGCTACCCACGGCCCGCAGGAGCACGTTGGACAGGGCGTGGCCTGCGGCCGACTCGGCCGAGAGCAGTTCCGCGTCGATCAGGGCCTGGACCTGGCTGTGATCGGTAGTGAGCTGTGCCAGGACGCCGTCGCGCAGCCGGTAGGCGCGGCTGTCGCCCACCCAGAGGAGGGCGCAGTGCCCGCCGACGGCAAGCAGGGCGACAACGGTGCTGCCGATGATGTCCCCATCCAGCAGGGCGTCTGCCCGGTCCAGGAGCCCTTGATTCACCGTCCGCAGCATCCCGCGGATTGCCCGCGCCCCCGAGCCGAGGTGCCTGGGGTGCGAGAGCAGTCCTAGCTTTTCGACGATGGCGCGGCTGGCCAAGGCGCCGTCGCTGTGGCCCCCCATGCCGTCAGCCACCGCCCACAGACCGAGATCCGGGCGGTCCAGGTAGGCGTCCTGGTTGGCAGTACGGACACACCCCGTGTGGGTAGCAGCCGCCGAGACCCATCGCAAGGCCGCGGGTCCTTGCCCGTCCGACGTCGCCATCAGGCCGACCCGAGCCGCAGCCAGCCGTGGCCGCGCCAATCTCCGGCTAGGAGTGCGGCGAAGCCATCAGGGGTGGGTAGGCCCTGGCAGGCTAGCAGGGAAGGAACAACCCGCTCTGAGCCGGTCGTCCACCACAGGCTGTAGGCAAAGAAGACCTCCTCCAGGGCGCGGGCCACCAGGACCGGGCAGGCCTGAGGCAGGTGGGCCGCTGAAGGAACCTCGATGTGCCATGCCTCTCGCCCAGCAGGATCTGTTGCCTCCACAGGCAGGGCTGGCGGCTGCGCTTGCGTAGACCCCAGCGCAAGGACCCGGGTGTCGAATTCGGCCAGGTCGAACCCTTCGTCCAGGCCCGAGAGGGCAACGGCTTCGGCGCGCTCGAACCAGTCGGGCGTGCAAAGGAACAAGAAGGGGTTGGAGCCCTGGACCAGGGGCGAGGCCAGGGTCAGCGGAAAGTAGCGTCCCACGCGGTCGACGCTTGGCATCAGGACGCCGGCCCAGGCCGCCTGCCCCGCAATCCCAGGGCTGAGCACAAACCGCCAGATTGGGCTGGTCAGGTAGTGATCGAGCCAACTTTGGGCCAGCTGGGCCTGGCTCGCGGCCACCGACTCCCGGAGCCACAGGTCCCAGGGCTGGACAAACTGGGCCGGCAACCGCCGGGTGAGGAAATCGCCAAGACTCGGCAGCTTGCCGTAGAAACCGGCAGCGCCTGCATCGGAACGGGTGTCGACCTGGCTCATGGGGCGGGGCTCACAGGCGCTCCGGACAGCGGAAGCTGCGCAGCTCGTCGAGTTGGAAGGGGTTGCGCACGCTCGCGGCGCGCAGCTCGAAGTCGGCCGACATCCCGGACAGGGAGAAGCGCACCTTGAACAGCTCCTCCTGACTGGTGGCCTGCATCCTGGTGCGGTCGAGCATTCGGAACCAGGCCCAGGCGCCCTCCTCCGTGACGCTGGACTCCTTGCCGTCCACTCCAACAAACACCGATCGCACCCGCCCGATGCCGTCCGGAGAGGGCCATTGCAGGGTCTGGGCGTTGAGCGGGCCGTGGCGGTAGTCGACGATCTGCCCGCCGATATCCAGGACGAACTGGCTGACCCCGGGGTCCATGCGGCTGGGTGTGAGCGCAAACGTGACCGCTGGGACCTTGCCGCCGGCCAAGAAGAAGGCCTCCCGGATCGTCGCCGCACGCTGGAACTGGAGCAGCACCGCGTCCGGGATGCCGATGCCGCCGCCCGCCCAGCGCCAGTTACGGCGCGAGGTGTCTGCGATTTGACTCAGATGCTCGGAGAAAAAGGTATCCAAGAGCCCGGCGGGCCCAAAGAGCCTGGCGAAGTCGAAGGGCGTGGCATCGCGGCGGCTTCCTCGCTCGAAGGGGTAGCGGCCGTTGATGGCCTCACGACAGAAGGGCAGGACCTGGGAGGTCCAGAGGCTGTTGAGCTTTGCCCTGGCCCCGCCCGCGATCAGGGTTGCGCTGTCTTGGGTCAGGGTCGCGAGAAGGCCGCCCACCGGCTGCGGCAGCCGGGCGGCGGCCTGCCGGGCCTCCTGGATCTCCTTACCCTCCCCGGCCGCGAGGGTGCTGCGGCCGCTGGACACGGCGGCGGCGACGGAGCTCAGATGCAGCTGCAATTGGGCGAGTTGTTGCTGGATCCCATCGATGGGCGCGGGTTTGTCCCCGCTGCCCCGGACCAGGTCCCGCAGCCAGGCGAAGCGGCGGGTCACGTAGGCCTCGGGGGCATCCCGGGGCGGGGCGGCACCGGTCTGCTCGTCGCCGAAATAGCGTTCGACACGCTGCCGCAGGCCGCCCAGGGCCTCACCGGCCTTTTGCAGGGTGCCAGCCCCTGTGTCAGCCCCCGCGACCGGACCGGCCCCGGCCTCCGCCGGGCGGTCGAGTTCGGTCTCGTTCGCTGCGGCCGACAGCAGCCGGCGCAGGGGCGAGTCCTTGGGGTCTGCCAGGATGCGGGTGATCTCGGCCGCATGCTGAATGTCGCGGGCCGGCACCAGTCCGATGTCCTTGAGCAGCCCGTCCCACTGGTCTACGTAGTCCTGGAAGTAGCGGTCTCGGACCTCGCCGATGAGCCGCTGGGCCTCGGGGGTACCCGGCGTCACCTGGGCCTGTGGTCCCAGCACCCAGGCCTCCTCCGCGGCGGCGCCGATGAGCCGGTCCGCGGCGGCGCCGAATCCACGATGATAACCCGCGTAGGTGTAGAGGGCGGGGATCCCCTGGGTCAGGGGCTTGCCGCTCGGTCGTGTCAGGACGAGTACGGCCAGGTCTCCGGCCGCCCCCGCGATGGTGAAGTCGGGTATGCCGCCGCCGATACCCTCCCGCTGGAGTCGGGCATAGATCCGGGAGGCCAGGGGCGCGTTGTTGAGGACGTCCCGGGCGCTCTGGATCAGCCGGCCGTCCAGGGCGAGGGGAAGCGGATTGGGGGGCTCCTCCAGCAGGGCCGCCAGGTGTCCGCGCAGGGCCTCCTGCTGCTCCTGCGTCGTCCCCCGGGGCAGGGTGCGCTCCCAGTCCCGGGTGACCCAGAGCTGGACCGCGGCAGGGTCATAGCGCTCCGGGTCGTCCAGCATGAGATAGATGCGCAGCGCGTCGTAGAGGTACTCCGGATCTGCGGCCCCCTGGCGGATCTGGTCCTCCAGTCTGAGCATGACGCGGGGCAGCAGGGCCTTGTGGAGCAGTCGGCGGTAGGCTCGGGTGGCCTGGGAGCCGAGCTTGTCACCCTGATAGAGCCCCAGGCCCATGGACCAGGGGGTGCCCGAGTCGCGCTCCCCGTAACCGC
>JBFZCW010000253.1:0-5486 GCA_041307765.1 Chromatiaceae bacterium
CAGGGCGCCGTTGAGCAGGATCAGTGCAATCAGGAACAGGACATCCATCTCTGAACGGCCTCACAGATCGGTTGTGGCTTCTGGAACGGGAGCGGCGGTGAAGAGTGCCGCGGAAACCTGGTCGAGCTGCTGGTAGACCCGGTTGGTCCAGACCTTGACGCGCTGGCGGTCCATGAGGCCGAGCCCGCAGTCTCTCGTGTGGGCCGCCGCCCACAAGCTGGCGCTACCGTGGTCGATCTTGCGCATGGTGGCGGCGTGCAGGTCCGGGAGGTCAATTGCGGCAGCCCCCATCCCCTGGGCCTTGGCCTGGGCGGTAGAGGACTCGAAGGCAGAGAAGTTCTTCCCGCGCCCGTAGTTCTTGACCACCACGTAGGCGGCGGCGCTGCCGTAGCGGTCGAGCAGGGCGTCCAGCAGGGCGATGCCATCGGCGCCGTCGTCCATGACGTGCCAGAAGACCACCGGGACCTGCTCCTGCTCCGCCAGGGCCAGCAGGTCGTTCTGGTCGATCCACCGGTGCAGGGGTAGGGACGTCTGGGCCGCCAGGTCCACCAGGACGTCGTGGTCGGCCTCCAAGGCCGCCTCCATGAGCTGGTCCGCACTCTCGAAGTCATCCAGGGCCATGGGCCGGCTGAAGTCGCCGTAGAAACGCAGCAGAGCGCCGTGGGAACGGTCGGTGTCGAAGGCGGTGAAGGGGAGCCCCTTGTCGATGTGGTACTGAGCCAGGAGCCGCGCCAGGACGGACTTGCCGACCCCGCCCTTTTCCCCGCCGACGAAGTGGATCTTGCTCATACTGCTCTACCTACTGAGTTAGAGGAGGACGTTAGTGGAGGGGCCGGATGGCCAAGCATCCGACAAATGGCAGGCGCATTCTGACCTCGAACGGGCCGGCAGCGGCGCCGAAGGCCCGTCTAGCCTCTGGGATGCAGGGCGTAGACTTGCTCTGTCAGGCTGGTGACCCCGCGGCTGCGAAAATTCGGGTTCTCTGCCAAAACATCCAGCTCGGCGAGGCGACGGATGTCGAAGCGGGTGCCAAACAGGGACCGGACCTCTGCCTCTCGCACTGCAAAGGGCGGCCCAGCCATCTGGGCCTGGTCGTAGTCCAAGGTGATGAGAAGGCCTCGGGTCTCCGGGCGGATCAGCCCCTCAAGATGCGTCACATACCGCGGGCGCAGCTCCGGCGGCAGGGCGATGAGGGAGGCCCGATCATAGACGGCGGCCACTTCGCCTAGTTGTGCGGTGCCCAGGTCGAAGAAGTCCCCACACAGGACCTCGATCTCGTCGAGCCGATAACGCCGGAAGGGCGGATCCTTCACGACCTCTGGGGTCAGCCCGCTGTCTCGGAACAGGGCCTCCACAGCGATGGGGCTGAGCTCCACCCCCAACACGCGGTGGCCCTCACCCGCCAGCCACAGCAGATCCAGGGTCTTGCCGCACAGGGGAACCAGGACGCGCTCCCCCGCCCCGACCCCCAGCCGCGGCCAGTGCTCCTGCAGGTGGAGGTTGATCTCCGTCAGGTGCCAGCCAGTCTCCCCGCGCTGCCAGCGCTGATGCCAGAACTCCGGTTGCATGGGGATCTCCGGGCGGTCGGATCGGGCGAATCTGCAACCTTACACCTGGGCCGGGGCAGCGGGGCTCGCCCTCACTCCGGCGTCAGGGCCTGAGCCTCTGCCGGCAGGTTGCGCACCATCGGCGACAAATCGCGTAGGCCCGCGGGCAGACTAGCCAAGGCCTCCTGCGCCTCTTGGCGGGACGCGTAGTCTCCAAGCAAGACCAGGTACCAATCCCGCGCCCTTCCCGGGGTACGCATCCAACGCGCCTCGCCAGCGATGCCATGCTCGCGGACGAAGGCAGCGACGCTCGCCTGGGTACGGAAGCCGATGAGCTGCAGGGCAAAGCGCTCCGCAGGCACCGCCGCAGAGGCCGCTGGCGGCTCGGCCGCCTCCGCCGAGACATCCATCGGAGCCGGAGACGGGACCGCATCAACGGGCTGTTCGACCACAGCGACGGGCGCTGGGGCAGCCGCGCGGACAGCGGGATGGGGTATCGCATCTGCGGCCGGGGCCAGCTCGCCCTGGGGGCCCTCGGAAAGGGCGGGATCACCGCTCAGACCTGGCGCGCCGCCGCTCGTGGTTCCCGATTGGGCCGCATCCGCCAGGGGCACGGCCGCCCCGGATCGGCTCTGCTCCTGCGACGCCGGCCCAATCTCGGCCGGGGTCTCGGATCTGGTGTCGGTCTTGGGGCGAACCGGCACATCTCCGGCCGCCACACCCACGACCCGCCCTTCCTCCAGGGCACGCAGGCGCGTCAGCAGGTCAGCCACGGTGGGGCCATCCGAGACCGGAGCAGGGGCCGGCGCAGACTCCGGGCCTGCGGCAGACAGGGCCGCGAGTCTTGCACCCAGCTCGGCGTTGGTCGCGTGGATCCCTTGCAGGGCCGCCCCGAGCTCGCTCAGGGCCGAACCAAGCCGGTCATCGGCTGGCCCCGAGGGCGCGGCCAGGGCGACGAGGCGCCCGGCTGCATCCTTCTCCACCGCCGAGATCCGCGCGGCGATCAGGTCCAATTGGCGCTCGCCGTGCCACCAGGTCGCAACGAAGCCCGCCAACAGCAGCAAGGCCAGCAGCCCGATCCCACCGATCAGCCCCTGGCGCACCCCGTTCAGGCGCTCCTCCGCCCAGGCCCGTTCCGCCTCTCGCCACCGCTTGTTCTGATCCCTGAGCGTCGCGAGGTCCCGCTCGATCGCTCCGGTGCGCTCATCCACGCTCCCGCTGAGGGTCCCGAGGCCCTGCTCCAAGTGGGAGAGTGCGGTGCCTCCGATCCCGTCCCGGGCCGTTTGGTCCTCCAAGGCGGCCAAGCGGGCCGCCAGGGGACCAAGCTGCTGCCCCAGCCCGTCCAACCGCTCTGCCAGTGCGTCAGGGGTCTCATTCATCTGTTGTTGCTCCGCCAGGGCGCGAAGGCCAGTGAGGGTTTCCTCGGCCTCCTGAATGCGGTCCTCAAGGGCGAACAGGGCCGTGTCCCGATCCGGCTGTACCGCCAGGTCCGCCAGGGTATCGGTGATCACAGAGGCCTCGGCCCGCAGGGCATCGACCTTGGCCCCGAGGGCATCGACCCGTGCACCCAGGGCACCCGTCAGCTCACGGGCCCTGGCCTGCTCAGCCCCGAAGCTATCCATGCGGGCAGCCAGGCCGGCAGCCCGGCCTTCCCGATCGAGGTGCAGGGCGTGCAGGTCGCTCACCCGACCGCGCAGCTCGCGCAGCGCCAAGGAGATGCGCGACAGGTCCTCCTCGACCTTGGCCCGATGTTTGCCCTGCTTGCCCTTCTTGTGGCCCTTGTCTGCACCGGCCTTGTCTCCCTTCTCCCTGCCGATCTTGTCGCCCTGCTCTGGGCCGGTCTTGTCGCCCTGGGGCGTCTGTACCGGAGCAGCGGAGCTTGGGCGAGGTGTAATGGGAGACGGGAGGTCGCGGAGGCTTGAGTCGAGCATGAGCAGCGTCCCCTTCTTGTCGTTTTGCATGTGGTGGTCCTCCGGGAGTTGCATCCTGGCTGGCGGACATTGTAGACGCCTGCCCCTGCCGCCGCGACCTGTCACCCTGACAAGCCCGGTCAATCGCGTCCGGCCGGCGTCCCCGCGCCAGCCGACGATGCGGTGGGCCTTGGAATCAATCGCCGCCGCAACCGCCGCCGTCCCCCGACCCATCGCCGCCGCCTCCGTCCCCGAAGCCATCGGTGGTGCCGTCGATGCTGGCATCTCCGAAGTCCCCTCCGCAGTAGGGCGCGCCGCTGGACCCGTCCGACCGGCGCAGGGCGGAGCAATCCGGGGTGTAGCGGAAGCCGTCGGCGACGCCGAGTTTGGCATCCAGGGCGAACAGCAGCGGCAGCCGCGTCGGTTTGCGCGGGTCGATGTTCTCCTCCCGGCAGGCAAACCACCAGCAGCGGCGCAGGCCGGCATTGTCCTGCCGGTTCGTGCCCAGGACCACCGCTGGGGTGTGGTGGAGGAAGCGGCCGAACGCGCGCCGGCAAAACAGCTCATAGTGCCGCGTATAGAGGATGAGCTCGTGCCAGAGATCATCCGCGGCCTGGGAGGGCATGGAGACGAACCGCCGCCCGCCCTTGAGGTAGGCCAGGAAGAACTGTCTCAGCGCGCGGCCGACCAGTTGGCAGTCCTTGACAGTCAGTTCCGGGCGCCGCTTCCGCAGCCGCGCGTAAAGCCCCGGCGGCAAAGAATAGGAGCGGATGAACTCGGCGCGGCGCACCTCCCGCAGCTTGGCCCAGACCGCCAGGAGGACAAGGGTCAGAACCAGGGCGGCGACGGCCAGCGGAAACGTCATGACCCTAGAGCTCGATGCCCTTCTGCGCCCTGACCCCCGCGTCGAAGGCGTGCTTAATGGGGCGCATCTCGGTGACGGTGTCGGCGATCTCGACCAGCTCCGGCGGGGCTCCCCGTCCGGTGACCACCGCATGCTGGCGCGGGGGGCGTCCCAGCAGGGCCAAGAGGACCTCGTCCAGGGGCAGGTAGCCGAGCTTCAGGGCGATGTTGAGCTCGTCGAGCACAACCAGATCGAAGTCCGGGTCGGCCAGGAACGCGCGCGCCTTACCCCAGGCCGCGTCGGCGGCCTGGATGTCCCGCTCGCGGTCCTGGGTGTCCCAGGTAAAGCCCTCCCCCATGACGTGGTACTCCACTTCCGGGAAGCGGCGGAAGAAGGCCTCCTCTCCGGTGGCAAAGCTCCCCTTGATGAACTGCACCACCGCCACGCGCATCCCGTGCCCGAGTGCGCGGACAATCATGCCGAAGGCCGACGAGGACTTGCCCTTGCCGTTGCCGGTGTTGACCACCAGGACCCCGCGGTCCTCGTCCGCCTTCGCCACACGGGCGTCCACCAGCTCCTTCTGGCGCTGCATCCGATGGCGGTGGCGCTCAGTGGCCTCGTCGGCCTCGCTCATCGGAGCACAGCCCTTTGGTCGCGCCCAGGCGTCAGGGCGAAGGCCAGGTTGGCCACGGCGGCCAGGCCGAGGTAGAAGGCCAGGTGGGTCAGGGTTGCCGGCAGGTAGTTGAGGACGGCGGCGATCAAACCCCCGAAGGTTGGCGCGGCGAAGGCCCCGGACAACAGGTAGTAGCCCCCGGTGGAGAAAACCTCGGCCAGGGTCCCGCCCACAGTGACGGCGGACACCAACGGGACCAGGGTGGACCAGGCTGGGCGCTGGTACAGGGCGCACCACCGCCCAGCCGCCCACAGGGCCCCGTAGGCCGGAACCAGCAGGGCATAGGCGGGGGTGATGCAGGCCGAGCTGACCCCGCCCCAGCCGATGGCAACGGCATCGATCAGGGCCGAGACCCCGAACAGGGCCGGGAAGGCCCAGGCTGGGCGCAGCCAGACCCCTGCCAGGAAGAACACCGCGAAAGAGGCGTCGGGCGCCGAGATGATGGCGAAGTGCTGCCCGCGGGTCGCGGCCATGAGGGCAGTCAGAAACAGGCCGAGCAGGAGCTGGTGCCG
>JBFZCW010000254.1:0-4478 GCA_041307765.1 Chromatiaceae bacterium
CGCCTGATCCAGCAGGCGCTGGAGCGGCGGGCGCGGCGTGCCGAGCGCGACCTCGAGCAGGTCCAGGACCCCGACGCCCTACGGCCGGACACCCTGCCCGACGTCGCAGCCATCCCCGATGAGTGGTGCCGCTTCGACCAGCACCCCAGCTACCAGCAATTGCGCATCGTCCGCGAAGGGGCCGCCGCACTCGGCATCCCAAATCCCTATTTCCGCGTGAATGAGGGCGTAGGTGGGAACACCACGGCCATCGGCGGCCAGTCCTTCGTCAACTACTCGAGCTACAACTACCTGGGGCTTTCAGGGCACCCGCAGGTCAACGCCGCAGCCAAGGCGGCGATCGACGAGTATGGGACCTCGGTCTCGGCCAGCCGCCTGGTGTCCGGAGAGCGCCCCATCCACGGCACCCTGGAACAGGAGCTGGCGCGGGTGTATGGGGTGGAAGATTGTGCGGTCTTTGTCAGCGGCCACGCCACCAACGTCACCGCGATCGCTGCCCTGTGCGGGCCCGGGGATCTGGTACTGCACGATGCGCTGATCCACAACAGTGTGCTGCAGGGGATCGCGCTGTCCGGCGCGAAGCGCATGGGGTTTCCCCACAACGATTGGGCGGCTCTGGATGTCATTCTCAGAGAGACCCGTCGCCGATATCATCGCGTGCTGATCGTCCTGGAAGGGGTCTACGGCATGGATGGGGATTTCCCGGACCTTCCGAAATTCATCGATGTCAAGCGCAGACACGCGGCCCTCCTGATGGTGGACGAGGCCCATTCTCTGGGTGTGATGGGGGCTCGAGGCATGGGTATTGCCGAGCACTTCGGCCTGGATGCGCACGAGGTCGACATCTGGATGGGGACGCTCAGCAAGGCGCTGGCGAGTTGCGGCGGTTACATCGCCGGGGAACGTGCCCTGGTCGAGCTGCTCAAATGCACGGCGGCCGGTTTTGTTTACAGTGTCGGCATGGCGCCGCCCCTGGCGGCTGCGGCGCTGGCGTCCCTCGCCATCCTTCGGGCCGAGCCGGAGCGCGTCGCCCGACTGCACCAGCGGGCGCAACTGTTCTGTGGGCTTGCACGCGAGCGCGGGGTGGACGTTGGCCTGAGCCAGGGGCTATCCATTGTGCCTGCCATTGCGGGGAGTTCCGCCAAAGCGGGGCGCTTGTCCGAGACCTTGTTCCAACGGGGTATCAACGTGCAGCCGATCCTCTACCCGGCGGTCACGGAGCGCGCGGCCCGGCTGCGGTTTTTCCTGAGTTGCGAGCACACGCCCGACCAGGTACATGCCACGGTCGAGGCCTTGGCCGAAGCCCTGCGTCGGCTTTGAGCGCGGGCACGCGTCGGCCCGTTCGGGTCCTGTTCTGTGGCTGCGCGGGGCTCTATTCCGCCTCGGTGCTGCGCCAGCTCCTGGCCTGTGGAGACATCGAGGTGGTTGGCGTTGTCCTCTCAACCCGGCTGCTGAAGGCCCGTTACGGGTTTATGCGCGGGGCCTGGCACCATATCCGCCAGAGCGGCCTCGCCTACGCCCTCTATCTTTGGGTTGCGACGACCTGGACCGAGGCCCTGTCCGGCTGTGCTATGCGGTGCCTGATCCGCCGTCGCACCATCCCCAATTTGGCAACCCGAAATATCAATGACGCGAGGGGTCTGGCCTTCGTTGCCGCCGCGCGACCGGACGTGCTGATCTCGGCCTTCTTCAACCAGCGCATCGGCGACGACCTGCTCCAGGCGCCAAGTATCGCAGCCATGAATGTCCACCCGTCCCTGCTCCCTGAGTTCAAGGGGGTCGATCCGGTGTTCTATGCCCGGCTGCAGGGTGCTCCGCGGTTGGGGGTCACGGTGCATCACCTTGAAAGGGATCTGGATGCGGGAAGGATTCTGGTCCAGCAGAGCTTGGCCGTCTCGGCAGGCGAGAGCGTGTTCCGGACGACCGCGCGGCTCTTCGCTCTGGGTGGCGGCCTCCTCGCGTCCCGGCTCGCGCTCCCTCTGACCCGACAGTCGGGATCTCCGCAGCTAGGGTACGGTAGCTATGACAGTTGGCCGAGTGCCGCCGAGGTGAGGCGGCTGCGCCGGCGTGGTTTTGCACTGGTGCGGGCCTGCGACCTGGCCTGGGCACGGCGGCTCGGAGCAGGCCTGGGTGCCGATATCGAGTCATTACAGGAGCGGGATTGTTGATCCGATGATCGGCATCAGGTTGCCTATGAACCCCAAGAATCATTGACAAACAGCGGTTTCGATCCCGCGGCGCGTTCACACCTCGGGCGCCCATCCGTGTTGTCCTGGGGCATTGCGGCGGCATGTCGGGCGGAGCGAGATCCTGCCTGTCTGTCACCCTGCGACCTACGGTCTTGTCAGGGCTCACGGGGCCGCCGGATGGTCGATGCGCGGCCTGGCCCCTGTCCTCAGGTCGCCAACCACAATCGAGCCTACCTCCTAACCTGCCCCCCATGAAACATCCGCCTGCTCTGCCCTCGCTCCACCGGACCAACCTGAGGCATCTGCTGCACTTGCGAGTCGTCGCGCTGGCCGGCCAGGCGCTTGCCTACGTGATCGTTGCGGCCGACCTGCATTTTGCCCTGCCCGTCCTGCCGCTCGCGGTCCTGGGCGCTGCCGTGCTCCTGTACACCCTGTACGCCCTGAACTGGCTCCCGAAGCGCTCCGGCGTGGGGGAGATGGCCATCCTCGCCGAGACGGGTGTCGATCTAATCAGCCTGACTGCCGCCCTGTACTTGACCGGAGGTTCCAGCAACCCATTGGTCTCGCTGCTGCTGCTCCCGGTGACCGTGGCCACCGCGACCCTGCGTCCGGCGCTGAGTTGGTCGGTGGCCGCGGCGGCGGCCGGTTGCTACACGTTCCTGATGTTCCTGCACCGGCCCTTTGCCATGGAGCATCACAGCCCTGGCGCATTCGAGCTGCACATCTGGGGCATGTGGTACGGGTTTCTGTTGAGCGCACTCCTGGTTGCCCTGTTCGTCGCACGCATCGGCACCACGCTGCGGCAACATGACGAGGCCCTCGCCAAGGCGCGCGAGGAGGCCCTGCGAAACGAGCAATGGCTCGCTCTCGGCACGCTCGCCGCCGGTACTGCCCATGAGCTCGGTACGCCGCTATCGACCATGGCCATCATCTCGGCGGACCTGGCCGACGAATACCAGAACGAACCCGAGCTTGCGGGCCGCTTGAGGGTGCTCAGGTCCCAGGTCGAGCGCTGCAAAGGGATCCTATCGCGGATGGCGATGGATGCCGGCGAGGTGCGGGCCGACGCAGGGCGGATCATGGCCCTCGACGCCTACCTGGCGGAGCTGTTGGACGACTGGCGCTCGCTCCGACCCGGGGCGCTGGTCAACGCCCGGTGGAACGGCACCAGCCCGACACCGCAGATCGTCGCGGACCGCGGCTTGACCCAGGCGATCCATAACATCCTGAATAACGCCGCCGATGCCTCTCCGGAATTGGTTGAGGTCGAGGCCACATGGAGCCCAACGCGCCTCGACATCGAGGTACACGATCAGGGTGAGGGCCTTGCGGACGCCGTCCGCGACCGTATTGGCGAACCCCTGGTCTCGGACAAGACGGACCGGGGCGGGATGGGCCTGGGGCTGTTCCTCGCCCGAACCGTGATCGAGCGCCTCGGGGGGCAGGTCGAGCTGTGCCCCCGTCAACCCTGCGGCGTGCGGGCCCGGATCAGCCTCCCGCTCGCGCCGCTGCTCGCCACGGGGCGGTCATGACGGGCGGCCCATCTCACCTGCTCCTGGTCGACGACGACCCTGTGTTCTGCGCCGTCCTTCGACGCTCGCTGGAGCGGCGCGGCATGGAGGTCGAGGTCGCCCACGACGTGCACGACGCCGAGCGCCGGGCCAAGGCGCGGCCGCCTCGGTACGTCACGCTGGACCTGCGCATGCCGGGGCCTTCCGGGCTGGTCCTGATCGAGCGGTTGCGCGCGCTCAACCCCGCGGTGCGGATCGTCATGCTGACAGGCTACGCGAGCATCGCCACCGCGGTGGAGGCCATCAAACTGGGCGCGATCCAGTACCTGACGAAACCGACGGACGCGGTGCAGATCCTGGAGGCACTCCACCAGGACGAGGGTAATCCGCAGGTCGAGGTTGCCGAACAGCCGCTGTCGGTGAACCGGCTCGAGTGGGAGCACATCCAGAAGGTGCTCGCCGAGTGCGACGGCAACGTCTCGGCCGCTGCGCGGGCGCTCGGCATGCACAGGCGCACCCTTCAGCGCAAGCTGGGCAAACGCCCTGTTCGGAGCTGACGGCGGTAGCCTGGGCCGCTCAACGACCGTCCGGCGGGCCGGCGTCCAGTTGGGGCAGGAGCTGGGGGGTCACGTCATCGAAGCGCAGGATCTGCGTCCCCAGGTGATCGGCCAGGAATTCCTCGGCGTCTGTGGCGCTGGCGAGGGGCACCAGCTCGTGGCCCATCGGACCCAGGACGTCGGACCCGATGACGAACCATGCCTCGCGCGCCTCGATGCGC
>JBFZCW010000255.1:0-12603 GCA_041307765.1 Chromatiaceae bacterium
TCGATCCCTCCGCGCTGGCGGCTGAAGCTGGAAGCCCGGGATCAGTCTGCGAGCCGCTCCAGCTCCACGAGTCCGCCTTGGCTCTTCGCCTCGACCTTGGCGTAGAGGTCGTAGAGCGCCGCCTGCAACGCCTCTTCGATGACCGGGTGGTAGAAGGGCATGCGCAGGAGCCGGCCAACTGTGAGTCCCTGCTCGACGCACCAGGCGAGCAGGTGGGCCAGGTTCTCCCCCTTGGGTCCGACCATCTCGGCCCCCAGGATGCGCCCGCTCTGCTTGTCGCCGTAGACCCGCAGCACCCCCTTGTTCTTGCCCATGATCAACGCCCGGCCGACGGGGGCGAAATTGATCTGGCCCACCGCCGTGGTCGCGGGGTCCAGGTCGTTCCAGCGGGCCCCGACGACGCAGATGTTCGGGTCGCAGAAGTTGATGGACAGCGGGACCTTGCGGCGGAAGGCGGCAGTCTCGCCGTGGGCCGCGTTGTAGCCGGCGATTTTCCCCTCGTCACCGGCCTCGTGCAGTATGGCTCGGTCGCCGTTCACATCCCCGGCGATAAACACCGGCAGATCGCCGACCTGCATGGTGTTGGGGTTATAGGTCGGGATGCCTCGCCGGTCCAGCGTAACCCCAAGTTTCTCCATCCCCAGGCCCTCTACGTTGGGCACCCGCCCGACGCTGCACAGGACCCGGTCCACCAGGATGCTCTGGTCACCGGCGGTAACGCGCAGTTGGTCCCCCTCTTCGGCCAGCGACACCGGTTGTCCCAGATGGATGGGGAATTCCTTGCTCAGGAGGTCGACGGAGCAGCGCTGGACCTCCGGGTCCTGGGCCCCGCCGATGTGCCCGAGCTGATCGAAGCCGGTCACGGTGACGCCGAGGCGGCTCATGCTCTGGCCAAGCTCCAGCCCGATGGTCCCAAGCCCGACAACCGCCACGGATGCGGGAAGGTCGTTTAGCTCGAACAGGGTGTCGGTGGTGATGACCTTGTCGCCGAAGATCTGCCAAGCCATCGGGACCAGGGGTCGCGACCCGGTGGCGATGATGACCCGGGAGGCGCGGATGCGGTGGTCACCGGCCTGGATGAGGGTCGGCTCGATGAAGTGCGCATACTCCTGGATGAACTCCTCCCCCAGATTGTCCGTGCTGCTGCCCAGGACCCGGTCCACGAAGGTGTCGCGGAGGTCCTGTACATGATCCATGACCGATGCCAGGTCGACCGCCAGCTCCTGGTGGCCGTCGACCCCGTATCGCCCGAGGTTGGTGCGGCGGTGGTAGTCGTCGGCGACCTGGATCAGGGCCTTGGAAGGCATGCACCCGACCCGGGCACAGGTGGTCCCCGGCTCGCCGCCGTTGATGAGGGCGAAGGTCTTTCCCGCCCGGCGGACCTGGGCCATGGCATTGAGCCCCGCGGTGCCGGAGCCGATGATGGCGACGTCGACGGTTCTTTCTTGCATGGGAATCTCCCAACTCATTGAATCTGATGTCGTCCCCGGTGCAGGGGCGGGCGGATGTCGGCATTGTACGGCCAAACTGCCTACCGCGCGGCCTCGGACCGCCAGGCCCGGATGCGCTGGCCGTGCAGTTGGACAAGCCCCGGGGTCCTGGGGGCATCGCTCCGGTAGCGCAGGCCGCGGAGATGCCCTAGGGCTCGGGTCCCGGCTCAGACCCCTGACTGGGCCCGGACTGAGGTACGCCCTTGGCCGCCTCCCCAGCCCCCTTGAGCAGACCACCGACCCCCTTGAGCAGTTCGCCGGTCCCTTCGAGCACGGCCCCGCCGGCACCACGGACCGGACCGCGAGACCCGCCGATCAGCTCACCGGCACCCTGGACGCCTTCACCCGCGCCCCTCACCACGGCTCCGGGGGCCTCAAGGGCCGACCCGACCGCACCGCGGACGGCCTCCAAGGGGCGTGGTTCGTCGCCGAGGGATTGCTCGCCGGCGAGGATCTTTCCACAGCTGCTATCGGCTCCTGCCTGCCCGAAGGCGTCGATGAGCAGGAGCTGGGGTACGACGATGCGTGCGGCCAGGTCGGCCAGCCGGGTTACCAGACCACCCGGCTCGATGCGGTAGTCAGGAGCGGCCAGGGGTCCGGAGACCAGAACCGGAGCCGCGACGCTCAGGATGGCAACGCCCTTGGGCCGGGGTACCAGACGCAGCTCGATGGACTCCTTGGCCAGGTCGAGCCTGCCCTCGCCGGCGACGATGGAGTTCGGTGTGTCGATTACGCCTTTGATCTCGGTGCGGCCGGCCTTGAAGGTCAGGACGACCAGGCCGCACTCGATCCGGGCCGTACTGGACTTCGGAGTGAGGATCTGGCCCAGGATGACCCTGGCCCCTCCACCCAAACCGTCGAGGCGCTGCACCGGGGCCTCGACCCCCTCGACCAGCAGCAACACGTCTCCGCCCAGGGAGGCGGCCATCGCCGCGGCCGTTGGCCCGCTGGCCCTGAGCCTGGCCCGGGCGTCCAGGTCCCCCAGGACCTGCCCTTCGGCCGCGGTCCCCGCCAGCAGGGGCGCGATCATGAGCTTGTCGCCCCGGAGGTCCAGGTCCAGGCTCGGGCTTGCGCCTCGTGTATCCAGGCCCAGGTCCAGGGTCAGGTTGCGCCGCTCCTGGACCTTGCCAGTGGCGGCTAGCCTAAGGTGCCTGTCGGCCAGGGTTGCCCTGACATCGAGATCCGTAATGGCCAGGGGGTCGCTGGTCAGGTTTCTGACCTGGACTCGGGCGTCGAGGTCCAACGCCCCCATCCAGTCCAGCGCCAGGGGCGCCTCGCTAAAGACGCGGCCCTGGGCTGGGTCCGATTCCGGCCGCCATTCAGCAAGGAAGGGGCGCAAGTCCAACTCGGCGAGGGTCAGGTCGAGGTCCACCTTCGGGCGCCTGCCCGTGAGGTCCATGCTGACCTGCCCATCCGCCCGGGTCGGGCCGATACCCACGGCCAGGGGGGCCAGCGTGTAACGACCGCCGCCGCCGTCGAGAACGAACCGGGCGTCCACTGGGCCCAGGGTCGTCAGGTCCCGGCCCAGCCAGTGGGCCAAGCCCTTGAGGGTCTTCGCCTTGAGGGTCAGGGTTGCCCTGGTTGGGGTGCCGGTGCCGGGAGGGGCCAGGGCGCCGTCGGCGCTTAGGTCGAGGCCGAGGAACTGGCCACGGAGGTCCAGGGGTATCGGCGCGTCCCCGGCCAGGATGCGCTCTAACGGGGCTGTGTCCGCGGTGAGGCGCACCGGCTCGCCGTCGATGTCGCCGTCGAGGGCGAGCCTCAGGGTCTCCCCGGTGCGGCGGGCCTCCAGGGCGCGGACGCCCATACGCAGGACCTGCCCGCTGCCTTGATCCTTGTAGGTGACCCGGGAGCTGCGCACCCGGAGCCGCAGGCCATCCAGGACAGTCGCGGGGGCACCGGCGACGGCGGCGGACATGTCCCAGTTGAGGCGTCCGGCCCTGTCGCGGGTCAGGTCGAGCTGCGTCCCGCTCAGCTCCACGTCCCCGATCTCTAGGCGGCCGCGCAGCAGGGGCAGGGTCGCGGCTGTCAGGGTGGCGGCCTGGGCCCGCAGCAGGGGGGCGGCCCCCGTGCTCGGGCCGGTCAGGGTCAGGCCATCGGCCCTTAAGCCCAGCTCGGGTCCCAGGCGCAGGGCCAGGGCCCCGGCTACCTCCACTCGCAGCCCGGTGCGGGCATTCAGCGCATTGACGACGCGGCCCTTGTAAGGGGTCAGGTCCAGGTCCACGGAAATCCAGGTCAGGATAGCGACGGCGGCCGCGGCGCCCAGCAAGAGGACCGACAGTAGGGCTGCCGCAAGCGCAGTGACCCGGTTCATGCGGGGCTCTCCCTGCGGGGCAGCCCGGGGAACGGCGCAGGGACCGACGCCTTCCGATCGCCGAAGAGATGGGTGTCAAAGAGCTTGGTCAGGGTCTTGATCTCGCTCATGTCGGCATTGGCGGATGGGCCCCGGGGCCGGCGCTCAGTCTTGCCGAGGCCTGGGGGTGCCGAGGCGGCGCTTCGGGGGCGGCGGCGGGGGCTCCAGTGCGGCCGCGGCGGCGATGGGCGGCAGGTCCTCCCAAAGGGGCTCTTTACTCCAGTCTAGCGGGTCGGGGCTGAAGAAGGTCTTGTCCAAAAGGATGATGCGGCCGCGGGCGGGCTCCGGGGAGCGCAGCGCCAGCTGGGTGAGGTTGCCCGGGGGGTTGTGGGGCCAGGCCAGGCGGGCCCAAGCGAGCAGGGCGTGGCGCGCGGCGTCTGCGTTCCTGGCGCGATAGCCTTCGTGGACGGCCACCATGGCCTCCGCCAGCGGGTCCGGTCGGGGCTCGGGCTCGGTGGTCCTGGCGGGCGCGGTGGCCGGGCCCGGCGGCGGGGCGGGGGCTCCATGGCGGCGCAGGGCGTGAAGGCCCATCCAGCCCAGTCCAAGCGCGATCAGGGCCCAGATCCAGGGGCTGCCGGTGCCTTGCGGCCCGGCTGCGGCCTGCCCCTCGTCAGCGGCATCCTGGTGTTGGGGTGCCGGCTGAGTGGGCTCGGCCGGAGACGGGATGGCTGCGGTGGCGGCTACGACCTCCAGGTCCCTGGCCGGCAGGACCGCCGTCTCCCAGCCCCCAGTGGCGGTGTTCCACCAGTCGAGGCGTATCTCGGGGAGGCGATAGAGGCCGGGTTCGCTGCCGCTGATCAGAATGACCTCGCGCCGGGTGCCGACCAGGCCGTCCGGCAGGCGCTCGTCCCACAGGATAGGGCGGCCGCTGCGGGTGACGAGATGGAAAGGTGCCGGGGCCGTCAACTGGGGCAGGGCAGTCGCAGGCTGCCCTTCGACGCGCAGGGCGATGATCCGCTGCCAGGTCTCCCCCGCACGGACCCGGGCGAGCCCGGGGTGCTCCTCCGACAGCTTGACCGCGCGGGCCGGCAGCCAGGCCTTCCCCTTCGGGCCGATGGCGGCGGCCTCAACCTCCAGGGTCAGGTTGGGCGAGGTGGCGCGCTGCTGGGCCGGGGCCTGAACCCCGGGGCCTCCAACCCAGGCGTCGGCCACCAGGGGCTCGATGGTCAGGGTCCCGGTCTGGGTGGGGAAGAGGGCGTAGCGGCGCTCATAGACCTCATGGGGCTCGCCCTCCCGGCTTGCCTGGTACTCGTCCTCGCCCAGGGGGATCAGACTCGCCCCCGAAACCTTGGGATCGTAGAGCCGCGGGCGGGCGATGGTCCCGGCGACGCTCTGCGGGGCCAGCACCCGTGCCGTCAGGATCGCCTGCTGCTGGACTCTCACCGGCTGGGGCGCGATCTCGGTCTCAAGCACCAGGTCCGGGGCGCTGCCGGCCGGCTTACCATGGGGGAGCGGCGTGTCGACCTGCAACGGGGCAAGTGCCGGCACCTGCGGAGGGACTGCGGCGGCGGCCGCTGAGGTATCCAACGGCAGGGCCGGGGTGGTCTCGTCGCCGTATTCGATCGGCGGGATCTCCGCGATGCCTTCGCGGCGGGGCCGCAGGGTCAGAATCAGGCTAAAGGTGTCGGTGCGCCGGCCGTTCACCATGAAGGATTGGTGCTGGTTGCGCGTGGTCAGGAGTTCGAAGTCCGGACGCAGGGCGGACAGGTCCGGCTCCGCGAGGGGGGCTCGGCCGGCCTCTAGCGTCAGTTCCAGGGTCCCGTCCGGAGCAGGCCCAGAGACGCGGGCCGTTAGGTTCCCGGCCCTGGTCGCCAGTGGCACGACGACCAGGGCAAGGGTCAGCACCAGGCGCCACAGGGGGTGGGTGCGGGCGGACGGGCGGGTGCGACGCAAGGGCGGTACCTCGGCGGTTGCGTGTCGGGCGGCCATGGGCCCCATTCTATACCGGCTGATCACCCGGGTCCGTGGCCGTGGTGGGCGACGGGGTACGCCCGGGCCTGGCCCAGGGCCGCATGACCGGGGTTCCCGACCGTGTTAGCCTTCCGACCCCATGCAAGCGGCAACCATTCAGGCGGCCACCCAGGCCGGATCCAAGCGCCCCGACGTCCGGCTCTATCGCCGCCCTGAGGGAGGCGCCGGTGCGCCGCTTCCGGCCCACCCTGCAGACTTGCTCGGTCACCTCTACCGCGCCCGCGGGGCCACCGTCGGTTCTGCACTGGCCCTGACCGCCATGCACCCCGTGGCGACGCTCAAGGGGATCGACCTGGCCTCAGATCTACTGGCCCGACAGGTCCAGGCCGGGGGGCATATCCTGGTGGTCGGGGACTACGACGCCGACGGCGCGACGGGCAGCGCGCTCGCCGTGCGCGGGCTGCGGGCCCTCGGGGCGGCTCGGATCTCCTCCATCATCCCGAGCCGTTTTGCCTTTGGTTACGGCCTGAGCCCGGCGGTGGTGGAGGCGGCACTTCCCCTGGGCCCGGACCTGATCCTCACGGTGGACAACGGCATCGCCAGCGTCGCGGGGGTGGCCCGGGCGGCGCAGGCCGGGATCCCGGTCGTGGTCACCGATCACCACCTCGCCGGGGCCGAGCTGCCCCTCGCCGCGGCCATCATCAATCCCAACCAGCCCGGTTGCGCCTTTCCGAGCAAGCACCTGGCCGGGGTCGGGGTCATGTTCTATCTGCTCGCTGCCCTGCGGGCCCGGCTGCGGGGACTGGGCTGGTTTGCGGCTGGGCGCCGGGAGCCCAATCTGGCCGCCTTCCTCGACCTGGTCGCCCTGGGGACCGTGGCCGACGTGGTCAGCCTGGACGAGAACAACCGCATCCTGGTGGAGCAGGGGCTCCAACGCATCCGTGCCGGGCGCTGCTGCCCCGGGGTGCGGGCCCTGATTTCGGTGGCCGGACGGGACCCGGACCGCGCCACGGCCCGGGACCTGGGCTTCGCCGCCGGCCCAAGGCTCAACGCCGCCGGGCGCCTCACGGAGATGTCGCTGGGGGTCGAGTGCCTGCTCACCGACAACCCGGACCTGGCAATGGACTTGGCGCGCCAGCTCGACGGGCTCAACCGCGAGCGCCGCGGTATCGAGGGCGGGATGCGCGAGGAGGCGGAGGCCATGGTCGAGGCCCTGCGCCTCGATCGGGCGGGACTCCCAGCAGGCCTTTGCCTGTTCGGCGAGGGCTGGCACCAGGGTGTGGCGGGGATCGTCGCCGCGCGCATCCGCGAGCGGTATCAGCGGCCGACCATTGCCTTCGGCGATGCAGGCGACGGGCGCCTGCGCGGCTCCGGCCGCTCAGTGGAGGCCGCCAACATTCGGGATCTGATCGACGCCGTGGACAAGGCCCACCCAGGGCTCATCGAGCGCTTCGGCGGTCATGCCATGGCCGTCGGGTTGACCCTGCCCGTCGCTCACCTAGACGACTTCGCGGCCGCCTTTGCGGCCGCGGCCCACGCCGAGCTGGGCGACCGGCCACCGGTGCGCGAGCTGATGTCCGACGGGGAGCTGGCGCCGGCCTGCCTCAATCTGGAGACGGCGGAGGCGCTGCGTACCGCCGGCCCCTGGGGCAAGGGCTTCCCCGAGCCCCTTTTCGATGGCGTCTTCGAGGTGCTCGACGGGCGGCTGGTGGGGGAGGGGCATCTGCGCCTGCGCGTGCGGCCCGCCCTGGCCGGGGTGGCGGAGAGCATCGAGGCCATCGGCTTCGGCCTGGGTGATGCCATGGGCGAGGCTCAGGGCCAGGTCCACCTTGCCTATCGCCTGGACGTGAACGACTACCGCGGGTCGCGTGCCCCGCAGTTGCTGCTGGAGTACGTCAAGGCCGCCTTGTAGTGCCACATAGGGCACCCTGCCAGTCGGCAATGAACAGATCAGATCAACAGGATTTCGCAGGATTGGACTGCAAACATGGCGAGAGGCACTCAAGGAATCCCACACTCGGACCTGAATGACGTGGACTTCGACCAGACCCCGGACCTGGCGGGGGAGGAGGCCGGGCGCCCGCCCAGTCGCAGCCAGCGCAAGCGCGAATCCCACGCGGTTCAGGAGGCGGCGCGGCGCCTGCTTGCCCTGTCGCCGTCGGAGCTGGCGACCCTGAGCCTCGGCGCTGCGACGCTGGCGGCTGTTGCAGAGACCGCCCGCATCAAGGACCGCCGGGCGATGCCGCGCCACGTCAAGCGGGTCGCCAACCTGCTTGAGCGCGAGGACCTGGGCGCCATCGAGGCCTTGGTCGCGTCGCGTCAGGCCATGGATCAGGTCGCCGCGGCTCGCCACCACCGGGTGGAGCGCTGGCGCGACCGCCTCCTCGCGGAGGGTGACGCGGCCCTGGGCGACTTTCTGGACCTGTGCCCCGGGGCCGATCGCCAGGCCCTGCGCCAGTTGGTCCGTTCCGCCCAGCGGGACCAGGAGGCCGGCCGCCCGGACGGGGCGCGCAAGCTGTTCCGGATCTTGCGGAGCGCCCTGGACGATACGGTTGAGCGACTCCCGACCAGGGAGCACCCTATTGGCAATGGATTGGATTGACAGGTTTCAAAGGGATCAAGACCCAGGCTGGGCGGCGGCGGTGCGGTCCAGCCGGGGCCTCTCAGGGATTGGCCAAGCATCTCTAAGATGCGGTCTTTGCAAGTAGACTCCGGCGTCGTGGGACGCGCGGCGCTGGTCGGGAGGCACAGCCGCCCGCCGCAGATGCCCTGCGATTGCCGCAGTTGATGGCCTGCAGAAAGCCTCTATACTCTGCTGCGCCGCACAATAGAGAGTTAATCCTGGGCAAGGAGCATGAAACCCAAACGTCCCGTCTTCCTGGATCTGTGGCGAATCAAGCTGCCCGCCATGGGCTTGGCCTCCATCCTGCACCGCGTGAGTGGGGTGCTCATGGTCCTGTCCATCCCCTTGTTTGCTCATCTCTTCCACCAGTCCCTGGAAAGCCCAGCGGGCTTCGCGGCGGCATCGGCGACCCTCGCCTCCTGGCCCGTGCGCGTGCTCCTGCTGGTCCTGGCCTGGTCCCTGCTCCATCACCTCTTCGCGGGCGTCCGCTATCTCGCCCTGGACCTTGGCCTGGGCCTGGAGCGCGAGGCGGCGCGGCGCAGCGCCCTGGTCGTGATCGGCGCCGCCGTCGCGGTCCTGGTGCTGGGGGTGATGCTATGAGTCGGAACGCCTCGGGTCTTAAGGCCTGGCTGGTCCAGCGCCTGACCGCCGTCTACCTCGTAGTCTTCCTGACCTACGTCGTGTTGCACCTGATCCTGAGCCCGCCGACGGATCACGCCGCTTGGGTCGCCTGGGTCGCCCGGCCCTGGGTCTCTCTCGGCATCCTGGTCTGCATCCCGCTGCTGTTGGCCCATGCCTGGGTCGGCATCCGCGACGTCCTCATGGACTACGTCAAGCCGCTCGCCGCTCGGGTTGGGGCCATGGCGGCGTTCGCCCTGGTCTTCCTCGCCTCCGGCCTCTGGGCCCTGCAGGCCATCTATAGCGCGGGGTTGAGGTAGCCAAGGCATGACCATCCCAAGACGACACTTCGACTCCTTGATCATCGGCGCCGGTGGGGCAGGGCTCAATGCCGCCCGCCGCCTCGCGGGGGCAGACCTGCGGGTTGCCGTGGTCTCCAAGGTCTTCCCGACCCGTTCCCACACGGTCGCTGCCCAGGGGGGCGTCAATGCGGCCCTGGCCAATGTCCTGCCGGACAACTGGCACTGGCACATGTTCGACACCGTCAAGGGGTCGGACTACCTGGGGGACCAGGACGCCATCGAGTACATGTGCCGCGAGGCCATCGCCACCGTCTACGAGCTGGAGCACGCCGGGGTGCCCTTTTCCCGCCTGGATACCGGCAAAATCTACCAGCGCGCCTTCGGAGGTCAGAGCCAGAACTTCGGGGGCGACCAGGCGGTGCGCACCTGCGCGGCTGCGGACCGCACCGGGCACGCCATCCTGCATGCCCTATACCAGCAGAACCTACGCGCTCGCACCCACTTCTTCGACGAATACTTCGCCATTGATCTCCTGCGGGATGACGAGGGGTACGTCCTTGGCGCCCTGGTCCTGGAGATCGAGACCGGCGAGCCGCTGATCATCGAGTCCAAGACCACCCTCATCGCGACCGGCGGCTACGGCCAGGTCTTCCGCACCACCACCAATGCCTACATCAACACCGGCGACGGCATGGCCATGGCTCTGCGCGCGGGCGTGCCCTTGCAGGACATGGAGTTCTATCAGTTCCACCCCACCGGGGTGGCTGGGAAGGGGATGCTCATTACCGAGGGGGCCCGCGGCGAGGGCGGCTATCTGATCAATGTCCGCGGGGAGCGCTTCATGGAACGCTATGCCCCGCGGGCGTTGGACCTGGCCAGCCGGGACGTCGTGAGCCGGGCCATCGCCACCGAGGTTCGCGAGGGGCGCGGCTGCGGCGAGCATTCCGATCACGTCCTGCTCAAGCTCGACCACCTGGGCAAGGACGTTGTGGGGCGGCGCCTGCCCGGCATCAGCGATATCTGTCGCACCTTCCTTGCCATCGACCCCGCCGAGGAGCCCATTCCCGTCTTCCCCACCGCCCACTACGCCATGGGTGGCATCCCGACGGACCGCTTCGGGCGCGTGGTCTCCCCGGCCCGCCATGGACCCGAGGAGGTCGTCCCCGGACTCTATGCTGCGGGAGAGTGTGCCTGCGTCTCGGTGCACGGGGCCAATCGGCTCGGGGGCAATTCCCTGCTGGACATCCTGGTCTTCGGGCGCGCCGCCGGGACGGACATCCTGCAGTATCTCAAGGAGAACCCCAACCACAGGTCGCTGCCCCCGGCCGCGGTTGACAAGGCGGCGGAACGTTTGGCCCGCTGGGACCGCAAAGGCGATGGGGAGAGCGTCGCCGCCGTCAAGACAGAGCTGCGCAAACTCATGGAGGACCACTGCTCGGTCTTTCGCACCCGCGAAGTCATGGCCGAGGGGGTGGAGAAGCTCAAGGCTGTGCGCGAACGCATCGAAGGGGTGCGGCTCAAAGACCATAGTCGGACCTTCAACACGGCCCGCATCGAGGCCCTGGAGCTCGACAATCTCATGGACGTGGGCATGGCCACCCTGTGCTCGGCCCTCTACCGGGAGGAGAGCCGCGGGGCGCACTCGCGCATCGACTTCCCCAAGCGCAACGACTCGGACTGGATGAAGCACAGCCTCTACCAGCGCGAGGGCGACCGCATGGACTTCAAGCCCGTGCGCACCAAGCCGCTCACGGTGGACAGCTTCCCCCCAAAAGAGCGTGTGTATTGAGCAGGCGACACGAGGCCCAGCGCATGAAATTCCGCGTCTACCGCTACAACCCGGACACCGACCACAAGCCCCACATGGTGGACTACGAGATCCGCGCCCTGCCGGGCATGATGCTCCGGGAAGCGCTCTTGGAGATCAAACGCCAGGACGAGAGTTTCGCCTTCCGCCATTCCTGCGGCGAGGGGGTGTGCGGCTCCGACGGCATGAACGTCAACGGCAAGAACCGCTTGGCCTGCATCAACCTGGTGGCCGACCTCAAGGAGCCGGTGGAGGTGCGGCCCTTCCCGGGTCGCCCCGTGATCCGCGACCTGGTCGTGGACATGAGCCAGTTCTACGAGCAATACCGCAGCGTGCAGCCCTACCTGGTGCGCAAGGACCCGCTGCCGGAGGCGGAGATCCTGCAATCCCCGGAGGACCGGGACAAGCTCGACGGGCTCTATGAGTGCATCCTGTGCGGCTGCTGCTCCACTTCCTGTCCTTCCTTTTGGTGGAACCCGGAGAAGTTCCACGGACCGGCGGCGCTGCTGCAAGCATGGCGGTTCCTGGCGGATAGTCGCGACCAAGCCACCGACGAGCGCCTGGACGCCCTGGAGGGGCCCTACAAGCTGTTCCGCTGCCACACCATCATGAATTGCGTCGAGGTCTGCCCCAAGGGCCTCAATCCCACCCGCGCCATTGGCCACATCAAGGAGTTGATGCTGGCCAAAGGGCTGTGAGCGACCCCGGTTTCGGGGAGGCAGGCGAGGACACCGAGGTCCTGCGCCTGCGCTGGCAGTGCCGGCGCGGCATGCTGGAGTTGGACCTGCTGCTCAACCGCTTCCTGCATACCGGCTTCCCCGACCTGGACCCAGCGCAGCGGGTCGCCTTCAACCGCCTGCTGGCCTATCAGGACCAGATCCTCTACGACTGGTTCATGGGCCATGCCGTCCCTGCGGACCCTGATATCCGCGATCTGGTGGCCCGCATCCAGAGGGCCATGCTGGCTTGACCCGGCCCATTTGCGGGTTGGATCCTGTTCAGCGAGTAAGGCGCATCGGCGCAGCTTATGCCGCCAAGCGATCGCATTCTCTCATTGTTGTATTGGTGGGCGCAGGCGGGATCGAACCACCGACCCCTGCTGCGTGAAACCGCATCCCCCTCTAGCACGTCTATCAAATCCACACGTTAGTGCATCCGGCCCCGCGCCAACGTGACCCCAGGTACCCGATTGTGACTCGTCGTGCCGCCAGCGCGTCACGATTGCGTCACCGCCTACCTCGTTTCCGGTCCATGTGCAACGTTACCCCATCTTTGTCATTTTCGCGGTCTGGAGAGCCCGGAATCGCGGGATTTCCCCGGTGCGAGGCGTGTCGTCGCTCGTCGGGTCAATGGCTTGGCGGTTTCGGGCTTAGTGTAGTGCCATAATATGTCATGTATCCCTTGAGTGGCCCGGGCCGAGGGTCTACGGTAGGGGCGTGTTCATCCGCCGCACCACCATCAAGAGCCGGGAGACCGGCGAGCCCTATTACACCGACCGCCTG
>JBFZCW010000256.1:0-3103 GCA_041307765.1 Chromatiaceae bacterium
GCGGTCGGCGTACTTGTCGTCTGCCGGGCGTGGCACTCCCCGTAGAGACCAGGTCTCCAGGTTGGCGAACAGCCCGGATTCCAGGAAGTACTCGATCACCAGGCCCGGGCGCTCGAACTCATGGATGCTCTCCCAGAGCCGGATGACCTTGGTGGGGAACCAGCGGTTCGAGAAGGTGACGATGAAGCGCCCGCCCGGGACTAGGACGCGTGCGACCTCGCGGCAGACGGCGAAGGGTTGGGTCAGGTACTCCACGGACACGGTGCAGACTACGGCGTCGAAGGCGGCGTCCGGGAAGGGCAGGGCGGGGACCTGATTCAGGTCCTGGACCACGCGCTCGGCGAGCACAGGGTTGGCGTCGAGCTCGTCGCGGTTCATGCCGAGGCCGGCGACCGTTGCGGGTCCCAGTACGGGTGGGAGGTGGGAGTGCCAGCTCGCCATGAGGTCCAGGATGCGGGCGCCGGCGGGGATCAGGCGGCCGTAGAGGGCGGAGACCTCCGCAATCGCGGTGCGGTCCATGTGGTCCACCAGCCTCGGCCCGGCATAAAAGTCGCCGTCCGGGCGCGGGTCCTGGCGGTGGAAGGCGCCGTCGGACCAGAAGTCGGTCGGGAGGCCGCGCCAGCGGGCCTGCATGCCCGGGCCGCCGGCGGTCACGAGATCGGCGACCTCGTTGCAGCGCCCGCCCCGTTCGTCGCCCTGGGCCCAGATCTCCTCGATGGTGCAGTCGAGCCGTAGCGGCCGGCCGGAGAGTGGATGGTTGAGATCCGCCAGCAGGGACTCGCCTGTCACCTCCGCGATGCGGAAGGGCTGCCGGTCCGCGCGAAAGACGCCCTCAACCCCCTCCAGCATGCCTCTAGGGTAGAAGCGCCCGCCCCTGGGCTGGATGGCGCCTCGCCCGGTGAAGCGGCGGTCGAACTGCGCGTTGCGCAGGCGCCGGAGTTGCTTCTCCTGGGGGCCGGGGAGCAGCTCGCCGGGGGCGAAGCCGTGGGAGGCCCGGTGCCCCACCGGCTGGCCCATGATCTGCTGCTCCAGCTCAGGCGGGAAGATGTCCCGCCACAGGTTGAGCTTGCCCGCGAACAGGCTGTCCGTGTGGCGAGCTGCCTCGGAGGCCCAGTGCAGGTCGAGGCGCAGGGCCGCCATGGCCTGGGGGCTGGTGCGCTCCAGGGGTTGGCGCTCGGTGTCGCGGCCGCTCGCCCGAGGGCCGGCCGCTTCGTCGTACAGGGGGGTGGTCAGCTCCATGGGGTGCGGTGCCTCCGGGGGTTTGGCTGTCCAGGGTCCGACGGAGGTTGGGGCTGGTCGGGTCCCGGTCAAGCCAAACAGGGGGCGGTCAGAGCCCGGACAGAGACTGGGCGTCCGGGTCGACGCCCGGCGGACTCGCCGGGCGTCTCAGTGTCAGGAGGTCGAGCGCCCCCGGCGGGGCTGGGCCCTCTCACTGGCGACGATGCGCAGCTTCTGCCCCGGGAGGAGGGGGTCGTTGCGCCCGATGCCGTTCCAGGAGGCCAAGTCGTCGCGGGTCACGCTGTGGTCGCGGGCGACACTGCTCAGGGTGTCGCCGCCCCTGACGATATAGACCACGCCATCGGCCGCAGTGGCGCTGCCGGCTCCGGCCCGGTCCGCCGTCGGGACCAGCAGCCGGGTACCGGCCGCCACCTTGTTGGACTTGAGCCCATTGGCAGCGCGCAGTTCCTCGGTGCTGACCCCGAGGCGCCGGGCGATGGTCGCCAGGCTCTCTCCCTTGCGGACCCGATAACCGTCGCCGACGGTCACCGCCACCGCCGGGCGCGCCACCGGGGCTGTGCTGGCCCCGGCCAGGCGCAGCCGCAGCCGGTGTCCGGACCCGGCGGGGACCAGCAGGGTGTGCGGGCCGCTGGGCTGGGTCTTGCCCTGCTTCAGGCCTGGATTGAGCTGGCTAAGGGCGGCCGGGCTGATATCGGCCAGGTGGGCCGCCTGGTCGAGGTCGACCTGGCTGACCGCATGGACCAGTTCGAGCTGAGGCCGGTCGGGTACGCTGGGCATGGCCAGGCCGTAACGTGCCGGGGCGGCCACCACCTGGGCGACCGCGAGGAGTTGCGGGACATAGTTCTCCGTCTCCGCCGGCAGGTCCAGGGACCAAAAATCGGTTGGTTTGCCCTGGCTGCGGTTGGCCTGCTGGGCCGAGCGTACCCGCTCGGGGCCGCAGTTGTAGGCGGCGATGGCCAGGGCCCAATCGCCACCAAGGTCATCGTGCAGGCCCTGCAGGTAGGTCAGGGCGGCGCGGGTTGAGGCGACGATGTCGTTGCGCCCGTCGTACCAGTTGTTTTGCGCCAACCCCATTCGGGTGCCGGTCTCGGGGATGAACTGCCACATCCCAGAGGCGCTCTTGGGGGAGAGGGCGCGCGGGTTGTAGCTGCTCTCGATCTCCGGCAGGAGCGCCAGCTCCATGGGCATGCCGCGCCGCTCAATCTCCCGGACGATCATGTGGAGATAGGGTTGCGCACGGCGCGAAAGGCGTGTGAGATAATCCGGCTGCCCCTGGAGGGCGCGCACCCTGGACTCGACCCTTGGGTTCTGCGGGGTCTTGAGGGCCATACGGGCGCGGACCCGATCCCAAAGGTCACCGGAGCCACCGGTTGACCCAATGGGTCCCAGTGGATCCGCCGGTTGCGGGTCGGAGCCGCGACCGGTACTGCCTCGGACCCGAATCTGCACGTCCGGTGCCGGGCGGACATAACCGTAGGCCCGGGCGGAGACCCCGTCAGGGTTGTACCGCCCAGCGAGGCCAGCGTCGAGGTCGTCTCGCGGTGCCTGGCCGGCACAGCCGGCGAGAAACAACAGGGCCAGGATCGGGGTCAGTTTGAGGTGCTGGGTGGGAGCGGGCATGAGCGTGGCATCTCGATGTGCGGGCCGAAGGCCCGGGGGAGTTGGTTCGCGGTCCGCGAACGGCCTGCCGCGGGACTGCCTGGCGGGCTCAGGACCGGATCTGGCGCCTGTGTGCCGGGCATGACGGCGCTGGTGCCCGGGATCGTCGGTGATGGCCAATGCGCCGGTGCTAGGCGCCTGAACCCTTGTCGCCGTTGGTCTGCCAAGCGGACCTTGAGACGGCATACAGCCTCCTGGGACCCTT
>JBFZCW010000257.1:0-4957 GCA_041307765.1 Chromatiaceae bacterium
ACCAGCCGCCCCCTGGAGGCGGAGATTGACCTCCGCGTCCTGGACGGCAGCGGCCGGCCCGTGGAGCGCAGCCTCAAGCTTCCGGTGGCTTCAAGCCAGGGGCGCATCGGGGTCAAGCCCCTGTTCGAGGGTTCCGTGGACCAGGGCGGCACAGCCGGCTTCGAGGTCATTGCCCTAGGCCCGGACGGGCGCCGTGCGCCCCTGCGGGGCCTGCGCTGGACGCTCGCCAGGGTCGAGACCAGCTTCCAGTGGTACCAGCGGGATGGGCAGTGGGACTACGAGCCCGTCACCAAGACACAGCGGGTCGCCGACGGGACCCTGGACCTGACTCACGATGCCCCGGGGCACATCGAGGCCAAGGTGGACTGGGGCGGCTACCGCCTGGAGCTGACCGCCCCGGGCGGTGCCATCCTGCCCGCAGGTCTCGCCTTCGAGGCCGGCTGGTACGTCGCCCCCGGGGCCGCGGACACCCCGGACCTGCTTAAGGTGTCGCTGGACAAGGCGAGCTATCGGGTCGGCGAGAAGGCCCGTGCCCGCATCGAGCCGCGCTTCCCGGGGACGGCCCTGGTGATGGTCCTGGACGACCGCCTGATCGCCATGACCCAGGTCGAGGTCCCCGCTGGCGGCGCCACGGTGGAGCTGCCGGTGACTGCGGATTGGGGCCCCGGGGCCTATGTCACCGCCGTGCTGTACCGCCCCATGGACCTGGCCGCCAAGCGCATGCCCGCCCGCGCCCTGGGCCTGGCCTGGGCCGCTGTGGACCCAGGAGAGCGCCGTCTGACCCCGACCCTGGAGGTGACCGAGAAGGCGAGCCCCCGGGCACCCCTGGAGATCGGCCTGGCCCTGCCAGGGCTCCCGGCCGGGGAGGAGGCTTACGTCACCGTCGCCGCGGTGGACCAGGGGATCCTCAACCTGACCCGCTACGAGCCACCCGACCCGGACGGCTGGTACTTCGGCCAGCGGCGCCTGGGGATGGATCTGCGCGACCTCTACGGCCAGCTCATCGACCGCATGCAGGGCGTCCCTGGGGTGGTTCGCTCCGGCGGCGATGGCGGCATGATGGGCCTGCAGGGGCCGCCACCCACCGAGGAGCTGGTCGCCTTCTTCTCCGGCGTGGTCAGGGTGGATGCCCAAGGCCGGGCCCAGCTCCGCTTCGACGTCCCGGACTTCAACGGCACCGTGCGGGTCATGGCCATGGCCTGGTCCAACGGCGGGGTCGGTCACGCCGTGAAGGACGTCCTGATCCGCGATCCGGTGGTCGTCGCCACCTCCCTGCCCCGCTTCCTGGCCCCCGGGGACAGGTCCCGGGTGCAGATCGAGCTGACCCACGCCGAAGGTCCGGCGGGCGACCTGGCCCTGAGCCTGGAAACATCCGCTGGACACGTCACCATCCCCGGCGCGGACGCGACACGCACGGTGAAGCTGGCCCAGGGCGGTCAGGCACGGCTCCAGATCCCCCTGGCCGCACAGACCGTGGGCGACGAGACTCTCACCATCCGGCTGCGCACGCCCGACGGGCGGGATCTGGTCAAGACCCTCACCCTCGGGGTGCGCATCAACGCCCCGGCAGTGGCCCGGACCAGGGTCGTCCCCCTGCCCCCGGGCAATGAAGTCACCCTGCGCGCAGACGCCCTGGCGGAGCTGGTCCCCGGGACCGACTCGGCACTGGTGTCGGTCGGCGGGATCGGGCGGCTCGACATCCCCGGCATCCTCATGGCCTTGGACCGCTACCCCTACGGCTGCAGCGAGCAGCTCGTGAGCCGTGCCCTGCCCCTGCTGTACCTGGATGAGGTCGCCCTGGCCGCCGGGCTGCCCGAAGATGCAAATGCCAAGGAGCGGGTGCGCACTGCCATCGGCGAGGTCCTCGCCAACCAGTCCAGCTCCGGAGGCTTCGGAGCCTGGGGGGCCATGGGTGACGACGCCTGGCTCGACGCCTATGTCACCGACTTCCTCACCCGCGCGCGCGAGCGCGGCTACAGCGTGCCGCCGGTTGGGTTCGACAATGCGGTGGACAATCTGCGCAACCGCCTGGGCTATGCGGGGGACTTCACCGATGGCGGCCAAGACGTCGCCTATGCCCTGTACGTTCTTGCCCGCTACGGGCGCGCAGCCATCGGGGACCTGCGCTACTACGCCGAGACCAAGCTCAGCGCCTTCGCCACTCCGCTCGCCAAGGCCCAGATCGCCGCCGGGCTCGCCCTCTACGGTGATCGGCCGAGGGCGGACTCGGTCTTCCGCGCCGCCCTGGCCGACCTCGATAGCGGCACGGACGACGGCGATACCTGGCGCCTGGACTACGGATCGGCGCTGCGCGACGCCGCGGCCCTGCTGGCTCTGGCCGCCGAGGCCGGCACCAGCGCCCTGGACCTGACCTCTCTGGCCCAGCGGGTCGAGGCCCGGCGAGAGGCGTCCTCTTACACCAGCACCCAGGACGACGCCTGGGTGCTGCTCGCCGCCCAGGCCCTCATGCAGGGGGCGGCCCGGCCGGAGCTTGAGATCGACGGCCAGCCCCTGTCTGGCCCCCTCTACCGGCGCCTGGACGGGGCCAATCTCCTGGCACGGCCGCTGGTCATCGTCAATCGCGGTACCAGACCGGAGGAGGCGCTGGTCACCGTGACCGGGGTCCCGCTCATCCCACCCCCGGCCGGCGGCAGCGGCTACCGCATCGAGCGCGCCTACTATGATCTCGAAGGGCGTCGCGTGGAGCCCAATGGCATCGCCCAGGGGGCTCGCCTGGTTGCCGTCCTGACGGTCACCGGCGACGGTCCCCGCCAGGCCCGCCTCATCCTGGACGATCCGCTGCCGGCCGGATTCGAGATCGACAACCCGAATCTGCTCAAGGCGGGGGACCTGAACGCGATCCCCTGGCTCGGCTTGGAGGAGGCCGCCGCGCACACGGAGTTCCGGTCCGACCGGTTCATCGCGGCCCTGGACCGCAGGCCCGACGACAGGGCCCAGTTCCAGCTCGCCTACCGGTTGCGCGCCGTCTCGCCGGGGACCTTCACGCACCCGGCGGCTTCGGTCCAGGATATGTACCGGCCGCAGCGGCGGGCCTGGACCGCCACCGGGTTGGTGGAGGTGAAACCGACGGGCACCAGCGACTAGCCGCCCTGGGTCGGCGGATGACCCCCGTGGGGTTGGCGCCGTTGGGGCCGCCCTTGGCCCGGAACAAGGGGTGGCGCCATCTCGGTCCTGGCGCTACCTCACGAAATGACGAGCAGGTACCGATTCACGGCGTCGTTCTGGCAGGGACTGCCGGAATCCAGGAACCACGGAAGGTGGCGAACCTCAGCTGAAGCCGGATGGCAGGCGGTTTCTGTCCAGGGCCGCGAAACGCCTTGAGCACAGGGTGCCGCACGGCACCCTTCCATTGTCTCGACCGCTACCGGCGCGGTGTGTAGCTGAACTTCTGGCCGCCGAGGGTTGCCGCATACATCAGCCCGCCCTTGGCGACGGTGAACGTCGCCGTTCCCTTGTAGTAGGCCCCCACCGTCGTGGCGCTCTTGTTGGTCCCGCTCGCGCCGGCAGACGAGCCGGTCGTGCTGGCCGACGCGCTGGCCCCAGCAGTAATAGCAACCGCGCTGGCCTCCGCGCCAAATTCAAAGTTGCCGCCCGTAAACTCGTTGAAGGCACGCTGGTCCTCGAAGAAGATGATCTGGCTGTAAGCCTGACCGCCGAGCTGCCAGCCTGCGGTGACCTGGACCACAGAGGTATCCCCCACGTACTTTCCTCGCTGGTAGACGCGACCCTCGCCATAGGCACCGCCCACCACGAAGCCCCCTTTGCCGATCGTCGGGAACACCGCGTAACCGTAAGCACTGTTAAAGAACCCACTACTCGCTCCAGCGCTCTTGAAGATGCTGATCGTGGCGTCGTAGTCATCCGCCCGAGCGAAGGAAACGGGCAGTGCCAGCAGCAGCACGGTAAGCATGGATATCAGATATTTGTACATGAATTGAGCTCCAGGGTTGAATTGGGACGCCTACTCACTGCAGGTCCGTAAGCTGGCGCGAGGAACGAACCCCAACATCTTGGGCTGAGCCATCGTGCTGGGGTTCTTAAAACTCTCCCGAACGCCTGCACCATCGCGCGCGATGCGCCAGCCGGTCATTTTTCCGCGAGGGCCTTCAGACTGGCAAGACCTGCCTCAAAGTCTTTGCCAATCATCTTGTCCATGCTGAAAAACAAAGTCATTAATTTAGAGATATATGGCATAGGGCCATGCATGACCCAGGTGACATCCGTGGCATCGCCTTTGGGCTCCAGGGTGAACTCGACGATGTTGTGCGCTTCGAAAGGCTTGACGAAGTCCAGTCTGATAACGATTTTGGAAGGCGGCGACGTTTCCGATATCTCCATGCGCCCTTTGCCAACCTCCTGGTTACCGTCCCACGCATAGGTGGCACCCGCGCCGCTCGCCGAGCCGCCGTGGGTCTTTTTCATCCCAGGATCCTTCTTCTCCCACGGTGACCAGTCGCTCCAACTGTGCAAGTCGTTTATGAGCGCGAAGATTTTCTCTGCCGGCGCCACGATGCTCGTCGCGCGCTGCACGCGGAAAGTGTCAGGTTTGGTCGCGGCAAAGACGAGTACGGCCACGATAAGAATGACGACCGCTATGGCGATGATTTTGAACATCGAGTCCTCCGTGGGTATTTGGCGTGATATTCCTGCGCTTAGGGCGCAATACGATACGCTATTGCGCCCTATGGCTTAATGTTCTGCCTAGCCGGCCTCAAGCAACGCCGGCGCCGCCTTGAAGTCTAGCACTGAAGTCGGTGCGTGGTTCTTGGTCGGCGTTAGGGCGGTTGTTAGGCAATTCTTTCTTGGGTCAGCCAGCGGAAGCAAAAGGAAAGACCTGACCCTATTCGCCCTCGGTCCAGCGGCGGGCCGAGCGAAGCGAGGGCCATCCGCTGGAACCGCTTGTTGGGCACCACTCATTCGATGCGGTCTCGCTTCT
>JBFZCW010000258.1:0-3541 GCA_041307765.1 Chromatiaceae bacterium
ACGAGATCCTTGGCATCCAGCCGCCCAAGGTAGTGGACGGCTTCGCCCAGGATCCCATCGACGGGACCAGCCTGGCCTATACCTTCGCCGACCCCAAGGCCCCCGGGCGCAAGCAGGTTCAGTACTTCGACAACAACGGCAGTCGCGGCATCTACCAGGACGGCTGGTACGCTTGCGCCTTCGGCCCGCTGACGCCCTGGCTCACCGTAAGCCCAGGGCTGGCCACCTGGGACCCAAACAAGGACCTCTGGGAGCTTTACAACCTCAACGTCGACTTCTCCCAGGCCAACAACCTTGCCTCACAGGAGCCGCAGCGCCTCACGGCTATGAAGGCCCTGTTTCTCGACGAGGCCAAGGAGAACAAGGCCTTCCCCATTGGGGCAGGCATCTGGCTGCGCATCCATCCGGAGGACCGCGTCAAGACGCCCTACACGAGCTGGCAGTTCGACGCGGCAACGACCCGCATGCCCGAGTTCACCGCCCCAGGCCTGGGCCGGGAGAGCAACCACGTGACCATCGATGCCGAGCTTGGGGCCGACGCCTCGGGCGTGCTTTATGCGCTCGGCGGGGCATCGGGGGGCTTAAGCCTCTACATGGACAAGGGCCGGCTGATCTACGAGTACAACATGATGATCATCGAGCGCTATGGCGTCGGCAGTGCCGAGAAGCTGTCGGCCGGCAGGCACCGCATCGAGGTCGACACGACCATCCCCAAGCCCGGCGCCCCGGCGGAGGTGGTCCTCAGCGTCGACGGGCGCGAGGTCGCCCGGACCACCGTCGCCCGCACCGTGCCCGCCGCTTTCACCGCCAGCGAGAGCTTCGACGTGGGCGTGGACCTGGGGTCGCCGGTGTCGCTCGACTACGCCGAGCGCCGGCCTTTCGCCTTCGAGGGCAAGATCGACACCGTGAAGGTGGTGCTCAAGTAAGTCCAGCCCCTCTCCGTTGGCGATGCTCACAACCTCGAGGACGAGACCGGCAGTTACGAGTACAACCTTGCGGACATTGACGTGGCCAAGGCCTCGTCGATCCATCGGGCGGTCAAGTTACTGTTCCCGATTGGAGCGCACGGGCCCGCAATTGGCCGCAGCCGCCGTCGATGTCCAGCCCGACCGAGTTGCGCAAGCGAGTGACGATGCCACGTTGCTGCAACTGGCCGGCCATCGCTGCGGCACGCTCCCAGGAGGGGCGATTAAAGCCGAGTCCTTCGATGGCGTTGTAGGGGATGAAGTTCATCATCGCGTACTTGCCGGCCAGGAGCCTGGCGATGCCCTCCAGCTCTTCGTCGCTGTCGTTGATGCCTTCCAGCAAGGTCCATTGGTATTGGATCGGATAGCCCGTGGCGCGGGCATAGCCCTCGCCGAGCTCCACCAGTTCTGCCGGGTCGATGCCCGGCGCCTTGGGCAACAGCCTTGCGCGCACATCTGCGTTTGTGGTGTGCAGGGAGAGGGCGAGGGCCGGCTTGACGGGACCTTGCGGGAGGCGGTCGAACACGCGGCGATCGCCAACGGTCGAGAAGACCAGATCCTTGTGCCCCACAGCGCCGACGGTGCCAAGCAGCTCGATGGCCTCAAGCACGTTGTCCAGGTTGTGGGCCGGCTCGCCCATGCCCATGAACACCACCCGGCTGACCGCCCGCCGCGTTCGGGCAAGGGCCACCTGCGCGACAATCTCGGCGCTGCCCAGTTGGCGCAACAGGCCGTCGCGGCCGGTCATGCAGAAGACGCAGCCCACGGCGCAGCCGACCTGGGTCGAGACGCACAGACCATCGCGCGGAAGCAGCACGCTTTCCACCGTTTGACCGTCGGCCAGCTCGACCAAGAGGCGCGCAGCCCCATCCTCGCCGCGGTATTCGGAGCGCAAATGGGCAAGACCGCGCAGCTCTGCGGTCAGGGTGGGGAGCGCCTCGCGCACCGTCAGGGGCAGGAAGTCCTCGGCGCGGCGGTGGCGGGTGTCCACGGAGATGGCCCGCGCCCAGGCCTGCAGCACCCGCTGCTCGTGGCAGGGCTTGGCGCCGTGGTCCCGCAGGCGCTGGCGGATGTGGTCGATACGCATGAGTGGACTTCGCTGTAGGCGCTGCGGGCCTTTCGCCGACTGCCCGCTGGCTCACAAGCGAGACGTCGGGATCGCGCCCTGCACGCTATACCTGGTCCGCCGCGGCCCCGGGCGCCTCTGGCTCCGGCAGACGGGTGGCCAGCACCTTGTCGATGCGTCGGCAATCCATGTCCACGATCTCCAGGCGCCAGCCCTCCCAGTCCACCCTGTCCGCAGTCTGGGGGACCCGGCCAAGGAGCCACATGAACATCCCGCTCAGGGTGTTGTAACGCCCCTTCTCCTCCTCGGGCACGGCCTTGAGCTCGAGCCGGTCCTTGAGCTCCGGCACCGGGATCAGACCGTCCAGGAGCCAGGAGCCATCCTCGCGGGCCACTGCCCAGGCGTCCTCCGGATTGCGCGGCTGGAACTCGCCGGTGACGGCCTCGATCAGGTCCCGCAGGGTCACAAGGCCGAGGACATCGCCGTATTCGTCGATGACGAAGACCATGTGCGTATCGTTGGCGCGGAATTCTTCCAGCAGCTCCATGCCGGTGAGGGACTCGGGCACGAAGACCGCCGGTTCCAGTCCGGCACCAAGGTCGATGGCGCCCCCGCTCAGGGACTGGCTGAACAGCTGCTTGATGACCGCAACGCCGGCGATGTCTTCCAGCCCGCCCCGGCAGACGGGGAAGGCGGAGTGCACGGACTCGGCGATGCGCGCGAGGTTCTCCTCCAGCGGGCGGTTGAGGTCGAGCCAGGCGATCTCCACCCGCGGCACCATGAGGGAGGGCATTTGCCGGTCATCCAGGCGGAAGACGTTGCGCACCATATGGTGCTCGCTACGTTCGATGACCCCGGCCTCCGAACCCTCCTGGAGCATCGCGTGGATCTCATCCTCGGTGACCCGCGGCGCCGCGAGGTCGGCGTGTCCGAGGAGCCGCAGCAGGGCGCCAGTGGACCAGGAGAGCAGCAAGACGAAGGGATGGGCGGCGGTGGCCAGGGCGTTCATGGGTCGTGCCACCAGGCGGGCGATCCCCTCCGGATCGATCTGCCCCAGACGCTTCGGCACCAACTCCCCGATCACGATGGAGACATAGGTGATGACGACGACCACCAGCACCGTGGCACCCAGCAGACCCGCGTCGCGCTCCACCCCGAGGGTGGCCAACCAGTCGGCCAAGGGGACGGCCAGGGCGGCCTCGCCGACGATGCCGCTCAGCACGCCGATGGAGGTGATACCGACCTGGATGGTGGAGAGGAAGCGGTTGGGGTCCTCACCCAGGCGGATGGCCATCGCGGCGGATTTGTCCCCGTCCCCCGCGAGCCGCGCCAGGCGGGCGCGCCGGGCGGACACCAGGGCGATCTCGGACATGGCCAGGGCGCCGTTGATCAGGATCAGGGCGATCAGGAACAGGACATCCATCGATGGGTTCTCGACAACAGGGGAGGGACAGCATGATCAGGGTGCCAGGTGTTGGGCGCAAGTTACAGAGGTGCGGGCCCTGCCGGA
>JBFZCW010000259.1:0-3669 GCA_041307765.1 Chromatiaceae bacterium
CCTTGGGGGTCATGGTCTCGGCCAGCTTGCCCAGGGCGGTCACGGTGTCCATGTAGATCGGACCGCGCCCCTCGCGCATCTCGCGCATCATCAGGTGGTTGCGCAGGCAGGATGCCGGCACATTGGCCTGACCGTAGGGCGGGAAGTCATCGAGGAGGTGCTTGTTGGTGTTCATGTACACTTCGCCGAAGGCGTTGGTCGCCTGGGCCTTGAAGAGCAGGAACCAAGCGCCTACGGGTCCGTAACCGTCCTTGAAGCGAGCGGGCACGAAGCGGTTTTCCATCATGGTCAGCTCGGCGCCGGCCTCGGCCGCCATCGCGTAGGTCGAACCGGCGTTCCACACCGGGTACCAGGCGCGACCCGTGCCCTCGCCGACGGAGCGGGGACGGAAGATGTTCACGCAGCCGCCGGCGACCAGCAGGCAGGCCTTGAACTTGTACACGAACACCTTGTTCTCGCGTGTCGAGAAGCCGACGGCACCGGCGATGCGGTTGCTGTCGTTCTTGTCGTTGACCAGCTTGACGATGAAGACGCGCTCCTGGATGCGGTCGGTGCCCAGGGCCTTCTTGGCGGCCTCGGCAACGATCCACTTATAGGACTCGCCGTTGATCATGATCTGCCACTTGCCGGAGCGGACCGGCTTGCCGCCATCGACCAGGGGCTTGCCCTCGTCGCCGGGCTGCTTCCAGATCGGCAGACCCCACTCCTCGAAGAGGTGCACTGAGTCATCGACGTGACGACCCAGGTCGTAGGCCAGGTCGTCGCGGGTGATACCCATCAGGTCGTTGGAGACCATGCGGGCGTAGTCGGCCGGGTCCTGCTCGGAGCCGATGTAGGTGTTGATGGCGGACAGACCCTGGGCCACGGCGCCGGAGCGATCCATGGCGGCCTTGTCCACTAGCTTGACCTTCAGGTCCATGCCCTGAGCCTTGGCGGCGTCAAGCCAAGGCCCGATCTCGTAAGCGGCGCCGCAGGCGCCCATGCCGCCACCGATGATGAGGATGTCGACCTCTTCCTGGACGACTTCGGGATTGTCGAATGTACCTGCCATTTCTCTTACCTCTGAATCTCTTAAATCTTGCCTGACGGACCGGGGGCGGCGCTTACTTGCGGATCAGCTCGGCGGGGTCGCCGGCCTTCTGGACACCGCCCAGGGTGAAGAAACCAGCCTGGCCGATCTTGGCGATGTCGGCGGCGGGCTTGTTGCCGTACGGGTCGATGGAGCCTTCAGGGGTGGTGCGAATCGGGAACTTGAACCGCTTCATGAGGCCGTTGCGGAATTTGATGGTCCACATGATGGAGTCGGTGCCGCGCAGGGGCTGCACGGAAGCGCCCATGGGGACGACGTCGGCGTAGTGACGGCATTCAATGGCCTGTTGCGGGCAGATCTTGACGCAGGAGTAGCACTCCCAGCACTGCTCGGGCTCCTGGTTGAAGGCCTTCATGGCGTGACCGGTCTCGGAGCCGTTCTGGTCCAGCTTCATCAGGTCATGGGGGCAGATATACATGCAAGCGGTCTTGTCCTGGCCCTTGCAGCCATCGCACTTATCAGTACGCACAAAAGTTGGCATGGTGCTCGATCTCCTAACGTTTCACTGCAGTGAATGCCGACGTGGTGGTGGGTTTGCGGCGGTGCCCCGTTACCCCTGGGGTTTCCGAACGGATCTCCGAACGGCGGGGGCGGCCGAAACTCGCTGACGTGATCGTCCCTGACGATGCGGCCGGCTGGCCGCCCTTGCTCCAGGCCCCGAAGGGGTCGGCGTGGCCTGAGCGCGCGGCGCGGGACGCGACCTGCTCCGCGAGTCGTGCAAGATAGTGATGCGCCCAAGCCCCTGTCAAAACAGTATTTCGAGCGGCCATCATAAATTCGTCTTATTAGATAATTCTGATGTCTTGAATCGGGGATTTCTGACCCTAACGCCGAGCCAGGCCGCGGGCACCCGCGGGGGCTTTGCAGAGGATCGAGGGGCGCGTATGGTAACCTGACCGTGGGCGCATCAGACTGCGTCCGCCCTCCCTGCCGGACCAGAGACTATGGCGGAATCCAAGACCTCTAGCCTCGCCTCCCGCCCCGCCGAACGGGGTGTGCCACCCGGCGCCCTGGTCTACATCGGCTCGGGCTGCCCCCACTGCCCGGCGGTGGTCGACGGCCTAACGCGCCTGGTCAAGGACGGTCGCCTGGCTCGGCTGGACGTCGTTAACCTGAGCGTGGTTGAGCCTGCCCCTGAGGACGTCGTACGTTCCGTCCCCTGGATGCGCATTGGCCCCTTCGAGCTGGTTGGGTCCATCCCTGCCGGGGAGTTAGCGGACTGGGTCGAACGCGCGGCGACCGGCGAGGGCTGGGCCGCCTACTACGCTCACCTTCTGGAGCACCGCCGCCTGGACGAGGTCGAGCGCCTGGTGTCTGAGCGTCCGGCCACTCTCATCGATCTCCTCGACCTGCTCGGCGACACGGCTACGCCCATGGCCCTGCGCATCGGCATCGGTGCCTTGCTCGAGGGCCTGGCTGGGGGTCCGATCCTCGCCGGGGCGGTCCCTGTGCTCGTGCAACTCACCCTCTCCGACCTGCCCCAAACCCGGGCCGATGCCTGCCACTACCTGGGCCTGACTCGCGACCCGAAGGCCATCCTCGCGGTGCGGCGCCTGCTGGACGATGAGCAGCCGGACGTGCGGGAGATCGCCGGCGAGACCCTGACCCTGCTCGGCGCCGATCAACCAGACAACGGGGGGCCCTAGCATGGCGCGCATCTGGCTTACCCTTGGGGCGGTCTACGGGCTGTCGACCGTCACCCTCGGCGCCTTCGGGGCCCACGGGCTCCGCGGGCGGGTTGCCGACGATCTGCTGGTGACCTGGGGGACCGGGGCCGATTACCTTGGGATGCATGCCCTCGCACTGCTCGCCTGCGGGCTGCTGGCCCTGCACGTCCCCGGGTCCCGCCTGATCGGGGCCGCGGGCTGGTGCTTTGTGGTTGGCAGCCTGTTGTTCAGCGGCAGCCTGTTCGCCCTGGTCCTGAGCGGAGTGCGCGGTCTGGGGGCCGTCACGCCCTTCGGCGGGATGTTGCTCATCCTCGGCTGGGGGCTGCTGGCGCTGGCGGCTTGGCGCAACCTATGAGGTCAGGGCCTCGCGTCGGCGGCCAACGGCCATCAGGACAAGATCCTGTCAATCCTGAAATAGCCCGTTAATGGTGTCCCAATACCCGCAGTCGGCACTGACCCCGCCTCCTGGCACCAAACACCCACATGCCCACCAACTCGGACCTCAGCGCCCGCGACCTCAGCGTCGTCTGGCACCCCTGCACACAGATGAAGGACCACGAGTCCCTGCCTATGATCCCCATCCGCCGCGGCGAGGGGGTCTGGCTGGAAGACTTCGACGGCAACCGCTACCTGGACGCCATCTCCTCCTGGTGGGTCAACCTGTTCGGCCACGCCAACCCGCGCATCAATACCGCCCTGCGCGACCAGCTCGAACGCTTGGAGCACGTCATCCTGGCCGGCTTCACCCACGAGCCCGCCATTACCCTGGCCGAGCGCCTCACCGCTCTGGCCCCACCTGGGTTGACCCGCGCCTTCTACGCCGACAACGGCTCCTCGGCCATCGAGGTGGCCTTGAAGATGAGCTACCACTACTGGCGCAACTGCGGCCAGGGCCAAAAGACCCGCTTCGTG
>JBFZCW010000260.1:0-13271 GCA_041307765.1 Chromatiaceae bacterium
GGATCAGCAAGGCCCTGTCCCCCCATACCCTGCGCCACGCCTTCGCCACCCACCTGCTCAACCATGGCGCCGACCTGCGGGTGGTGCAGATGCTGTTGGGCCACAGCGACTTGTCCACCACGCAGATCTATACGCATGTGGCTCGGGAAAGGCTCAAGCAGGTCCACGCCCGGCATCACCCGAGGGCCTGAAGGGGCTGGCTTGCGCCCTCGCGTCTTGTGGTGGCGTCCCGCACCCGGTTCGACTATCGTAGCGGGCTCTGCGCCCGGGCTGACGGGCGCCATGGGCCGAAATAGGGGCTAGACAAGAAGATGCCATCCTTCGACGTCGTCTCGGAGGTCGACCTGCAAGAGGTGCGTAACGCGGTGGATCAGGCCAACCGAGAGCTTTCCACGCGCTTTGATTTTCGCAAGGTCAACGCCAACTTCGAGTTGACCGGCGCGGAGGTGGTCCTGCGCGCCGAGCAGGAATTTCACCTGCAGCAGATGATGGACATTCTGCGGCAGAAGCTTGTCAAACGGCAGGTCGATCTCGCGTGCATGGAAACCAAGGATCCGGTATGTCACCTGAACCGTGCCCGTCAACAGGTGGACATTCGCCAGGGGATCGACACTGAGACTGCCAAGGAAATGGTCAAGTCCCTCAAGGCCAGCAAGCTTAAGGTGCAGGCCCAGATCCAGGGGGAACAGGTGCGCGTGACCGGCAAGCAGCGCGACGACCTGCAACAGGCCATGGCGCATCTACGCAGCGGCGATTGGGGCCGTCCCCTTCAATTTACCAACTTTCGCGATTGAGGATTTTCCGATGTTCAAGCGTTTCACATCCATGGGTGTCTTGGGTCCTTTCGTCGGTGGGGTACTCGCCCTGCTCGGCACCACGGCGACGGCTGACGACGTGGCCACCGTCAAATCCGCTGTGGCAAAGGCCCTGCCCGATGTCAAAGTCGACAGCGTCGTTGCCTCGCCCATCCCCGGGCTCTACGAGGTCATGGTCGGCAGCCAGATCGTCTATGTGACGGGCGACGGGCGCTATTTCGTCGACGGGCGCATCGTGGATCTCAAGACTCGCGAGGATCTCACGGAGCCCCGCCTGGCATCGGTGCGCAAGGCGACCGTCGATGCCGTCTCCGAAAGCGACATGGTGGTCTTCGCGCCCGCGAAGTACGAGCACACCATCACCGTCTTCACCGATATCGACTGCCCCTACTGCGCCAAGATGCACAGCCAGATCTCGCAGTACGAGGACGAGGGCATCCGGGTGCGTTACCTCTTCTACCCGCGTGCGGGCGCGCGTTCGCCGTCCTACGATGAGGCCGTCTCGGTGTGGTGCTCGGACGACCGCAACCAGGCCCTGACCGATGCCAAGGCCGGGAAAAAGATTCCGGCCAAGACCTGCGACAACCCGGTAGATGAGCACATGGCCGTGGGACGCACGGTCGGCATCAACGGGACTCCGGCCATCATGCTGGAGACCGGCGATATGATCCCGGGCTACGTGGAGCCCAAACGGCTGGCGCAGATGATCGCGCGCGCTGGCACGAAGTAGCCTTCGCTGCCTGACCAAACTCCGACGAGCGCGGGTGCCTGATTTCGCTGCGGGCCACGATTGACCTCATGGGGCGAGAACGTCTTGAATTCGGCTGGCGGAGCGAGGTTGGGCTGGTGCGCAGTCGCAACGAAGATGCGATTGCGGTCATCCCGGAGTTGGGGCTGGTTGTCGTGGCGGACGGCATCGGCGGTGCGAGGTCGGGCGACGTAGCGAGTCGCATCGCTGCCGAGGTCATCACCGGCCGCTTTCAGCGCCAATCTCCACCGCGTGGCGACGCCGAAAAGGCGCGGCTGTTCGTTGAAGCGGCGATTGAGGAGGCCAATGCCGCGATCCGGGACCATGCTCAGCGAGCGAAGGACTGCGCCGGTATGGGCACAACCGTCGTCGTCGGGTTCGCTGGGCTTGGGTGGCTCGCTTTCGCCAACGTCGGCGACTCTCGGCTCTACCTCATGCGCAACGGCGTCCTGAGGCAACTCACCCGCGATCACTCCTTCATCCAGGAGGTCGTCGATCAGGGATTCTTCCGCTCCCTGGATGATGCCAAGCACTACGGCATCGGCGACAACGTTCTCACCCGGGCGCTCGGGACTGTGAACCACGTCCAAGTCGCCTCGGACGTGGTGGCGATTCAGCCGGGCGACGTCTACCTATTCTGCACCGATGGCCTGACGGGCATGGTGCCAGATGCCTGGTTGCAGCAGTTGCTCACCGTGGGCGCGGGACAGGACCTCGACACCCTGACCTCCGCCCTTGTGGAACTGGCCTGCGCGCGTGGCGGCGCCGACAACATCACCCTCGGCCTGGTGAGGGTCGCCGGAACCGTTGCCTGACCGCGGGCCGCTTACCCCATTGCGGCCGGGCTGCTTCTGGCCCGCCAGAAGTTAAATGCAAGACCGATCGGCGCAGATCAGCCCCGCAGGCTCAGCCCCGCAGCCGGATCCTGAGGTATTCGGCAGTGAGCAGCATCACGTCGAAAGGAGGGAGCAGTTCGGCTCGAATGGTGCCGTCCGGACCGACCAACCAGATTGGGCCCGTATGGACCTGGTCGTCGGGGGTGGCTGACGCCTGCTCTGCCTGCGCTCTGGAGTTGACCCCGAGATCGTCAGCCAGGGCGGAGAGCTGATCGGATGGTCCGGTGACCCCAATGAACCCGGCACCTTGGGCGCCGAGGAGGCGGTACATGTCCGCGGCCGTGTCATCTGGTCGGAGCGACAGCAAGATCACCTGAGTGGTCGCAAAGGCCTGTGTGCGGGCAATGCGCCTTAGGAGCCCAGCCGTGGCCGACAGTGCCGCAGCGCAGCCGGCAGGGCACCGGCTATCGCCCAGGACGAGCAGGGTCCAGCGTCCGTTTAGGTTCTGCCTGCCAAACGGGTTCCCGCTCTGATCCACAAGAGAGAAGTCGCCGATAGGCCACCCGGCGGTTGCCCCGTTCACTTGTTGTCGAGGCGCGTGGTCCGCCAGCGACAGTGCCGCCGCACTCACCAGACCGAACAGCGCCATCCTCAGGTTCCTAGCTCCGCGGCTCATGCGACGGCCTCTCGGCTGTTGGGCACCGTCGCCGTCCGCTTTGCATGGGCCGGTTTCGGTTGTCCCTCGGCGACTGCCGCGGCCGCCTGCCAGCTCAGGGTTCGAATCAGGACCAGCAGGCTGGAGCCCGCCATGAGCGCGGCGGCGAGTACAGGCTGAAGCAGGCCTGCCGCGGCCAGGGCGAGCGCCCCGGCGTTGTAGCCGAACGCCCAGGACAGATTGACTCGGATCGAACGGCGCACCGTGCCCGCCAGATCGAGTACCCAGGGCAGGGCGCCCAGCCCATCGTCCGGCAGGACCACGTCGGCGCTCTCCTTGGCCAGATCCGTTCCGCCGCCAACCGCGATCCCGAGCGGCGCCGCTGCCAGCACCAGCCCGTCGTTCAGCCCATCTCCGACCATCGCAATCGGCCCCTCGCGCCGCGCCCACTCGCCGACGATACCGGCCTTCGCTTCCGGAGTCAGCCCGGCCTGCCATACCGAGATGCCCAGCAGGCCCGCCAGTCGCGCCACTGGGCCTCGTTCGTCCCCGCTCAACAACTGGACCTGCAGGCCTCGCGCCATGAGGTCCGCGACGACTTGGCGAGCCTCGCTTCGGGGAATGTCCATGAGATCCAGCCGACCCTGAACCCGTCCCGTCCAGCCCACGTAGACCAGCGTGCAGTCAGCCTGCCCGGCGGCCGGCGCCAGCGCGACGGGGACCGGCCAGCCGAGTTGTGTCATGAAGGCGGAGGACCCAATGGCGGAAAACACTCCATCGACCTCGCCGGCGACTCCCGCACCCAGCCGGATCCGCACCCGCTCGGTGGACCCCATCGCAATGCCGCAGGCCGCGGCCCGGGCGGCAATGGCCCGCGCGACCGGGTGGACTGAGCCGCGGCCAAGCGCCTGGGCGACGCGTAGAACCTCGGCCTCGCTGGCGCCATCGACAGTCACGGAGACGGGCCGGAGCTCACCCCGGGTCAGGGTACCCGTCTTGTCGAATGCGATGCCCTTGAGGCGGCCGAGCCTCTCCAGCACGCCCGCACCTCGAATCAGAACGCCGCGCCGTGCCGCACGACCGATCCCGAGGGCCGTGGCGAGCGGAGCGGCCAGGCCAAGGGCGCAGGGGCAGGCCACGACCAAGACCGAGAGCCCCGCCAGCAGGGCCTGGTCGAAGCCGACTCGACTCGTCCAGAACCAAACCGTCGCTACGGCCAGGACCAGCACCAAGGGGAGAAAGTAGGACGCTGCCCGATCGACCGCCTCGCCGACCAGCGATTTCCGCGCCAGGGCCTCGCGAACTGACTGGCTGATCTGGATCCAGTGGGTCTGATCCCCGCGGGTACTGGCGCGAACCGAGAGCGGGCCGCTGCCGTTGAGGCTGCCCGCATGGACCTGGTCCCCCGGCGCCTTGGGCTGCGGCTCGGGCTGGCCCGTCAGGATGGATTCGTCGCACTCGGACCAACCCTCCACTACCTGGCCGTCGATGGCGATGCGCTCGCCTGGGTAGATGCGCAGGATATCCCCAGGGCGCACCTGCTCCACTCTCCGCATGGACTCGCCGCCCTCGCCAAGGACCCTGACCTCGGCACGCTCCGCCGCCAGCATTGGGGCCAGACTGCGCGCCGCGCGGGCGCGGCCCTGGGCCTCCAGGTAACGCCCAAGGGTAAAGAGCACCAGCACCATGGTGGCGGTATCGAAGTACACTTGATCGGAACCCTGAATCACCTGCCACCCTGAGTAGACATAGGCGGCCAGCGCGCCCAGGCTGACTAGGGAGTCTCCCGTCAGCCGGCCCCTGAGGGCCGAGTCCCAGGCGCCCAGCAGGAAAGGTCCGCCGACCACGACCAACAGGGGCGTGGTAAGCGCCCAGAGCAACCAGGGGACCAGTCGGGAGAGCCATGACTCGGCCCCGGCGACGGCGTCCGTATAGAGCAGCAGGCTGAACAGCATAATGTTCATGGCGAGGAATCCGCCCACGCCGAGCCGGATCAGCAAGTAGGCCGCCTCGGGTTCTTCCGCGGAGCCGTGATGGACCTGGTAGGCCAGGCAACAGCCGTAGCAGCAGAACCAGTGCGCTGAGCCATTGACCTCGCGCCGTTGCGCATGCCGGCCAACCGGAAGCTGACAGTGACTGCATGGGGCCTCGGCCGTCATAGACTCACTCCCATGCCGTGAAGGTGGGCGCTCATGGGCAGGACCCCTCGGGCAAAGGTGATGACCCCGAGGACGACGATGAAGGCCCCGGCGATGCGCACGCCCTGCTGGCGCCATTCGGGGCGGAGCAGACGGCTCCGGTCTGGCGCTGACGCGGCCTCCGGTGAGCCTTCGGGAAAGCGATAGGGACGGGTCCTGACCCAGGCACCAATACTCCCCGCCGCCAGCATGGCGGGGAAGGTCCCGAGCCCGAAGGCCGCCATGATCAGCAGCCCAGGCAAGGGGCCGCCGCTGCTGGCGGCATGGGCGACAAACGCATAGACCAGCGGGCAAGGGAGCAGGCCGTTGAGGACCCCAAGGGCCAGCGGTGCGCCTGGGGCTGGGGATTTGGTCAGCACCCGCAACCCATCGGCGAGCCATCCGACCCCTGGAAGGTGAAGGGCCGGGCGCCCCAGGAGTCCGAGAAACTGCAGGCCGATGTACAGCATCAGCACGCTGGACAGTACCGCCAGGGAGCGCTGAACCACACTGGCCCAACTGTCCTCGCCGCCGTGGCCGACCAGGAGCAGTCCCAGAGAACCGACGGTGGCGCCGAGGAAGCAGTAACTGGTCACCCGCCCCAGGTTGTAGGTCAGGTGACGCCGCAGGGTCGCCAGCCTGCCCCGGCGGTCGGTGCCCAGGGCGCAAGTGAAGCCCCCGCACATGCCGATGCAGTGCATGCTGCCGGCGAGGCCGGCGAGAAAGATGACCAGGTAGTGACTCGCCACCGCATTTACTTCCGGGCCGTGAGGTACGCGACCCAGACGAAGAAGGCCACGGTCATGACGACGAAGATCCAGAACGCAATGGCCTCTGGAATCGTCATCTCCGGCAGGGCAATCTCGGGTAGTTGCATCCCGGCCTCCTCAAAGCAGCCCGACACCCAGCACATTCAGGGCAAGCTCGCCGAACAGGAAGAGCAGATTCAGGATCGCCAAGCTCAAGAGCAGTCTCGCGGCCATCGCCTATCTCCTCACCGCCCGAGGTCCAGTCCGGGTCCCAGACCGCCCCAATAGGTGTAGCCGTAGTAGAGGGCCCAGACAAACATGACCAGATAGACCAGCAGCAACCACAGGTTGACGTGGCCGTGCCGGGCCTGGATGGGATCGCTGCCGTAGCTTTCGGTCTGTTGGTGTTGCGGTACGACCGGGGATGGGCCAACAGCCGGTCTGCCTTCGTCATTCGGTATCGTTTGTTTCACCGCTTCTTGCATTTCGTCTTTCATCGGGGGGCACCTCTGCCCGATAGGCCTTGTATTTGACATCCTCCACGTCGTGGAAGAGTCCAGAGAGGACTGCCCAAACGAACAGGCACAGCGCGCCCAAGCTCATCAGCAGGGCAACCAGAAACTGCAGGATGGTCAGTTCTGCCATGTCCATTCCCCGGGAGGGCCAGCCGCCGCCGGCCGCTCCTGTGGTCCGGCGAGCTCAAAACCGTGCTTGGTCGCCCAAGCCTCGCCGGCGTAATACGCGGATCGTCCACCCTTGCGCAGCTTGTAAGCGTGGCGTGATTCCGATGCCTCAGTGGCCGGGTCGTTGAGCGCCTGACGATCCTGCTCGGCGATCCGAAGCGGCTCGCCCGTGAGGGCGTCCTTGAACGCGGAGAGGGACAGCACGTAATACGCCAGGGCCCAGCGGTCCTCCTCGGGAACCGTATCGCCGTAGGAGGGCATGGGGGTCCCCGACAACCCCGTCGTCATAGTCCGGAAGATGTCCTTGACGTCAGGCCCGGACTTAAACTGACCCGTCGTGAGATTCGCCGGCGGAATGGGGAAACCGAAGTCGTCCGTGAGCCCCGCTGCCTTGTCGCCGTCGCCCTTGCCCTCCTTGCCATGACACTCCCAGCATTTGGCGTCCTCCCACACGGCCTTTCCCTGCTGCACTAGCGCAATGGAGGGTTTGGGCGGTGTGCCGATAAAGATCGGTGCCTTGGACGGCTCCTCGATAAAGTAGTAGTAGGGCTTAGCCGGGTCGCTGCGGTCTGCGGCGAGCTCGTACTTGATGTACTGAATCACCGCGAGGCGGTCCTTTTCCTGCAGCTCGTGCCAGCTCGGCATGGCTGTCCCACGGACACCGCGGGTGATGGTGCGCAGCAGATCGCCGTCATCGGGCAAGGACCCGGAAGGCGTGAGCCGGAACTTGAACACGCCGATGGTGAAGTCCCGTGGCCGGTCCCTGTGCATGAAGGTCGCCGCGGGTCCGTTGCCATCGCCCTTGGCGCCGTGGCAACCGAGGCAACGGCGCGCGTAGACCTCCTTGCCATAGGCGATCCATTCCTCCGAGCGGGGCAGGCTGACCTGCGACGCATCCATGCGCTGGGGCTCGAAGCGGTCACGCCATTTGCCGCGGTTGGTGCCCAGTTTCTGGAGGTAGGCGACCAGGGCCAGCAGGTCCTCCGTGTCCGCCACCAGTTCTACCTCCTCGCCAGTGAACTCCTGATTCGGCGTGAAGATCACCGGATACTTGCCGCGTTCGGGCACGTACAAAAGACCCTCGGCATTGGGGGTGAGGAGGATCTGCTCCTTGGCGCCGAAATCGAACAGGCGCTCGGCGGCCGGCGTCCGTTGCAGGGTGCGATCCCCATTGGCGTCGGTCAGGATCCGGGCTGGGTGGGGCCCGTCGAACAGGGCCGTGAACCTCGGCATGATGGAGTCCGGCGAAAGCATTCGGGGATTCCAGAAGTGGGCCAGGTGCCAGGAGTCGCTGTATTTGAGTCCGACGCGGGACAAGTCTGGGCCGATGCGGCGGGTGGAGAACAGGTGGGGCAGGTCGAATGCATACTCGCCCGCCTGGGTGATCGGCCCCCAGCGGCGGGTCTCGCCGGTCACTGGACGCACATACTGGGAGTGACAGTACCAGCACCCCTCCCGGGTATAGACCGCGCGTCCGCGCTGTTGCAGCGGGCTATAGTCGGTTGCCTGTCCCTCCATCCACTTGAGCTCGCCGAGGTCGGTGCGCACGACCTTGGTCACCTCGGCGGTCCGCGATTGCGGCTCCAGCATGGGCAGTACACCCTGGACGAAAGCCGCCAGGCTAATGCAGCCGAAGCCGCCCACCAGGGCGTAGTAGCGCAGCCCGTACCGGGGCTTGCTCATGACCTGGCCCCCTCCGCCAGTACGGTGCCTGGGGCGGCCCGCGTTGGGGACTCACTGGTCCGCGCCGCCAATACGGTACGCATGAGGTTATAGACCAGCAGGGACATGCCGATGTCCATGGAGATGCCGGCGGCGGTGCGAACCAACCAGTAGGGGCGGATGGCCACGAGGGAGTCCAGCCACTCCACACCGCTCATCAGGCTGAAGCCTTGCTGCAGGCCGGCCATGGTCAAATCGAGGCCCATGAGGGTGATGCCGAAGGTGATCAGCCAGAACGACCAGTTGCCCAGGTCAAAGGACCAGAGCGGGCGGTCCACCAGCTTGGGAATCACATAGACGGTCCCCGCAATGGCCCAGACCACGAAGGTCCCGAACACGGTCAGGTGCGAATGCGAGATGACGAAGTCGCTGAAGTGCGTCGGCTGCTGGATCAGGCGCAGGGCCTCGGTGGAGCCCTGAAAACAACCCACCAGATACATCAGAGACCCCATGATCAGGAACTTGGCCGGCAGGTTCTGCCCGAAGCTCTGCCAGCGTCCGACCATGGTGCCGAAGAAGTTCTGCAGCACGGTCCACACGGGCACGATGAGCAGCATGGAGGTAATGATGGCGAGGGTCTCGGCCCAATCCGCGATGGGGCTGTAGAGATAGTGGTGGATGCCCACGAACGGGTAGAACAGGGCAAGCGACCAGAAGCCGATGAGCGATAGCTTGTGGCTGTAGATCGGGTTTCGCACGCTGGCCGGCAGAAAGTAATAGATCAGTACATAGCCCGCCGGTGTGATCCACAGGCCCACGATGTAATGGATGAACAAGCCATGGAAGGCGGCGCTGTTGATGCCCGTGATTGCGTAAGGCAGGATGAAACTGCCCAGGATCAGGTTCATCACGGTCCAAACGAAGGCACCGATCAGGTACCAGACCGCCACATAGAGCTGGGGCTCAAGACGCTGGGAGATGGTCACCAGGAATTGGACCGTGGTGATGGCGATGACCACGAAGATGACGGCATCGATGGGGAGGGGGAACTCGCCCGCCTCCAACCCCTGGTTGTAGCCGAGGGCCAGTGACGTCATCCCCGCGATGAGACCGAGATTCCACACCCAAAGCAGCCAGTGGCCCCATTCCCCATTCCACACCCGTACCCCACACAGGCGTGGAAGAATGTAGTAACACAGGCCGATGAACAGGGTGGAGAAGGCACCGAAAATGACCCCGTTCACGTGCATGGGGCGCAGGCGCCCGAAGGTAAGGTATTCGGATGCCCCCAAGTATTCCGGGTAGTTGAACAGGGTGGAGATGGTCACGCCGATGCTGGGCGTGAACATGAGCCAGAACAGGCCCCAATAGAGCCATTTCAGGATGAGCGCGCGGTCGATCAGTGAATCGGGATCAGGGAACTCGCCCTGGCCGGAAGTCATGGTCGCCATGGGTGCATCCTCGTCGACGGTTATGCCCGTTGGCCACGCCCGGAGCAGGGCGTGGCGAGATACAGGTGTCAGTCAAAGGACGGTTCGCTCGCGCTAATGTCGGCCCGGATCCAGCTTGGAGTTTCGGTTCGAATAGTAGATATAGGCCTCCAGGGCCTTCATGGCTTCACCGTCAGGATCGATCTTTTCACCTTCGTTCGGCTTCTCGATGCACCAGTTGATCATGTCCCGCAGGGTGGCGAACTGGGCCATTTGCTCCTGGTATTTGGGGAACTCGTGTGGATGGGTGTCCGATGTGTAGGGGTGGCACATCGCACAGGCCATACCCGTATTGGAGAGCTTGACGCCAAGACGCTTCTCCGTGGCTGGATCGCCGTGGAAGAGGTGGTCGCCCGCGATGACCTGATCCATGAAGACCTGCTCGAAGGCCAGGAGCTGCTCCTTGGTGTGCGGCGCCTTGTGGGCGAACGCCTGATCAATGGCCGCGGACAGGACGACGAGCGCAGCCAAGCCCGCGCCGGTCAGCAACACTTTGGGTCTGATGTGTGTCATTGTCTTTCCTCCTACAGGCAGCGCTTGCGGGCAGTCAGAGCCGGTCCGCCACACGGGGGCTCAGCACCTGGTTGCGGTTGTCCTCGGTCCCTCGGTCCACCGGCGCCGCGGCGAATACGTCCTTGCGCCACATCTTGTATTGGTTGTCTACGTTTCCCGCCGCGGTCAATGCAAGCTCGCTCCAACCGACACCGTCAAAGTGGTCGCCAGGATCGGCGCGGATCATGGGCTGGGTGAGGACGGGTACCCCCTCGGGCGCGTACGGCCAGGGCCAGGATGTGGCCAGCATGCCGATGGAGCGCAGCTTGCCGATCTCGTTGTAGAGCACCTGATGGGTGTGGCCGTGGATGTTGGTGACGTTGGTATAGGGCTTGAGAACCTCCTGGACCTCGCGCCAGTCGCGCACCCAGAAGTTCCACGGCGGGTAATACTCGTACAGCGGGTTGTGACTGAACACCACCACCGGCGCGTCCTTTGGCCAATCGGTCAGTTTGTCGGTCAACCACTTGAGCTGCTGTGCCCCGACCGCTGCCCAGGCGCCACCGAGGGTTCCATCCAGGGTGGCCATATGGCCCATACGTTCCTTCGGCGTCATTTTGCGGGAGGTCCAGAAGTCCGGCGCACGGCTCACCGTATCCAGCCCGATAAAACGGACGCCTTTGTGATCGAAGCTCCAGGGCGATTCGCCGAACATCTTGTTCCAGGTGGCACCCATGTCCAGGTACCAGTCATGCTCGCCGGGGATATAGACCTTCTTGATGGTCACCTCTTTCAACAGCTCTGCCCCCAGCTGTAACTCGACCGGGTCGCCGAGCTGAGCCAGATCGCCCCCGAAGATCAGGAAATCCGCGGGCGGATTCATGGCCTGCGTCTCCTTGATGGCCCGCACCGTCTTTTCGACGAATCGGGTATTGACGTCCTTCGGGTAGAGGTGGGTGTCGGAGATCCAGGCGAACTTGAACGATTGGTCGGTTGCCGCGAGCGCTATGTCCAAGGTGTTGAGCAGCGGAAAGAACCCATAGGCGGTGACGCCGGCCGCGCCGATATACAGGGACTTGTGCAGGAAGATTCTGCGCGTCATGGTCGCCGAGTGAGGCGATCTGCCGGCAGGTGCGTGCAGGCACTGGCCCGTGTCGAGTCGACGGGATTTGCTGTCGTTCATGGTTTGTACTCCTCCAGAAAAAAGTCTCGGAGCGCAAGGCCCCTGCTAGCGCTTCTTCAGAGCGATGGTCAACACTTGGGAGGCACCACCGGTCACTGTGACAGCGGTTTCCGTGTCCCCTGTGTAGCTCTGGGTTGCGACCAGTGTGTACTGGCCAGGGGGGATGTCTGTGATGCTGAAACTGCCGTCCTTGCCGGTCAGGGCGTAGTAGGGACTGTCCGCTACGAAGACATGGGCCAGCATCCAACCGTGGGCATCGCACTCGACGCGGACCATGCCGGGTCTGGATAGCTCCCGCGTGACTTTGTCGCCGGCGTTGGGGAGCGCGACGTTGAACGCCGTTCGACGCCCGTAGAACCCGTGGGTGTTGTGGAGTACCGGGTCCGAGTTGTGGATGTCGACGGCGCCGGCTCGGACGATCTGAACGGCGGGGTGGAATTGGCAGTCCTTGTTGTCGATCACTGGGGTCTTGTCCGGCGCGCCCCAGTCCTTTCCCTGCGTCACCGCCTTCAGATAGACAACGGCGTCCTGGACGCCTTTGTCCGGCCCGAGGCGAATCTCGGGCTCGTCCCGCGGGCCGCCGCACACGTCCATATCCTTGGTCGGGATGATTTTCCTGACCGGTACCCTGCCGTCGTAAGTCACCCTGCCCTGGATGGTGTTGCCATTGGTGACCGGGGAGACCTCGTAGCCTGCCGCCGCGCCAGCCATGGACACCAAGGACGCCATCCCTAACCTCGCTGCCAACTGCAATGCAACATTCATGGCTTCTCTTGCTCCTGATCCTGCCGGCACACCGCGCCCTTCCTGGGAAGCGCCCGGCGGGCCACTGGCCGCCCTAAAACCGACTGTTTTGCTCTGAAACAGGGATAGCCCATCGCCTGGGGTTGGCCAAATTCATTCTGTCGATGGCGGTCATCGAGGAACGTCGATGACCAACCTTTCGTTGCGGCGGGCGGGCCGGGAGGACCCGGCGACTCAGAAGGGGCCAGGTCGAACCCTAACGAGCCAGCGGCCTGAGGTCGCGCCGTCGTGATGGCGCCGGACCATCGTTGGCACCACGAGGCGTGAGGGGAATCGGCTCGACCGCGGCTGGCAGATTCGCGTGCAGGAACCGGCCCAGTGTCTTCACTGTTGCGATCCGGGCATAGCCGCGCCGCCATGCTAGGGCGATCGTGCGGGTCGGCATTGGGGGGGCGAAGGGGCGGAAGGAGATCGAATCCGGTTCAGTCTCTCCGACGCCGGGGGAAGAAGCCAGGGCAGGCAACAGCGTATAGCCGATGCCGGCTGCGACGAGTTGGCGCAGCATCTCGACACTGCTGCCCTCAACCTCTGGGAGCGGGGCAGAGGAGGGCAGGCCTAAAATGCCGAGCACCTGCTGGCGCAGGGAGTGCCCTTCCTCGATCAGCAGAAACTTGTGCCGGGCGAGCTCTTCCTTGCGGATGCTTGAGGTGGCGGTCAGGGGATGTCCCCTGGGGAGCGCGACGACGAAGGGTTCTCGGAACAAGGGCAGCATGTCAATATCCCCGTTGTTCACCGGCAGGGAAAGTAACAGGGCATCGAACCGGTAGCTGCGCAGGCCCTCGAGCAACCCCGGCGTAACGTCCTCGTGCAACAACAGGCGCAGGCGCGGAAAGCTCTGTTTGAGGACGGGCAACAGGCGGGGCAGGAGGAAGGGACCGAGCGAGGGAATGACGCCGAGTCGGACTGTCCCATCCATTGGGTTGTGCGCCTGACGCGCGAGCTCGCGGATCTCCTCCACGGCCTCCAGCGCGATACGC
>JBFZCW010000261.1:0-17961 GCA_041307765.1 Chromatiaceae bacterium
GCGGCCAGCGGTACAACCACCGCCGCGGCATCCGCATTTGTCTAGGTTCCTCTGCGCTTAATCCCCCTTTTCAGGTAGACACTCTTGAGCAAGAACATCCTCATCCTCCCCGGCGACGGGATTGGCCCTGAGATCGTTACCGAGGCCGTCAAGGTCCTGGCGGTTCTGCGCGACGACTTCGGTCTCGACATCGACATGGACGAGGCACTGGTGGGCGGTGCGGCCATCGACGCGACCGGCAGCCCGTTACCGGGGGTCACCCTCGAGATGGCTCGGGAGGCCGACGCCGTTCTGTTGGGGGCCGTGGGCGGGCCCAAGTGGGAGCCGCTGGACATTGCCATCCGCCCGGAGAAGGGGCTCCTGGGCCTGCGCGCTGGGCTTGGGCTTTTTGCCAACCTGCGTCCCGCCATCCTCTACCCGCAGCTCGCCGAGGCCTCGACCCTCAAGCCGGAGGTCGTCTCAGGGCTCAACATCCTGATCGTCCGGGAGCTCACTGGAGACATCTATTTCGGGCAGCCGCGGGGCGTGCGTGTCCTGGAGAACGGTGAGCGCCAGGGCATCAACACCATGGTCTACACGGAGTCGGAGATCCGGCGCATCTGCCGGGTCGCCTTCGATCTCGCCCGCCAGCGCAGTCGTAGGGTCTGCTCGGTGGACAAGGCAAATGTCCTGGAGTGCACCGAGCTATGGCGGCAAGTGGCGACCGAGGTTGGGAGCGAGTACCCCGATGTGGCCCTCAGTCACATGTACGTCGACAATGCCGCCATGCAGCTGGTCCGCAACCCGAAACAGTTCGATGTGATGGTGACGGGCAACATCTTCGGCGACATTCTGTCGGATGCGGCGTCCATGCTCACCGGCTCCATCGGGATGCTGCCCTCTGCGTCACTGGATGAGAAGGGAAAGGGCATGTACGAACCCATACACGGCTCTGCGCCGGACATTGCCGGTAAGGGGATCGCCAATCCGCTGGCGACCATCCTCTCGGTGGCCATGATGCTGCGGTATACCTTCGGCGAGGCGGGATTGGCGGACCGAGTGGAGCGTGCTGTCTATGCAGTCCTCGACCAGGGCTTGCGCACCCCGGACATCCTGTCTGCGGGCATGACCCAGGTCGGTACTGCCGAGATGGGCGACGCGGTCGTCGGTGCCCTGATGGCTGGGGTGTGACGGGGGCAGTGGCCGGGTCCTCCCATCGCCCTTCAGGGGCAAAGGGGCGCGAGTTGGCAATCCACGGGCTCGGGCCATTCGCTTCCCTCGGCGGGTGCGGTTTTTGTTTATGCAGGTCGACGCCCGGCATTGTTGAGTTTGGAGCTACTTTATGAATCGGGTCGGTTTCGTCGGTTGGCGCGGGATGGTGGGGTCGGTGCTCATGGGCCGCATGCGCGAGGAGCGCGATTTCGACCAGATTGCGGATCCCGTCTTCTTCACGACGTCCCAGGCCGGCGAGCCCGGACCGGACGTCGGCCGGGGTGCGGCACCGCTCAAGGACGCCTATGACCTGGAGGCCCTGGAGGGCCTGGATGCCATCGTCACCTGCCAAGGGGGCGACTACACGAAGCAGGTCTATCCCCAACTGCGTGCTCGGGGCTGGGCCGGGTACTGGATCGACGCGGCATCGACCCTGCGTATGGACGAGCGGAGTGTCGTCGTTCTCGATCCGGTCAACCGCGATGTCATCGAGGCCGCCCTGTGTGAGGACAGGCGCGATTTCATCGGCGGCAACTGCACCGTGAGCCTGATGCTGATGGCCATCGGCGGGCTTTTCCGGGCAGGGCTCGTGGAATGGGTCAGTGCCATGACCTACCAGGCCGCCTCGGGTGCCGGGGCCAAGAACATGCGCGAGCTCCTCGCCCAGATGGGGGCCCTGCATGCTGGGGCGGCCGAACTGTTGACAGACCCCCACTCGGCCATCCTCGAGATCGACCGGCGGGTCACCGAGACAATGCAAGGCCCAGCCTTCCCCGTAGCCAATTTCGGCGTACCCCTGGCGGGGAGTCTGATTCCCTGGATCGACACCCAGCTCCCGAACGGCCAGAGCCGCGAGGAGTGGAAGGGCAGCGCCGAGACCAACAAGATCCTAGGGCGTGCCCATGACCCGTTGCCTATCGACGGCCTATGCGTTCGCGTGGGGGCCATGCGCTGTCACAGTCAGGGCCTGACCATCAAGCTGACTTCGGACCTGCCGATGGATGAGATCCAGGGCATCATTGCCTCGGCTAACGATTGGGTCCGGGTTGTGCCCAACGACCGCCAGGAGACGGTGCGGGCCCTCTCGCCGGCGGCGGTCACCGGCACCCTTCAGGTCCCCGTCGGCCGGTTACGCAAGATGAATCTAGGGGCCAGATACCTTGCCGCCTTTACCGTAGGCGACCAACTCCTGTGGGGTGCCGCGGAGCCCTTGCGGCGGATGCTGCGCCTACTGGACGAGCGTTAAGCCGCCACCGGGGCCCATGCCGTCCATGCCCAGCGGTTAGGTCTGTGATCGTTGCGGTGCTCGCGGTGGTTTTCGGTGTCCGCGGTATTCCGGATTTTGGCCCACTGGCATCACAGATTGGCGCGGTGGTGGGAGCGTTGCCTTGGTGGACAGGGTTTTATCGGATATAGTTCGGGCAGAGGCGGTGCCATTTTTGGCGCAGGCCAAGGTGAACGCGAGGTGGCCGTCGCGTTGGGTTATCTGGTAGCCGCCGGCGAAGCCGGGTGGCGACTTCTGGTGACCAAGAAGACTGAGACGGGCGGCGGTGCACACAGGTCCAGCCCGCAGTCCGATTGGCGGCTTCGATTCGCGCCTTTCGGCAGTTGACCTAATCCATCGAGGGAGACGGATGTTTCGCAAGTCTATCCTGGCGTCGACGCTGTCTCTGTTGCTGCTGCCCAGCGGAGCTTGGGCCTTGGGGCTCGGGGGCATACGGCCGGAATCGGCCCTAAATCAACCCTTTGTCGGCGAGATCGACCTGCTCGGCGCAAACCCGGACCAACTTGATTCGGTCAAGGTCGTGTTGGCCCAGGACGCGGAATTCGCCAAACGCGGTACGGAACGCCAACACCACCTTACCAAACTGCGGTTCAAGCCCCAGATTTCGGCGCGCGGCAAGATGGTTGTGCGTGTCACCAGTGCGGAGCCGATCCGTGAGCCGTATATGGATTTCCTCGTCGAGGTCATCTGGCCAAAGGGACGCTTGGTCAAGGGCTACACGGTTCTCCTTGATCCGCCGGTCACAGCTCGGCGGTCCCCGCCTCTCGCCGAGCCACCCGTGGCCAGGACTACTGCCGCCGCGCCTGCTGCGACACGTGCCCAGGCGCCGACCACCGCACCTGCCGTCACGCCCCCGGCAGGGTCCGCCGTTCGGCCTGTCCCGTCCGCGGCGGCTGAGGCCGGCTTTCCGCTGCGCTACGGTCCCATCAAGCCCGGTACCGGGCTATGGCGCGCGGCCCGTCAGATGACGCCAGCCGGTGCGACCATCCACCAGACCGCGATGGCACTCTACCGCAATAACCAGCAGGCATTCGTCCGAGGCAACATCAACAAGCTGCGGCAGGGCGAGGTGTTGCAGATCCCGACCTCCGCCGAGATCTTCGCCATGGATGCAGGGACCGCGGAGCGCGAATTTCGCACCGCGCTGAGTGGCAAGCGTGTCACCGCCAAGCCGTTGACCGACGGGTTTGCGGCGGCACCGGAGGCGGAGTCGCGGTTGACGATCGCTGGAACGGCCAAGACCGTCGCGCCTCAGCCCGCTCCGACGGAGGGTCAGGCGACGGCGCCCTCCGGCGGTCCGGCGGCACCGGACATCGAGCAGGAGCTTCTGCTGGTGCGCGAGACAGGCGAGAGCACGCGCCAGGAGACCGATGAGTTGCGCGAGCGGGTGCACCAGCTCGAATCGAGTTTGGCCGACATCCAGCAATTGTTGACGCTGCGCGACGCCGAGCTGGCGCGGCTGCAGAGCGGCCAGGCGATCGCCCCGGCAGAGGCGCAAGGTTCACGAGAGACCGATGTTAGCCCGACGGCGGCGGCCGAGGGTATGGACCAGGTCGCGCCGATTGTCCCGGCAGGGGAGATTGCCGCGGCGGTTGAGCCCCAACTGGCGGGCAGCGTCGAGCCGCTGCCGGCCTCAGGTGCCGAGCCGGCGGAGCCCCAGGTCGCGCAGGGCGTGTCCGCCGCCGGCGTGGATGCGGCCCTTCCGGAGGGTCGGGTGGCTGCGGACGTTACCGTCACGCCGGCTGGGCCCGTTCTGACCGGCCCTGCAGAATCCGGGCCTGAAGAATCTGGACCGTCCTGGCTTGGCAGCGCGCCGCTGGTCGGGGGTGCGCTAAGGGCGGTGCCCGAACCGGTCCTTTGGTCAGGCCTCGTTGCCGTCCCGCTGCTGGGGTTGTTGGGGTGGCTGTCGATGCGTCGGCGGCGCAGCGAGGAGCTGGCCGAATTTGCCCTGGCGACCCCGATGACCCCGGATTACGACCTGCCCTCGGCGCGCGCGTCTGGCACGGACACCGCCCGGGCATTCCGTGGACTGGAGTTGGACGAGCCGTCTCCGCCGCAGGCTGCCGAGGCGGGAGATCTTGGTCTTGCTTCGATCGAAGAGGAAACTGAGGCTTCCGATGTGATCTCGGAGGCAGACATCTACATTGCCTACGGGCGGTACCGGGACGCGGAGGACTTGCTCAAGCAGGCAATCGGCCGGTTTCCACGGCGGGCCGACCTGCGCTACCGGCTTGCAGATGTCTACGCCGGCGCGCGGAACGACGAGGACCTCGCAGCGCTGATTTCAGAAATGAAAGAGGCCGGCATGGATGAAGAGGATCCCGAACAGTGGAGCCGGCTGGTGGGTCAGACAAAAGTGCTGGCAGAGCGTCCGATCGCGGCGGTGGCCGCCGGTGCTGCTGTACCGGCCGCAACGCCGGGTCTCGGCGGGGCGGTATCGCTCGGTCCCCTGCAGAGCGACGCCGGCGCGACGCACCGCCCGGAGGGCGTTCGCCGCACCATGGCCGAACAGGGCTACGTTGCGCCGCCAGTCGGCGACGTCGACAGCTTTGCGCCGGACGGGGCGGATAGTCTGGTGATGGACTTCAGTCGCCACCAAGAGGCGAGCTTTGGGCTCGAAACGCTCGATCTGGGGACTGTGGTGACCACGGCAGAGCCGCAAGCCGCCGGGAAGCAACCCGAGTCAGGCCCCGGATCGGCGCGCAAAGGGGATGCCAATCCCGATCTGGAATTGGATCTGTCCGATCTCACCCCCGCTACGGAGTTCGACTTGGCCGAGTTGGGCGTTTGGGCGCCAAGGCCGGCCGTGCCCGACAGCCCCACGGCCGATTCGGCTACGAGGCCGCCCATAGTGGATTCGGACCAATGGCTCAACATCGAGCCGATTATCGGGCTCGACACGATGCCCTCGGTCGATGCGGACGAGGGTACGCCCCCGGGTACCGAAGACCTGGCCCAGGCATGGGCCGAGCCGGTCCGTTTCTCGGGAGGCGCGATGCGGAGGGGCGACGGTCTGGAGACCGATCGTTTGAAACTGGGGTCTAACGACCAGGATGCGGCATCGAGCGAGCTGTTCTCTTCCGAATGGCACATGGACGGAGGGGTATGGGACGAGGCTGCCACTAAGCTTGATCTCGGCCGTGCCTACGTCGAGATGGATGACCGTCAGGCGGCGGAAGCGCTTCTTGTTGAGGTGGCCGAAGAGGGCAATCCGGAGCAGCAAGCAGAGGCCCGGGAGCTCCTGGCACGGATCAGGACTAACTGATTCGTCTGCCTCTGGGTGGCCGCCGACGCCTGGCCCGGAAGCCGGGCGCGGCAATCCTGCTGTCGCCCAGGCGGGCGCCAGTCCGTCGCTGGTCGTCCGGGTGCGCGGCAGAACCCTAACGGGCCAGCGCAAATCCGCCGCTTCATCTGGCTTGTTCCGCAGTGCGGTCCGAGATTCTATCCAACATCCCATTCCACTCAGCCACGATGCAAGCCGACTGGGGCACGCGCCTCGCCATGGGGGTCGAGTACGACGGCAGCGACTTCCGCGGCTGGCAGGTCCAGGGGGAGGTGCGCACCGTGCAGGCCTGTTTGGAGGAGGCCATTGGCCGGGTTGCAAATCATCCGGTTACGGTGCACTGCGCAGGACGTACCGACGCCGGGGTCCACGCCCTGGAGCAGGTGATCCACTTCGACACCGGAGCCCGGCGCCGCGAGCGCTCCTGGGTGCTTGGGACCAACGTCAATCTGTCGAAGGATATCCGGGTGCGCTGGGCTTGGCCCGTGGACAGGGCGTTTCATGCCCGGTTCAGCGCCACGGCCCGCCACTACCGATACCTCATTCTGACCCGGGACACGGGGTCGGCCCTCCTGCGCGACCGCGTCGCCTGGTTCCACTATGTCCTCGATAGGGACCGAATGCGCGAGGCCGCCCAAGCACTAGTCGGCGAACACGACTTTACCAGCTTTCGGGCCATTGCCTGCCAGGCCAGGCATGCCGTGCGCTGCCTCCACTATCTGGAGGTGGACGGGGACGGAAGCCTGTGCGAGATCCGCGTCGGGGCCAACGGCTTCCTGCACCACATGGTGCGGAACATCGCGGGTGTCCTCATGGCCATCGGGCGGGGGGACCGGCCGGTGTCCTGGGCAGCGGAGGTGCTGGCCGCCAGGGATCGGACCAGCGGCGGCGTCACGGCCCCGCCGGAGGGACTCTATCTGGTGCGGGTGGACTACCCGCCGCACTTTGACCTACCCCAGGTCGCCCCCACCTCCCCTACCCTCGGATACCTGGAGGCTTTTACCCGCTGAGCGTCGGCTAGTCTGTCTTTACCGTAACGAGGTTTTCACGAATCATGCGGACCCGGGTTAAGATCTGCGGCCTGATGCGGGCCTTGGATGCGCAGGTGGCGGCCGCGGCCGGGGTCGATGCCATCGGGCTTGTTTTCTATTCCCGAAGTCCCCGAGCGGTTGACATCGCCCAGGCCAGGGCCGTGGTTTCGGCCCTGCCGCCCTTTGTCACCAGCGTCGGTTTGTTTGTGGACGCCCCCCAAGGCTTCGTCGACGCGGTGCTGGCGGCGGTTCGCCTAGACCTTCTGCAATTCCATGGGGACGAGGCCCCAGACGCCTGCGATACCTATGGGCAGCCCTGGATCAAGGCCCTGCGGGTTCGCCCGGGGATCGATCTGATGCGGGAGGCCGACCGTTACGGGCGTGCCCATGCCCTCTTGCTCGACGCCTACCGTCCAGGGGTGCCCGGCGGCACCGGCGAGCGCTTCGATTGGGGATTGATTCCACCCGAGTTGGGTCCGCGCATCGTGCTGGCGGGGGGGCTCGCGCCGGACAATGTTGCCGAGGCCATCGACCAGGTGCGGCCCTATGCCGTGGACGTGAGCGGCGGGGTCGAATCGGCCAGGGGCATAAAGGACCATGCGAAGATAGACGCCTTCATGCAAGGGGTACGAGATGGCGACAGATCCAGATGACCGATTTGACGGGCCGGACGCTGGGGGGCACTTCGGCCCCTATGGCGGGATGTTTGTCCCCGAGACCCTCATGCACCCGCTGGAGGAACTGCGCCAGGCCTACGAACGCTACCGGGGTGACGCCACCTTCCTCGCCGAGCTCAACGCCGATCTGCGCGACTATGTCGGGCGCCCCTCGCCGATCTACCACGCCGAGCGCTGGAGCCGGGAGCTCGGCGGGGCGCAGATCTTCCTCAAGCGTGAGGACCTCAATCACACCGGGGCCCACAAGATCAACAACACCATCGGCCAGGCTCTGCTCGCCCGGCGCATGGGCAAGACGCGCATCATCGCCGAGACGGGAGCCGGCCAGCATGGCGTGGCGACCGCCACTGTGGCCGCCCGCCTGGGTCTTCGGTGTGTCGTCTACATGGGTGAGGTAGACGTCGCCCGTCAGGAGGCCAACGTCTACCGCATGCGCCTCCTCGGGGCTGAGGTGGTGGCAGTTCGGTCCGGCTCGCGTACCCTCAAGGACGCGCTCAACGAGGCCATGCGCGACTGGGTCACCAACGTCGATGACACCTTCTACATTATCGGAACCGTGGCTGGGCCCCACCCCTATCCAGCAATGGTGCGTGACTTCCAGACGGTGATTGGGCGCGAGGCGCGGACCCAGATGCTGGAACGTACAGGGCGCCTGCCCGACGCCCTGGTTGCCTGCGTCGGCGGGGGCTCGAACGCGATCGGGCTTTTCCATCCCTTTCTCAAGGACCCCGGTGTGGCCATCTACGGGGTTGAGGCGGCGGGCGACGGGCTTGCGACCGGCCGCCATGCGGCCCCCCTCACGGCGGGTCGCCCCGGGGTGCTGCACGGCAACCGGACCTACCTCATGGAGGACGCCGACGGCCAGATTATCGAGACCCACTCTGTCTCCGCCGGGCTCGACTATCCGGGGGTTGGACCGGAGCATGCCTGGCTCAGGGATACGGGGCGGGCCCTGTACGATGCCGTCACCGACGACGAGGCGTTGGCGGCCTTCCACGCCCTGACGCGAATCGAGGGGATCATCCCTGCCCTCGAGAGCAGTCACGCCCTGGCCTATTCCGCCAAGCTCGCCCCGATCATGCGTCGCGACCAGAGCATCCTGATCAATCTCTCAGGGCGGGGTGACAAGGACATGCACACCGTGGCCAGCCGCGAGGGGATCAGGTTATGAGCCGAATCGCCGGTATGTTCGGGCGCCTCAAGGCGAACGGGCGCATCGCCCTGATCCCCTTCGTTACCGCCGGTGACCCCGAGCCCGGGGTGACTGTGCCCCTGATGCATGCCATGGTTGCGGCGGGGGCAGACCTGATCGAGTTGGGCGTCCCCTTCTCCGACCCCATCGCTGACGGGCCCGTGATCCAGCGCGCAACCGAGAGGGCTCTGGCCCACCGGGTCAGTCTGCGCCGCGTCCTGGACATGGTTCGCGCCTTCCGGGAGACGGACCGGGCCACCCCAGTGGTCCTGATGGGCTACCTCAACCCGATCGAGGTCATGGGCTACACGGCCTTTGCGGCCCAGGCCCGGGCCGCCGGGGTGGATGGGGCCCTGGTGGTGGATGTCCCGCCAGAGGAAGGCCATGACCTGGTCGCTGCCTTACAAGCGGAGGGGCTGGACCTCGTCTACCTCGTTGCCCCGACCTCCACCGAGGAGCGTGTCGGGCGCATTGGCGCGGTGGCCTCTGGCTTTGTTTACTACGTCTCGGTCAAGGGCGTCACCGGGGCCGGTCATCTTGATGTGGAGGAGGTCGCCGCGCGCCTGGCCCAGATTCGTGCGCACATTCGCCTGCCGCTCGGGGTCGGCTTCGGGATCAAAGACGCTGAGACGGCGGCAGCGGTCGCCCGGGTGGCCGACGCGGTGATCATCGGTAGCGCCATCGTCGGGCGCATCGAGCAACTGGCGGCGGCCCCTGAGGCCATCCCCGGTGCCGTCGCTGAATTCCTCGGAACCCTCCGCGCGGCCATCGATGCGGCGTCGGAGTCGCGGACTGCCCCGGCATCCCTGGCGGCCAAACCATGAGCCCGCCGAACTTCGGCGACAAGGTGGAGCAGACCATGAGCTGGTTCGAGAGGCTGATGCCGAGCCGCATCCGCACCGAGGTCGCCAACAAGCGCGCCGTGCCCGAGGGGCTCTGGGCGAAGTGCCCCGGGTGCGGGGCCATCCTGTATCGCGCGGAGCTCGAGCGCAATCTTGAGGTCTGCCCCAAGTGCAATCACCATAACCGCGTCTCAGGGCGGCGGCGTCTCGCCGCCTTTCTGGACGCGGGAACTGGAGTCGATGTCGCGGCGGAGCTCGAGTCCGTGGACCCGCTCAAGTTCAAGGACATCAAGAAGTACAAGGATCGCCTGGCTGCGGCCCAGAAGCAGAGCGGCGAGAAGGATGCCCTGATCGTGCAGCGCGGCAAGCTGAAGGGCGAGGACCTGGTGGCCGCGGCTTTCGAGTTCGAGTTCATGGGCGGATCCATGGGATCTGTGGTCGGTGAGCGCTTCGTACGCGGGGTCGAGGCGGCCTTGGAGATGCGCTGTCCCCTGGTCTGCTTCTCTGCCAGCGGTGGGGCGCGTATGCAGGAGTCCTTGTTCTCGCTCATGCAGATGGCCAAGACCAGCGCGGCCCTGGGGCGGATGCGTGCCGCCGGGTTGCCCTTCGTATCGGTGATGACCGACCCGACGATGGGCGGAGTCTCTGCAAGCCTCGCCATGTTGGGAGACATCAATATCGCCGAGCCAGGGGCTCTGATCGGCTTCGCCGGCCCGCGGGTCATCGAGCAGACGGTGCGCGAGAAGCTCCCTGAGGGCTTTCAGCACAGCGAGTTCCTTTTGGAGCATGGGGCCCTGGACATGATCCTCGACCGGCGCGTCATGCGCGGGCGCATCGCCGATGTGCTCGCCATCCTCAGTCATCGTCCGAGGCCAAATCCACCGGAGCCGCTTGGCCTGGAGGGCCCGGCGGAACCCGAGCCGGCGGTAGCAAAGGCCACGGTCTGACCCGTGCCGTCGGGGCGCCAGAGCGGCCGGGCGAGTCGCTCCCGGGCATTCCAGGTACGAGGCTGACCTAAAGGCACCACATAAGGGCCGGGCCGTGCGCTTTTCCGACCTCGACGCCTGGCTGCGTTGGCAGAGTACCCTCAACCCGCGCACCATCGACCTCGGTCTCGATCGGGTTCGCCGTGTCTGGGGACGACTGGGGCCGAGTCGACTCCCCTGTCCGGTCATTACCGTGGGTGGTACCAACGGGAAGGGATCCTGCGTGGCCATGCTGGAGGCCATCTACCGTGCTGCGGGATACCGCACGGCCTCCTACACCTCCCCCCACCTGTTGCGCTACACCGAGCGAATCCGCTGCGGCGGCGAGGAGGTGGGGGAGGACGCCCTGTGCGGCGCCTTCGACCGGGTGGATCGGGCAAGGGGGGATATCCCCCTGACCTTCTTTGAATTCGGAACCCTCGCCGCGCTGGACCTCTGCCTCCGCTGGGCCCCGGACGTCGCCATTCTGGAAGTCGGCCTGGGCGGCCGGCTCGATGCGGTGAACCTCATCGACCCGGACGTGGCCCTGGTTACCACGATTGCCCGCGACCATATGACCTGGCTTGGCGAGACCCTGGACGCCATCGCCTGCGAGAAGGCCGGGATCTTCCGCCACGGGCGGCCGGCCGTCATTGGCAGTCGCACCACGCCCGCAGCCTTGCGTGGGCGAGCCCAGGAGGTCGGGGCTAAGGTGTACCAGCTCGGGCAGGAGTTCGATGCCAGCCAGGCAGTGGGGGGTTGGCATTGGCAGGCCGCGGGCGCGGCCCCGCTGGCCATGCCGCTGCCCGCCCTGCGCGGGCCCTTTCAGCTTGATAACGCCGCCGCGGTCCTGATGGCGGTGTCGGGGCTGCTGCAGCGGCTTCCGGTGCCCATCAGCGCAATGCGTCAGGGCCTGCAACGGGTGCGTCTGGCCGGCCGTTTTCAGGTCCTTCCGGGCGAGCCCATCCTTATCCTGGACGTGGCCCACAACGGCCAGGCGGCTGAGTCGCTGGCAGCCAACCTGCGTGCCTTCCCTTGCCGCGGGCGACGTCACGCGGTCCTTGGGGTTCTGCGCGACAAGGCGGTAGCCGAAATCCTTGCGCCATTGACTTCGCTGTTCGCGACTTGGGATCTGGGGCAGTCCGGGGACCAACGCGCCCTGCCCGTGGCGGATTTGGAGGCTGCAGTCGCCGGTGCGAGTGCGGCAGGCTGGGCCGCCGAGCGGCCGTCGATCTTTGTGCACGGCAGTATCGCCGATGCACTGCATGCGGCCCGGGATCGGGCAGAATCCGGTGATTGTGTGGTGGTGTTCGGCTCCTTCACGACCGTTGAGGAGGCCCTGCGCGGGGCGGGCCTGGCCTGATCGGACCCTGGTATAATCGCGGCCTGCGGCGGAGGGCCCATGAGCCGTCTCCCGATTCTATGCCCGGGCCGGGCAACCCAAAGGGTGATGCATGTTGGATGTTGGCGCGAAAAGACGCTTGGTTGGGGCCGTGGTCCTGGTGGTGTTGGGGGTCGTCTTTCTGCCGATGTTGGTGGAGGAGGACGACCCTCAGAAGCCCGTCGCGGAGGAGGAATTCCGCATGCCCGCGCCGCCCCCCGTCGAGCGCGGGCGGCAGGCCGAGATCTTTCCCAGCATCGAGGAGACTGGGCCGCGACCCGCATCACGGGCAGATGCGCCGCCTCACCCGGAGCCCGATTCCGAGCTCGCGCCCGTTGTCGAGGCCGAGCCTGAGCCTGAGCCGAGTCCCGTCCCGGCTCAGGCGGATCCCGCGGTCCTAAAACCACAGGCGCCGGGGAAACCCTCGGTCACCGCACCGCCAAAGGCCGAAAGTGCGAAGCCGAAATCGGCGGCGGAGGCCGCGCCGCAGAAGTCGAAGCCGGTCGCTCCCGGCGCTCCCAAGCCAGTGCCTAAGGGGCTGACATCCTGGGTCGTGCAGGTGGCCGCCCTGAGCACGCCGGAGGCGGCGCAGAAGTTGGAGGTCGATCTGCGCAACAAGGGATTCCATGCCTTTGTCGAGAAGGTTGCAGGTCCAACCCGGACCCTATGGCGGGTGCGGGTCGGGCCCGAGGTAGAGCGCGCCCGGGCCGACGTCTTAGCCATCGATGTGAAGAAGCGCACCGGGCTCGACGCGGTTGTTCGAAAGTACCGCGACGGCTAGCGGCGAGTCGGGGCGCCGGGGTTCGGTCCCGCGCGGCGAGGGAAATCCATCCTGAAGGAGGCAGCATGATTTGGGTCGATTACGTCATCGTCGGTATCCTCGCCTTGTCCGCGGTCATCGGCTTGGCCCGAGGGCTGATCCGCGAGGTGCTGTCCCTGATCATCTGGCTAGTGGCCATGCTGGTGGCATGGAAGTTCCATAGCCCATTGGCGGACCAACTGACGCCCTGGTTGTCGACACCCTCGGTGCGCATCGGGGTGGCCTTCGTCATCCTGGTCTTCGTTGTGTTGATCCTGGGGGCCATCCTCGGGCAGGTGCTGACGACATTGGTGGATAAGACCGGATTGACTGGTACCGACCGCTTGCTTGGGGTGGTGTTCGGTGCAGCGCGCGGTGCCTTGCTGGTGGCGGTCCTGGTGTACCTTGCGGCCCTCACCCCAATGCTGGAGGACCCCTGGTGGAAGGAGTCGCTGCTGATCGGGCACTTTCAGACCCTGGCGGACCGTGTCCTGGCCATGATTCCCCCTGAGGTGGAGGCCAAGCTCAAGAGTCTGTGACAGGGGTGTCCACCGCGCCGGGGCATTATGGTCGCGTCACGGCGGTCCCCCGGTCTTGGTTCCGAACCATCCCTTCAGGCCGCCCGAGGCGGTCGAGCGCGAGGTGATCCATGTGCGGCATCGTGGGGATCGTGGGCAAGAGCCCTGTCAACCAGGCCATGTACGACGCCTTGTTGATGCTCCAGCACCGCGGACAGGACGCGGCGGGTATCGTCACTGGCCAGGGCGAAAGGCTCCACCTGCGTAAGGATACGGGGCTGGTGCGGGATGTCTTCCGCACCCGGCACATGATTCAGCTCAAGGGCAACGTCGGCATCGGGCATGTGCGCTATCCCACGGCCGGGGCCTCATCCTGTTCCGCCGAGGCCCAGCCCTTCTACGTCAACTCTCCCTATGGCATCGTTCTGGCCCACAACGGTAACCTGACGAATGCCGACGACCTCAAGCACGACCTCTTCGTGGAGGACTTGCGCCACATCAACACCGATTCGGATTCGGAGATCCTGCTCAACGTCCTTGCCCACGAGCTGCAGGTCCAGGGGAAGCTGCGCATCGACGATCACGATCTGTTCCAGGCCGTGGCCGGCGTCCACCGGCGCTGCCGTGGCGGCTATGCCGCGGTGGCCATGATCCCCGGCTTCGGCATCTTGGGCTTCCGCGACCCCAACGGCATCCGCCCCCTCGTCTACGGTCGGCGGGAGACCGACGAGGGGGTCGAACACATGATCGCCTCCGAGAGCGTTGCGTTGGACACCCTGGACTTTACACTGATCGCCGACGTGGCCCCAGGGGAGGCGGTCTTCATCGACATCGACGGGCGCATCTCGACGCACCAATGTGCCCCCCAGCCGGTACTCTCCCCCTGCATCTTCGAGTTCGTGTACTTCGCCCGCCCAGATTCGATCATCGACAACATCTCGGTGCACAAGGCCCGCTCGCGTATGGGCAAGAAGTTGGCGGCAAAGCTCCGGCGAGAGTGGGCGGCCCACGACATCGACGTGGTGATCCCGGTGCCAGACACGAGCCGCACCGCCGCCTTGCAGCTCGCCGAAGCCTTGGGGATCCCTTACAGCGAGGGTTTCATCAAGAACCGTTACATCGCTCGCACCTTCATCATGCCCGGGCAGAAGGTGCGCAAGAAGTCCGTGCGTCAGAAACTCAACGCCATTGACCTGGAGTTTCGCAAGAAAAACGTCCTGTTGGTGGACGACAGCATCGTGCGAGGCACCACGTCCCAGGAGATCATCCAAATGGCCCGCGACGCTGGGGCGCGCAGGGTCTATTTCGCCTCCGCCGCACCCCCGGTGCGTTACCCCAACGTCTACGGCATCGACATGCCCTCGGCCAGCGAGCTAGTGGCCCACGGGCGAACCGAAGACGAGGTCGCGCGCGTGCTCGGTGCCGATCGCCTGATCTACCAGGACTTGGACGATCTGATCGAGGCCGTGCAGAAGAAGGGCAAGAGCTACGTTGACCGCTTTGACTGCTCGGTCTTTAACGGCGAGTACATTACCGGAGACGTGACCCCAGAGTACCTCCGACAGCTTGAGGAGAGCCGCAGCGACGAGGCCCAGGCGGCCCGTGGTCATCGCAGCGAGACCGCCATTGATCTGTACAACGGCGCCTGATGCCTTGCGCCGAGTAGACAGTCGGCAGTAGACGCTAGACAGTCATCGCTGCGAACGGTGTTCCTCCTACTGGCGACTTCTGATTGGAAAGCAATGCCCGACACTCCGGATTCCCACTTCGCCACCCTGGCCATCCGCACCGGTCACCACCGAACCGCGGAGCAGGAGCACAGCGAGCCGATCTTCGCCACATCAAGCTACGTCTTCGCGAGCGCTGCGGAGGCCGCTGCGCGCTTCGCAGGTGACGCCGCAGGAAATATCTACTCCCGATTCACCAATCCCACCGTGGCCGCCTTTGAGGAACGCCTCGCCGCCTTGGAAGGAGGCGAGGCCTGCGTGGCCACGGCCTCGGGGATGTCTGCCATCCTGGCCATGTGCCTGGGGTTGCTCCAGGCCGGGGATCACCTAGTGTCTTCGCGGAGCATCTTCGGCAGCACCACGGTGCTGTTCAATAGGTATCTGAGCCGCTGCGGTATCGGGACCAGCTACGCCCCTCTGGGGGACCTCGACGCCTGGGCTGGTGCGATCCGGCCCAGCACACGGCTCATCTTCGTCGAGACACCATCCAACCCGCTCACCGAAATGGGCGACATCCGAGCCCTGGCGGACCTGGCCCACGCCCATGGCTGCCTTTTGGCGGTGGACAATTGTTTCTGTACCCCGGCCTTACAACGTCCCCTAGCCCTGGGAGCGGATCTGGTCATCCACTCGGCCACCAAGTATCTCGATGGTCAAGGGCGCTGCCTCGGCGGCGCCGTGGTGGGGGACCGCAAGCGGGTGGGCGAGGACGTCTTCGGTGTCCTGCGCACGGCGGGTCCGACCATGAGCCCCTTCAATGCCTGGGTCTTCCTCAAGGGGTTGGAGACCTTAGAGCTGCGCATGCTGGCCCATTCCCGCGCCGCCGAGGGCCTTGCGGAGTGGCTCGTCGGCCGGCCCGGTGTGGCGAGGGTTCACTATCCGGGGCTCCCTAGCCACCCCCAGCACCATCTGGTCGGGCCTCAGCAGCGCGGCGGCGGGGGCATCGTGGCTTTCGAGGTCGAAGGCGGACGGGAGGCGGCCTGGCGCGTGATCGACGCCACCCGCATGCTCTCCATCACCGCCAATCTGGGCGACACCAAGACCACCATCACCCACCCCGCCAGCACCACCCACGGGCGCCTGACGCCAGAGGAACGGGCTGCGGCGGGGATCGGCGAGGGCCTGATCCGCATCGCTGTCGGGCTGGAGCACCTGTTGGACATTCAGGCGGATCTGGCGCGGGGCCTGGGCTGAGGCGGTTTGACGCTGCGGTTTTATCTGGAGGAGGGCCAGGTGGGGGATCTGAGCAAGGGGGTACGGGACCTCGTGCAGTTCATCGGTCAGCAGCCAATGGAACAGGCCGGGTGACGGCCCCGTCTGGACCTGGCCTCACTGGTGAGGCAAAGACCGGGTCTCGGCGGCACCTGTCCCCTCCCGGTCGCCTGATAGGCGCTGCTGCGGGTACCCAACCCCTTGGGTTTCCGGGTCGCCTGCGGCGGACCACGTTGCTATGATCGCCGGGCCCGCTGCCACGGCCGGGCTGAGTTGTTGCGGGTCACAGTCGGCAGAGACGAGGGTGCCACATGCGCGTTCTGGTGGGCGATATCGGTGGGACCAAGACCGGGCTGGCGGTCGCCGAGACGATAGGGGACAAGGTTCAGCTCGATCATGAGCGTCGCTACCCGAGTCGGGACTATGGGTCCCTCGACGCCTTGCTGCGCCGCTACTGCGACGATACGGGAGCGCATTGCGATCTGGCGGCGCTGGCCATTGCCGGTCCAGTCAAGGATGGACACAGCAACGCCACCAACCTTCCCTGGGAGGTCGATGCCCTGGCGATCCGCCGGGGTCTGGGCCTTTCCTCTGTGCGTCTGCTCAACGACCTGGAGGCGGTCGCCTGGGGTGTGTCTGCGCTCGGATCGGATGAGGTCGCCCTCATTCATCCCGGGGATCCGGACGCGGTCGGTAATGCCTGTGTTGTGGCCGCCGGGACCGGGCTGGGGCAGGCCGGTATGTTCTGGGATGGGCAGCGTCACCATCCCTTCGCCACCGAAGGGGGGCATACGGATTTTTCCCCCACCGACGAGCGCGAATTCGCCCTCTTCCAGTTTCTCCAGCGGAAGCACGGCCATGTGAGTTGGGAGCGGGTTGCCTCAGGAACTGGAATCGGCAATCTGCATGCCTTCCTACTGGAGTGGCGTCGCGGCGAGCTCCCGGCCTGGCTGAGCGAGGAGATGGCCGCAGGCGACCCGTCCGCCACCATTGCCAGGGCCGCCGCCGAGGCCAGGTGCCCGATCTGCGAGGAGGCCATGGGTCTTTTTGCGGGACTCTACGGGCGTGAGGCCGGCAACACAGCCCTCAAGCACCTGGCCCTCGGGGGGGTCTATCTTGGCGGCGGCGTGGCGCCCAAGAACATCGACCTCCTGCGGGCTGGGGCGTTTATGGCCGCTTTTCTAGACAAGGGGCGGATGACTGCGCTGGTGGAGCGCATGCCGGTCAAGATCATCCTGGAGCAGCGTACCCCGCTCTTCGGCGCCGCGCGTTTCATGGCCGAGGGCTGACAAGGCCCAGGTCCCTCAGCACAGGTCCTTCCTACAAGACAAACCGAGAGGTACCGACACCATGACGACCCTTAAGATCACCGGCATGACTTGCCAACACTGCGTCCGAGCCGCTACCCAGGCCCTGCAGGCGGTGCCCGGAGTAGTCCGGGTCGAGGTCGATCTGGCATCCGGCCTCGCCCAGGTCGAGGGGAGCGCGGACCAGGCCGCCCTCGCCGCAGCTGTCCAGGCCGCGGGCTATGGGGCGGAGCCGGCCTGACGCCGACGACGCGGCCGTCCGTGCCAGTCCCTTGAGGTCGCATCGGGAGCAGTACCACCGTGAGCCTGCGTACACGCCTCGGCGTCTGGATCGAATCGCCCGCGGTCCAGCGGGCCATCATTGGGCTCATCGTCTTCAATGCCGTCACCCTGGGCCTGGAGACATCGGACAGCTTGATGGCTCGCTGGGGCAGCCTGCTGCATGCCGTGGACGCCCTTGTCCTGGCGGTCTTCATCGTCGAGCTAGGCATCAAGCTCTACGCCCAGGGGCTGGGCTTCTTCCGCTCCGCCTGGAACGTCTTCGACTTCGT
>JBFZCW010000262.1:0-33464 GCA_041307765.1 Chromatiaceae bacterium
CGGATTACCGCCGCAATCCGCTCTTCCAGCACACCCTCGACCAGGTCGAGATCGAGTTCCCGGACCTGTTGCGGGCGGCCGACGCGGTCATCACGGAACAGGTCCGCACCCGCTACCGCTATTACCAGCGCAACCGGGTCGAGGTCCTGTTCGGCCAGGCACGCCTGGTGGACCCGAATCATGTCGAGGTCTTGCGGCCGGACGGCGTGGCGGAGCTGTTCAAGACCCAGCACATCGTCATCGCCACCGGCTCTCGCCCCTACCGGCCGCCGGATGTGGACTTTCGGCACGCTCGGGTGCGCGACAGCGATACGGTGCTGCGCCTGACCGATACGCCGCGCTCCATCACCATCTATGGGGCCGGTGTCATCGGCTGCGAGTACGCCTCCATCATGGCGAGCCTGGGGACCAAGGTGAACCTGGTGGACACCAGAGACCGGCTGCTGTCGTTCCTCGACGACGAGATCACCGATGCCCTGAGCTATCACCTGCGCCAGCAGGGCGTGGTGATCCGCCACGACGAGACCTATGAGCGGGTGGACGCCGGCGACGACGGTGTTGTGCTGACCTGCAAGTCCGGCAAGAAATTCAAGACCGACGTCCTGCTCTGGGCCAACGGGCGCACTGGAAACACCCAGGGGATGGGCCTGGAGGGGGTCGGGCTGACCCCCAACGGGCGCGGCCAACTGGAGGTCAACCAGAGCTACCAGACGGCCCTGCCCAACATCTATGCCGTGGGCGATGTGGCCGGTGCCCCGGCGCTGGCCAGCGCGAGCTACGATCAGGGGCGTTTCGTCGGGGCCCACATCGCCCACGGGGAGTGCGACTGGTCCCTGATCGAGGCCTTTCCCACCGGCATCTATACGGTCCCGGAGATCAGCTCCATCGGGCGGACGGAACGGGAGCTGACCAAGGCCCAGGTCCCCTACGAGGTAGCCAACGCCCAGTTCAAGCACATCGCCCGGGCGCAGATCACCGGGCATACGGTGGGCATGCTGAAAATGCTGTTTCATCGGGAGACCTTGGAGATCCTCGGTATCCACTGCTTCGGCGAGCAGGCCTCGGAGATCGTCCACATCGGTCAGGCGATCATGGCGCAGCCGGGCAAGGCCAACAGCCTGGAGTACTTCGCGCACACCACCTTCAACTACCCCACCATGGCGGAGGCCTACCGGGTTGCGGCGCTGAATGGGCTCAATCGGCTGTTCTGAGGCCGCTGCTCAGGCGGCAGACCTGGATTCCGCTGCGCTGCATCCAGACTGCGACAGGTGGGAGCGGCGCCCTCGCCGCGACTGGGGCGTCTTCCAGCGAGGCCTCTGGAGGACGCTGCGTCCCGGCCCGGCTCCTGCCACTTCACGGCCACGGAAGGTCGGGATGTCCGGGATGCAGGAGCGATCCGGGACGAGCCGGGACTTCCACTTCCCTGTGGGTCGTCCCGGCCCGGCTCCTGCCTCTTGCCGGGACTTCCACTTCCCTGTGGGTCGTCGCGCCGGGGGCGGCTCTCCTACTGTGGTGCCGCCCCCGGTGTGCAGGCCGATGCTTCATGTTGTAATGGGATAAAGGCTGTATATAATGACAGTTATCTAAGGCCCATGGCCTGCCGCTCAGGCGGGAGACGCCCCATGTCCAACGACCTCACCGCCCGCCAGCGCCAGATCCTGGAGCTGATCCGCAGCCACATCCGCGAGACCGGCTTCCCGCCGACCCGGGCGGAGATCGCCGCAGCCTTCGGCTTCCGCTCGGCCAACGCCGCCGAGGATCACCTGCGTGCCCTGGCCCGGCGCGGAGCCATCGAGCTGCAGCCCGGCTCCTCCCGTGGCATCCGCCTGGTGGAGGGCGGCCCGGGGGACGACGCCCTGCCGGTGGTGGGCCGGGTCGCGGCCGGCAGCCCGATCCTGGCGGAGGAGCACATCGAGGATTACTACCGTGTCGCCCCGGACCTGTTCCGGCCCCGCGCCCACTATCTGCTGCGGGTGCGCGGCAGCAGCATGCGCGATGCCGGCATCCTCGACGGCGACCTGCTGGCGGTCCACAGCACCCCGGAGGCGGCCGACGGGCAGATCGTGGTGGCGCGCCTGGGGGAGGAGGTCACCGTCAAACGTCTGCGCCGCCGCGCCAACTGGACCCACCGGGTAGACCTCCTGGCGGAGAACCCGGCCTTTCCCCCCATCCAGGTGGATCTGCGCGTCCAGTCCCTGACCATCGAGGGGCGCGCCGTAGGCGTCCTGCGCCTTGGCCTGGGCGGGCCAGTGCGGGCCGCACCGGTGCGGCCCTAGCGGCGGCATCGGGCGGGAGGGCAGATGAGCCTGGAGCAGCTCCTGGCCGGGCGCCCCGACCTGTGGCGCGGTCGCGCAGCCCCGGCGGCGGCCCCCACCGGGGTACCCACCGGCTACCCGGCCCTGGACGCAGTCCTGTCCTGGGGCGGCTGGCCCCCGGCGAGCCTGAGCGAGGTCCTCGATGCGCGCCCCGAGGGCGCCCTCGGGCTCGTCCTTCCGGCCCTGGTCCGGCTCAGCCACGGACCGCGCTGGCTGCTCCTGGTGGACCCGCCCCTGCCCCCCTTTGCCCCGGCCCTGGCGGCCCGTGGGCTGGACCTGGCCCGGTTGGTCGTGGTGACAACGAGCGGAGAGACCGCCTGGGCAGCGGAGCAGGGTCTGCGCTCCGGGGCCTGCAGCGCCGTGGCGATCTGGGGCGGAGAGGCCCCCTGGCGGGGGGCGGCCCTGCGCCGGCTCCAACTCGCGGCCCAGACCGGGGGCGCTCTGGGGTTGCTCTTTCGCGGCGAGGCCGCGTTCCGCGATCCCTCGCCGGCGGCCCTGCGGCTGCGGGTACAGCGGGGGGCAACAGGGCTTGAGGTCAGCATCCTTAAGCAGCGCGGCGGGCGCCCGGTCGGGGTACTGCGGCTCCCCCGGTCGGGCTCCTGAGGTAGGCCGTAGCCACTTCGGCCGGAATTTCGGGTGCTTTGTGGTGATCGCTGACGGCTGAAAGTTAACCGCTCACTCCATGCACTGGCTGGCCATCTACCTTCCCGCCCTGCCCCTGGAGGTCTACCCGGAGGCCCTGGCATCGCCCCTGCCCCTGGCGGTGGGGCAAGACCCCCGCGGCGAGCGCGTCCTGCTGTGCAACGCCGTCGCGGAGGGCCGCGGGGTCCGGGCCGGGCTGGCGGCGGGGGCGGCCCTCGCCCTGGTCGCGGACCTGCGCATCCTTCCGCGCCGCCCAGAGGCCGAGCAGGCCGCCTTGGAGCGCCTCGCCGCCTGGTGTATCCGCTTCACCCCGCAGGTTAGCCTGGCCCCGCCGCGTGCCCTGGTGCTGGACGTGGCCGCCAGCCTGCGCCTGTTCGGCGGGGCCGAGGCGCTCCTGACCAGCGTGGGGGCGGGGGTTGCGGGGCTGGGCTATGAGCGCACCTGCTGCCTGGCCCCCACCCCGGGCGGGGCCTTGACCCTGGCCGGTCAAGGCCATGGCGGGATCATCGCCGGGCGAGCCGCCCTGCGCTCGGCCCTGGCCGCCCTGCCGGTGACCGCCCTGGGCTTCGACCGCCGCGCGCACGACGACCTGGCGGCCATGGGACTGCGCCGGGTGGCAGATCTGCTGCGCCTGCCCCGGGATGGGCTGGCGCAGCGCTTTGGCCAGGGGCTAGTAGCGAAGCTCTGCCGCCTGCTGGGAGATGAACCCGACCCGCGTCCGGCCTTTGTCCCCCCGGCGCATTACGCGGGCGAGCTGGAGCTGCCGGCGGAGGTCCCGGAGGCGGGGGCCTTGGTCTTCGCCTGCCGCCGGCTGATCGAGGAGCTGTGCGGCTACCTGCTTGGGCTCCAGGCGGGGGTCCGGCGGCTGGAGTGGCGCCTGGGCCACGCGGACCTGCCGCACACCGCCTTCACCCTAGGGACGTCGACCGAAGGACGCGACCCCGGGGCCTGGCTCGCACACCTCCGTGAGCGCCTGGGGCGTCTGATCCTCCCCGCCCCGGTGCGCACCGTTGCGCTGACCGCCGGTGAGGTCCGACCCCTGCCGCCCGGTCCGCTCGACCTCTTTCCCGAGCTGGCGGCAGCGCTCGCGCCGGACCCTGGCCTGCTCGATCGCCTGCGTTCCCGCCTGGGGGAGGAGGCGGTCCGAGGGCTCCAGGCCCTGCCCGACCACCGCCCGGAACGGGCCTGGCGCTGGTGCCTGCCCGGCGAGGCCTGCTCTGGGCGCGGGCGAGCCGACCGCCCGCTATGGCTGCTGCCAGAGCCCCAACCCCTGGAGGTACGCGGGCAGCGCCCCTGGTACGCGGGGCCCCTGGATCTGGGCGGGGAGCGCGAGCGCATCGAGACCGGCTGGTGGGACGGCTTCGAGGTGGCACGGGACTACTTCATCGCTACTACCGGCAGCGGGGAGCGCCTGTGGGTCTACCGTGAGTGCCATGGCCGGCGGGGGTGGTTCCTGCATGGATTGTTCGGCTGAGCTGGGGCCTTTGATCCTTCCAGTGTCTTATCTGGCCGCCAGGGAAGGCGGACATGCTGGGGATGCAGGAGCAATCCCCGGCTAGGAAGACGCCCAGTCGCGGCGAGGGCGCCGCTCCCACAGGATGGTCGTCGCTTTCGTTCAACACGTTTGCCACTCCCCATTTCCAGCAGGTGACGCGGACAGAGCGCAAACGAAAACCCCGCACGGGTGCGGGGTCGGATCTTCTCCAGGGTGCGGTGCCCCGAAGGTCAGTACTTGTTCATGGGCCGGAAGGCCGGGGCAGACGGCCAGTCGCTCGCGGCCGGCGTCTGGGTACTCGAACTCGGACTCGGGCGCTGGCTGGCCTCCAACTCGTCGATGCGCCGCTTGAGGGCTTCGATCTCGCTGGCGCTGCTGCTCCGGCTCGACGACTGGGCCGGGGCAGCGGCGGGGGCGGGGGCTGCAGCCGGGGCTGCCAGGGCCGGCGCGGCGACCGCCGGGGCACCGTAGCCATAGCCAGGCGCGCCGTAGCCGTAACCCGGGGCGCCGTAGCCGCCATAGCCGGGGCCGCCGTAGCCGTAGCCCGGCCCACCAAAGCCCGGCCCGCCGTAGCCACCGTCGTAGTAGTCGTCGTCGTAACGGTCGCGGTTCCTGCCGCCCATCCATCTGCTCGGATTCATCATGTCGCCAAACCCGAAGGCCTGGGCGACCGGGGTGTAACTCAGGGAGCCGGCAATGGAAGCGGCGGCGGCGACAATGGCGAGGGTCTTGAGAGTCTTGTTTGGCACGGGGGAAAGTCCTCCCTTATCTGGGTGGTGAGTCTTCAATGATCTGGAGACCGCAACCGGTCTCCAGGGAATCTGCTTCGGTCGTTCCGTCTGGGCCTTTGGCATCGTCGCCCAACGCGACCGGTTTCTTACCATCCGTGGCAAAGGCGGTCAACTCTGCGGCATACCCGCCGGTCCGTCTGCTTTGGCAGGGGGTCAGGTGTGATGGTGGTGGGTATGTCCGTGGTCATGGTCATGCCCTGCATGGAGTCGTTCCCCGTCGGGCTGGACCCTGGGCCTCTGAGTCTCTTCCTGGACGCGCCGCTCGCGCTGGGCAGTGACCTGGGTGCGGAGCCAGTCGAGCCAGGGGCCGATGTGGCCCCGACCGCGGGCGCTGACCGTCAGCCAGGGGGCCTCACTCGCGAGGTCGCGCAAGCTCTGCTCGGCCCGCCCAGGATCGAACTCCGGCAGCACGGGGAGCAGGTCGGCCTTGGTCAGCAGCACCACATCGGCCGCCCGGAAGATGACGGGGTACTTGGCAGGCTTGTCGTCGCCTTCGGGGACGGAGAGCAGGGTGACGTTGCAGTGCTGGCCCAGATCGAAGCTGGCCGGGCACACCAGATTGCCGACGTTCTCGATGAAGAGCAGGTCGATCCCTGCCAGCGGCAGCGCGTGCAGGGCGTCATGGACCATGTGGGCGTCGAGGTGGCAGGCGGTGCCGGTGGCGATCTGGATCGCCGGCACCCCCTTGGCGCGGATGCGCCGGGCGTCGTTCTCGGTCTCCAGATCACCCTCGACCACGGCGATGGCCAACTCGGCGCCAAGGGCATCGATGGTCGCCTCCAGCAGGCTGGTCTTTCCGGCCCCCGGGGAGGACATCAGGTTGATGGCCAGGACCCCGTACTCGTCGAAATGCTCGCGGTTGTGCGCCGCCTGGTGGTCGTTCTCGTGGAGCAGGGACTGCAGGACCGTGACGGCGGCGCGCCCGTCCGCCGTGCGGGCGAGTGGGCCGTCGGCCCGGATCAGGTGCTCGTTGCCCGGGGTGATGTTGCAGCCGCAGGTGTCGCACATGGGTTGGCTCCGATGGGCCCAGGCGGCGGAACGGCCGCGGGCCTGGCTGGGGTGGCGTCAGTGTAACGAATTCGCCGGCTCTTGACCGGCGCTTTCCGCCCCGCCCTGCTCGGGACCTGGGCCAGGACCGGCATCCGGGCCGACGTCGGGAATGGCCAGCTCCACCCGCGCCAGGAGGAGCTCGTCGCCGCTGACCAGCCGCGTGTGGTGGCTCCCGCAGGCGGCGCACAGCAGACGGTTGGCGGCGGCGTCGGACTCCGTGCCGCATTGGGTGCAGTGCACCCGGATGGCGGCGGGCTCGATGTCAAGCACCGCACCCTCGGCCAGGGTCCCGGCGGCGGCGAGTGGGTAGGCATTGCGCAGCAGCTCACCCTCGACCCCAGACAAGGGGCCGATGCGCAGCAGGATACGTTCGACCCGGGTTGCCCCGTGCTCGCGGGCGATGGATTGGACCTGGTCCAGCAGCGAGAGGCAGACGGAAAGCTCATGCATGGCCAGCGGCCCCATGGTGGACCTCGGCTGTCTGTCGAGCCGCGGCGGTCCGTTGACGTTCCAGAGCCAAGACCGATCTCAACGGGGCGCGAAACGAATCTCGACGGGATCGTTCAGCTCCACCTTGACCCCCGGCAGATCCTTCATCAAGGCCTTGACCTGCTCGATACCCTCGGGCTGCGCCGATGCCAGACGCTTGAAGCGCTCTGGGTCCGCCAGGACCTGGTCGAACTGGATGTCCATCAGGGTCACCCGGGAGCCCTGCCTGAAGCCGGCATTGGTCTCGATGATCTCCCCCTCCACCTCGACGTTGACCGCCACATGCATCCCTTTGAACATCTGTTGCATCATCTGAAGCGCCATCTGCCCCTCAGGGCCGTCGGGCAGCGGTTCGGAGGCCGCGTCGGCCGTCGTCGCGTCCCCCGTCGGGGCCTCGGCGTCCTTGGGGGATCGAATCACCAATACCGGCTGATCGCCCTTGTGGAACTCGAAGCGGATCGCCTCCTTCTTCCTTGCGGGTGCCTCGTGGGCAGCCGCGCCCCCGTCGTCGATGTCAGCGGCACTGGCGTGACCGGGCGGGCTGGCCTGTGCCGCATCCCCGGACCCCGGCTGATTCGGATTCTGGTCCAGAGTCAACTGGTTGATGTCGGTGAACGCAAACCGGGCGACATAGCCCTCGCCGGCAGGGGTGGACAGGGCCTCGACGGAGGTCAGGGTCACGCCCGCGCCCATCCCGGCTGCCTCCGCGGCCAGCCGATCCCTGTCAAGCAGCTTAAAACCACCCCCGCCGCCGGGCTGGGAGGCCATCGTGGCCATACCCTGCATCATGGCGATGGCCTCCCGCTTCATCAGCATCCGCTCCTCGACAAACCCGCTCCCGTCCGGCTTGACGTGGACCACCTTCTCCATGTCTAGGCAGCCGCCCAGGCCGGCCGCCGCGGTGACCAACAATAGCCAGCGCAACGCGTCGCGCATCATGCCCCCTCCCCGTCGGACGGCGTCGTGTCCAGCCAGCCCTGCAGGGCCGAGACAATGGCCTGTGCCTGGGCGCGGCTGGAGATATTGAACTTGGATTGCTGGCGGAACTCGCCGCCGCGTTTCTGATAACGACGGATGCTGTACTTTTCAGGCCCCCAGCTGTCCTTGGCCCGGTCCCAGTCGCGGTAGCGGAACAAGATGGTCGTCCAGGCCCCCTTGGACAGGATCACCTTGTCCAGCTCCTGCACCGTTTCGATGCCGCCCTCGCTGTAGGCGACGGTCAGGTCTTCCGGCTTCTCCGCCATGCTGTGTTCTCGCCTCTTGAGATGGTCGTTGACGGGTATGGTCAGGGGCTGGCTGCACCCGCTGCGGGAGCAGGCGGTGCCGTGTCGCCTGACGCTGGCGCTGGCGCTGGTGCCGGCCCCGGGCTGCGAGCCCCGTATTGGCGCAGCATCCGGATCAGATCGGCATCCCCAGCCCTCAGGGCCAGGGCGAGGGGGGTCTGACCATCGGTGTCGGGAAGGTTGGTATCCGCCCCTGCCAGGATGAGCCGTTTCGCCAGGGCAATCCGCCCATTACCCACCGCCAGATGCAGCGGGGCCCGGCCGGTCTCGTCGAGGGCGTCGAGGTCTGCGCCGCGCCTGCGCAGAAGATTCAGGACATCCCGGTCGGCACTGCCTTCCCGCACCAGGGTGAAAAGCAGCGACTGAGGCGAATCGGCCGCGCCCGCGCTGAAGAGCACCTGCGCCACCTCGGTCCGACCCGCGGCTAGGGCCAGGTGCAGCGGGGTGCGGCCCTTGGCATCGCGGACGTCCAGTCTCGCCCCGTGATCCAGCAGGACGCGGGTGATGGCGACCTGCGCGTTGCGCGCGGACACGTGGATCGGGTAGTCCCCCGCGCCATCGGGGCTGTTGATATTGCTGCCGTGGTAGACGTGGCGCTTGACCTGGTCGAGATCGCCCACCTGGAGGGCCCGATACAGGGGTACAGTTGGGGGCTGCGGTTGACTGCAGGCGACGAGCACGGCCATGAGGCAGGCGAGAGACCCGACGACCCAAGCCATTCGGCGTGCCAAAGGGAGCGAGGTCATGGGTCGCAGATCCGTTCAGTCCGCAATTGGGTGCGCAGCGGGGGCGGGGCTGTGCATGGTAAGGCTGCGGCGGGACAGGGGCAAGGCAACCCCCACGCATCGATGCATGGCCGGTCCGGGAGACCCATGATATTTTTAGTGCCATGTTCGGCAAGATTCTGATCACCGTCGTCGTCCTGGTGGCAGCCTGGCTGGTCATCAGGAAACGTCTGCAGGCCGGTGGCCGCACAGCCCCGCCGCCGGTGCGGCACGACCCCCTGATCCCAGTCGGAGTCCTGCGTGCCCTGGCGTACGGCGTGGTCTCCGTGATGATCGCGGGCACGGGCCTGTACCTCGTCCAGGGCTGGGTCACCGGGCGCGAGGCCATCACGGTGCGCGTTATCAACGCCAATACGGGCGAGGGCGTAACGTACCAGGCGCGCCGCGAGGATGTGTCCGGGCGCTCCTTCCGCACCCTCGATGGGCGCCGCATTACCCTGGCGGATGTCGAGCGGATGGAGCTGGAAGAGAAGGTTGCGGAAGGTTCGGACTAGAACCGGCTGGGACCTCCGCTGGACCCGGCTGCACCCCCTCGACACGAGATGGGCAGCTGCGAGGTGGCGAGTCGGTTGACTGACCTCAGGCTCACGCATAGAGCGCAAGAGGAAAGGTCTCGGTGATCAGAATCACCGGAACCCCATCGATGATGATGCGGTAGGTGCGAAAGACGCGGTCCTCCCCGGCGGCCCCCGCATCGGCCCCTGCGGCACCCACCTCCATGACCTCCCGGTAGCTCTCCAGCCCGCTGTCGCGGATCAGGACCCCAATGCCGATCTCCCGATCGATGAGGCGTTGGCGAAACGCCGGCGGAATGCGCTCGGTGCGGATCACCGAGAAGGCGGTGGCATAGACCTTGCCGCTATCGGTTCCGCGCAGTTGTGCCTGACGGATTAGGACCTGATCCCCCGCACCGACATCGACCCAGGGGATGTCGCGTTCGGCGGTCATCAGGTCTTGGGCCAGGGTGTCCACCGCGACCGGCTCCCAGAAATAGGCCTCGAGGATCTTGGTGACGGTCCCGTCGGTGACCAGCAGGGCGCGCAGGAATGGGGGCAGGCCAGCGAGAGGGAGTCCCGCGCCGCCCGGGCGGGGAATGTTGCCGCCGCGCTGGAAACCGTCGCAGCGGAAGGGCGCCGCGGCATCCCGCGCGCTGGGCTTGTCGTAGTAACGCTCGACCATGGCCCCCTCGATGACTAACGATGACTCGACATGACCTGGATCGCGGGAGCTCATCAGGCCCGGGGGCAGGCCTTGGTGTCTGACCCTTTAGAATCTGAGCAACTCGTTGAGCGCGCGAGAAAAAGTAGCGGATCTGCAACGCCTGTGGGGCCTAGACACCAGTGCCCGGGGCGGCACGATCTAAGCCGTTGAAAACCCAAGCGCGAGACATTGCTTTTTATCCTCACCTGGCCAACAATTTAGGTACCCTTTGGCGGGTTCCTCCGCCGACGGACCGGGTACCTGAGCTTGCCCCAGCAGGGTTGAGCCCGCTGGGGGGTTAGGAAAAACCCTGACGTTGTGTTATACAAAGGGGGCCGTTCGGCACAACATCCATGGAGATCCATCCAATGCAGAAGACCGTCAAGCTCGTTTCCCTGACCGCCGTCGCCATTCTGACGGCCGGCATCCTCGGTGGCTGCGCCACCACCGCCCAGGTCGAAGAGGCCAAGGCTATGGCCCAGCAGGCGCTGGACAAGGCCAACGCCGCCCAGGCCTGCTGCGACGCGAACACCGATCGCATCAACCGCATGTATCAGAAGACCATGTCCAAGTGAAGCCAGTCGGCTGAGCTGCGCCGGCCTCCCACCAACACCGGGAGGCCGGTATTCTCGTCCCGCGCCCTGCGCACCGCGTCCCAATCCACGTAGACCCCCGCCACGTTCGCCACCGACCCGGGCACGATGCTCATCGGGTCCCGGTTCTTGCCCTTGTCGTCGTCCGCGGCGATATGCACCTCCAGGTACAGGTCATCGCCCAGCCAACCCACCTTGAACGGCTGATTGACGATGGTCACGGGGGTATTGACAGACACCTTGCCGAACAACTGCTCGATGTCCTCCGGATACATACGGATGCAGCCGTGGGTCACCTGCATCCCCAAGCCCCAGGGCTTGCTGGTCCCATGGATCAGGACGCTGGGGGCGCTCAGGCGCATGGCGTACTGTCCCAGCGGATTGTCCGGCCCGGCGGGGACCACCGCGGGCAGGGGCGCACGACCCTCGGCGGCGCGCTCCGCATGGATGGATGCCGGCGGGGTCCAGGTGGGATCCTTGACCTTGCCGGTGATCTTGAAGGTCCCGATGGGCGTATTCCAGCCCTCCCGCCCGATGCTGATGGCATAGGTGTGCACCGTGGCGCCGTCCCCGTCCGAGGGGTAATAGTACATACGCTTCTCCGGCACGTTCAGGACGATGGCCTGGCGTGGTGCCTGGGGCAGGACGTAGAAGGTCGGCACCAAGGCATCGGCCCCGGCCCCCGGCACCCACATATCGACCTTGGGGTTGGCCGCGTTCATGTCGTCGTAGCCCAGGTCATTGTGGCGCCCGATGTCCAGGAGCGTGTCCTCACGCCTGGTCTTTACATAGAATGGCGCCCCGATCACCCCGTCGTTCGGGTGGGCCAGGCGGAAGGTCTCCGCTTGAACGGGCGTCGTACCGCCCAGGGTCCCGCCCAAGGCGAGCAGGACGAGCCCCGCCGCCAGTGCCTGTGGGGACCCGTGCCGGGATCCGGTGGTCGCGGTCTTCGCGCCGTACTTCATGATGCTGCCTAACCTCATTCAATGACCAAATCCGCTCAACTCGCCCGCGTCCGCAACATCGGCGTGGCGGCCCATGTGGACGCCGGCAAGACCACCCTGACGGAGCGCATCCTCTACTACACCGGCGCCTCGCACAAGATCGGCGAGGTGCACGAGGGCGCCGCCCACATGGATTACATGGCCGAGGAGCAGAGCCACGGTATCACCATTACCTCGGCAGTCACCAAGGCGCCGTGGCGCGATCACACCCTGCAGATCGTCGACACCCCGGGCCATGTGGATTTTACCATCGAGGTGGAGCGCTCCATGCGCGTCCTCGACGGCTGCATCCTGGTGCTGGACGGGGTACGCGGGGTCGAGCCTCAGACCGAGACGGTATGGCGCCAGCGCTCCCGTTTCAATCTGCCGGTACTCTTCTTCGTCAACAAGATGGACCGCCCCGGGGCGGACTTCGACCACGCCCTGGCGCACATCCGTACCCGCCTAAAGGCCGAGCCGGTTGCAGTGACCATTCCTTTGACGGGGGACTGGGCCCTCGGTTCCGACACGGGGGTGGTCCACCTCATCGACCGCACCCTGGTCCGGTTCACCGGCGACCAGGGCAGAGACATCCTGACCGTCCCCTGCCCGCCGGATCTTTGGGACAAGGCTCAGGGACATCGGGAGGCCCTGCTCCTGGCGGCGGCAGAGTTCGACGAAGCCCTGGCCGAACTGGTTCTGGCCGGCGGGGACCCTGATCCAGCTGCGGTGCGGGCGGCCCTGCGGCAGGGTGCCCTGACTGGCCGACTCTGCCCCTGTTACGGAGGCAGCGCGCTCCGCAACCTGGGGGTCCAGCCCCTGCTCGACGGGGTCATCGACTTCCTTCCCGCACCCCTGGACCGCCCCCCGGCCGAGGCCATCCGCCCGGACGGCAGCACCGAGACAGTGGTCCTGGGGGACGCCGGCCCGCTGGTCGCCCTGGCCTTCAAAGTGCAGATGTGGGAGGGGCGCCGCCACGTCTTCACCCGGATCTACCGCAACCGGCTGCACCCCGGCGATCCGGTCGAGTTCATCACGGCGGACGGGCGCACCGTCAAAGAGCAGGTCGCGCGCGTCTTCGAGGTGGATGCAGGCAAGAAGACCAAGCTCGATGTCGCCGAACCCGGGCAGATCGTCCTCCTCGCCGGGCTGCGTTTCGCCACGACCGGCGACACCCTTTGCAGACCCGGGCATCTGCTGCGCCTGGAGCGCATCGAGCTGCGCGCCCCGGTCCTGAGCCTGGCCATCGAGCCAGCCCTGGGGACCGACGGCGACAAGCTGCTGGAGGCGCTTGACAAGGTGGAGCAGGAGGATCCGACCCTCAAGGTCGAAGAGGACCCCGAGACCGGACAGCGCCTGCTGCGCGGCATGGGCGAACTGCACCTGCAGATCGTCCTGGAGCGCCTGGAGCGCGAGTACGGGGTGGTGGTGCGCAGCGGCCGCCCTGCGGTGGCCGTACGCGAAACCATCCAGGCCCCCGCCGAGGGGGATATGCTGTTCTCGCCACCGACCGTGCCCGACCAGCGCACCCCGGTGCTGCGCGCCCGGGTCACCGTTGCGGTCGCGCCGCGCCAACGGGCCGCGGGGAATCGGGTGACCGTGAAGCCGCGTGTCCTGCCGGAGGGGACCCAGCCCACCCCGATCCAGCTCCAGTCCCTGGAGCAGGGGCTGCTGCGGGGACTGGCGGCTGGCCCCCTGCAGGGGACCCCGATCGAAGACGTCGAGGTCCGCGTGGTCGAGATCGAGCTGTTCGGGCCCTTTTCCACCGCAGATGCCCTCGCCGCCGCGGCGGCCCGGGCCCTAGGCAAGGCTCTGGCAGCGGCGAGCCCCGCCCTCCTACAGCCCGTGATGGCCGTCGAGGTGGTGGTACCCCAGGACAACCTCGGAACCGTGCTGGGGGACCTGCAGGCCCGTCACGCCCTGATCCGCGCCAGCGAGGCCAGGGGCAAGGACGTGACCATCGACTGCGAGGTACCCCTGATGCACCTGCTCGGCTATGCCACCGACCTGCGCAGCCAGACCCAGGGGCGCGGCCAGTTCAGCATGCAGTTCGCGCGATTCGACCTCCTCTAGGCGCCGGCCGGGTGCGGCCCGACACCCGCCACCGGCCCTAGGCTACAATCCTGCATTCAGGCCCAGCCATCGCCCCGCGAGCCGTCCTTGGAAGAACCCCACGCCGATCTCCTGCGCCTCGCCGACCTGCCCATCGGAGTATCCGCACACATCGTTGAGATCCGCGGCGGGCGCGCCCTGACGCGCCGCCTCTTAGGTTTGGGCTTGCGGATCGGCAGCCTTGTCACCGTTCTGCACCATCGGGGCCAGGGCGTCGTGGTGTCCAATGGGGAGACACGCGTGGCGCTCGGCGGCGGCGTGGCCGAGAAGCTGCGGGTCAGGCGGCAGGGGACGACCGCCTGAGCACGGAATCCGCCGTGGGGGCGCCGCCTCAGGGCCTGATGCCCCCGGTGCCGCTGGAGACGCTGAGGGCCACCCCGCCGGTTGACAACAGGATCGACATCCGTAGAATAGGAACGGTTCTCATTTAAACCCAAATACGGGCGACCATCGCCGGCGGCGTCGCCATTATCGAGCCTGCGGCGGATCCCACGGCGGGCGGATCTGACCCCTTTCCCGACGGTCCGAGCCAGGGTCCAGCTCCGTCAAGGGGGCCAGATCCTTGCGGACGCGGAGGTCTTGCGCTAGTACCCCCTCGGCCCGTGCACCCCGGGCCGGCCGGTGCCGTTACCCCCGCGCGGGCGCTTGAGCCTTGCACACCCCAGCATGCGGTACCTCGATCATGGGCCTCGTTGAAGATCCCACCCAACTGGCCGGCACGAGACCGCTGACCATCGCCCTCGCAGGCAACCCCAACTGCGGCAAGTCTGCCCTGTTCAATGCCCTGACCGGCATCCGGCAGAAGACCGGCAACTGGCCCGGTGTAACGGTGGAGCGCAAGGAGGGTCGCCTGGACCTCGACGGGCGCACACTGACTGTCATCGACCTGCCCGGGATCTATTCCTTGGATGCCGGCTCCCCGGACGAGCGGGTTACCCGCGACTACCTGCTGTCGCGTGAAGCGGACCTGATTGTCAACGTCCTGGATGCCTCCAATCTGGAGCGCAACCTGTACCTGTCGGTCCAGATCCTTGAGATGGGCGTGCCCCTTGTGGTGGCACTGAACATGATGGACGTGGCGCGAAAGCGCGGCGTACTCATCGATACCGAGCGACTCAGCGAGGAACTCGGCTGCCCGGTGGTCCCCATCGTTGCCGTGACCCAGGAGGGCATCACCGAACTCAAGGCCAGGACCCTGGCAGTGGCCGGGGGCCGACAGGTCGGCGGCTTCGCCCTCGCCCACGAGGAATGCGTCGAGGAGGCGGTTGCGGACCTGGCCCCCCGCCTGGTCACAAGCCCGGATGGCGTGACCGCCAGGGGCAATGCACGCTGGCTAGCGCTCAAGCTGCTCGAGGGGGACCCGGCGGCGGTGCACATGGCGGACCCTGCCACCTTGACCAAGACGGAGCACTGGCGCGGGCTGATCCAGGCCCGCTCCGGGGAGGACGCCGACATCCACATCGCTGACACCCGCTTCGGTCACGCCCACACCTTGGCCCAGCGGGTCATCCGCCAGCGCGGCCATGTGGGATGGACTCTCTCGGACGGCATCGACCGGGTGGTGCTCAGCCGGGTCTGGGGCATCCCCCTGTTCCTGCTGGTGATGTACCTGATGTTCGTGTTCACCGTCAGTCTCGGCGGGGCCTTCGTCGACTTCTTCGACGGCGTTGCCGGGGCCCTGTTTGTGAACGGCCTGGAGAGCCTGCTGGCGGCCGCCGGGGCCCCGGAGTGGTTGAGCCTGATCCTGGCCCAGGGGATCGGAGGGGGGCTCAAGGTGGTGGCCACCTTTATTCCTATCATCGCGAGCCTGTACCTCTTTCTGTCCGCCATCGAGGACTCCGGGTACATGGCACGCGCCGCCTTTGTCATGGACCGCTTCATGCGCTCCATCGGACTACCGGGAAAGGCCTTCGTCCCGCTGATCGTGGGCTTCGGCTGCAACGTCCCGGCAGTCATGGCGACCCGCACCCTGGAGAACGAGCGCGAGCGCAAGCTCACCATTCTCATGAACCCCTTCATGTCCTGTGGAGCGCGGCTGCCGGTGTATGTCCTGTTTGCCGCGGCCTTCTTCCCCCACTCGGGGCAGAACGTGGTCTTTGCCCTTTACCTGACGGGCATCGTGGTGGCGGTGCTGACCGGGCTCATCATGAAGCGCACCCTGCTCCCGGGCGAGAGCGCCGGTTTCATGATGGAGTTGCCCCCCTACCACCTGCCCACCCTCAGGGGGGTTCTGCTGCGCACCTGGGACCGGGTCAAGATCTTCCTGCGCGAGGCCGGGCGGGTGATCGTGGTCATGGTCCTGATCCTGAACGTGCTGGGCTCTGTGGGAACCGACGGCAGCCTGGGCAATCAGGACAGCGACCGGTCCATCTTGAGCGCCGTGAGCCGGGCCGCAGCGCCGCTCTTCGCCCCCCTGGGGGTGCGCGAGGAGAACTGGCCGGCGGTGCTGGGGATCGTGTCCGGGGTGCTGGCAAAGGAGGTGATCGTCGGCACCCTCGATTCCCTCTACACCCGCCTCGCCGCCGAGGCCATGCCCGCCGAGACGCCGCAGCCCTTCTACCTGTCCGGGGCGCTCGCCGCCGCCGCGGCCACAGTACCGGCCAATCTGGCCCAAGCCCTGGGCAGCCTGAGCGATCCGCTGGGGCTGCGGATTGGCGATCTCTCGGACCAGGCCACGATCGCCGCGACCCAGAAGGTCCATGCAGGGACCTTCGGCGCCATGGAGGCACGTTTCGACGGGCGGGAGGGGGCCTTCGCCTATCTCCTGTTCGTGCTGCTGTACTTTCCCTGCGTCGCGACCATCGGCGCTATCGTTCGCGAGGCCGGAGCTCCCTGGGCCGCATTCGTTGCCGCCTGGACGACCGGTATCGCCTTTGCCACAGCCACGCTTTTCTATCAGATGTCCACCTTCGACCGGCATCCCCTGGCCTCAGGGGCCTGGATCGCCGGCCTGGGGGTAGCCCTGGCCTTGGTCGTCCTCGGCTTGCGTGTCTGGGCACGCAGCGGGCCAGACGACGCCTCAGGCCCGCAGGCCGCCCGGGTGCGGGCATGATCCTTTCGGACCTCAAGGGCTATCTCGAGACCCGGCGGCAGGCGACCCTGGCGGACCTCGCCCTGCACCTGCGGGCCGAACCCGAGGCGGTACGGGCGATGCTGTCGGTCTGGGAACGTAAGGGACGGGTGCGACGTCTGCCTGCCCCAGCGGGCTGCGGAAAGACCTGCACGGGCTGCAACCCGGCAGCGGTCGAGGTCTATCTCTGGGTTGAGACTGGGGAACCGGTCCCGACCCTGCCCGTGGCACTCGGGTGTGGGCGCTAGGTCCGGGGGCCGGCCGCCGCTTCCGCGCCAGCTCCTCCGCGCCGTCTATTTGAGCTTGACGGCGATGGTATCCATCCCCTTGGCCTTGAGCTGACTGCGCATCTCATTGACCGCCTGCTTACCCTGGTAAGGGCCCGCCTGGACCCTGTGGTAGGTGTCCTTGCCGTTCACGGTGACGGTCTGGACCTTGGCCTGAATACCCTGCATCGCGAGTTGAGCCTTGAAGCGCTCGGCATCGGCAGCGGTGCGCAGGGATGCAATCTGCAGCATATAGGTGTTGCCCCCCGACTCGGTTGCGGTCTTGGCCTCATCCGTCTTGGGCGGATCCGGCTTCTTGGTGGGCTCCGCCTTCTTCTCCTCGGGCTTTTTCTCTTCGGGCCGTTTCGCGTCGGGCTTGGCAAGCTCGTTGTCCGAGACGACGACCTCGAGCTCCGGGAGGATATCGTGGAAGTCGAAACGAGTCGGGGCCACAGGTGGCGACTTGGCTGGCTCCGCCTTGGCCAAGGCCAGTCCAGCGGCCGGTGCCTGGATTGGCGTGCGCACCATCATGTAGAGCCCGACGCCGAAGCCGCCGAGCACCAGTCCGAACATGAACCAGAAGCCGCAGGACTTTCCGGACCGGCGTTTGAGCCTGGGCATGGGGGGGCGGGCCTTGGATTCCGCAGCCATTTCACATCATCTCCGGGGCCGAGACCCCAAGCAGTGCCAATCCATTCTGCAGCACCACGCGCACCGCGAGGATCAGCTTGATGCGGGCGTCCCGCAGGGCCTCATCGGCGACCAGAAATTGGTGGGCGTTGTAGTAGGTATGCAGCCCGTTGGCAAGCTCCCGCAGGTAGGCGGCGACCTGGTGGGGCTCCTCGCTCAGCGCGGCTGACTCCACCACCTCCGGGTAGCGGGCCAGGTCCTTGAGCAGTGCCCGCTCGTGGTCCTCCGTAAGCAGCTCCAGGTGCAGGGTGCCCGGGCTCGGTTCCAGCGCGATACCCCTGTCCGCCGCCTGGCGCAAGACACTGCACACCCGGGCGTGGGCATACTGCACGTAATAGACCGGGTTGTCGGCCGACTGGGACTTGGCCAGATCAAGATCGAAGTCCATGTGCTGCTCACAGCGGCGCATCACATAGAAGAAGCGGGCAGCGTCCCGTCCGACCTCCTTGCGCAGCTCGCGCAGGGTCACGAACTCGCCGGAGCGGGTGGACATCTGCGCCTTCTCGCCGCCGCGATAGAGGATGGCGAACTGCACCAGGAGCACGTCCAGTCGGTCGGGATCCTCCCCCAGGGCCTGCAGGGCCGCCTTGACCCGTGGGATATACCCATGGTGGTCGGCCCCCCAGATGTCGATGACCCGGTCGAAGCCGCGGTCCAGCTTGTCCATGTGGTAGGCGACATCGGAGGCGAAATAGGTGGACTGGCCGTTCTCCCGCACCAGGACGCGGTCCTTCTCGTCGCCAAAGCCGGTGGAACGGAACCACAGGGCCCCATCCTTCTCGTACGCATAGCCGCTGTGGCGCAGCCGCTCCAGGGCTCGGTTGACCGCCCCGCCCTCCGTCAGCGAGCGCTCGGAAAACCACTGTTCGTAGGTGACGCCGAACAGGGCCAGATCGTCGCGGATGTCGTCCAGGATGGTGTTGAGCCCCAGTTCGAAGACGTAGCGGTAGCGGTTGTCCCCGAGCAGGCGCTTGGCTGCGGCGATGACCCCGTCGATGTGGGTCTCCCTATCGCCGCCGGCGGGGGCGTCGAGGGGTAGGCCGTGAAAGACCTCATCCGCCGCCCAGCGGTAGGCGTCGCCGTGCTCGCGGTGGAGGGTGGCGGCGATATCCCAGACGTAGTCACCCTTGTAGCCATTGCTCGGGAAATCCAGCTGCTCCCCGCACAGCTCCAGGTAGCGCAGCCAGACGGATGCGGCGAGGATGTCCATCTGCCGCCCGGCGTCGTTGACGTAGTACTCGCGGTGGACCTCGAAGCCGACCGCGGCCAGCAGGTCCGCTACCGCCGCACCATAGGCAGCGCCGCGACCATGGCCCACGTGTAGGGGACCGGTGGGGTTGGCCGAGACGAACTCGACCTGGACCATCCTCCCGGCCCCAAGGGTGCTGCGGCCGTAGGCCGGACCCTCGCCGAGGATCTGCGGCACCAAGGCCAGGTAGGCGCTCGGGGCGAGGTGGAAGTTGATGAACCCGGGGCCCGCCACCTCGACCCGAGCAATCAGCTCGGAGGCTGGCAAGGCCGCCACCAGACGTTGTGCCAGGTCCCGCGGCTTGGAGTGTATCTGCTTGGCCAGGACCATGGCCGCGTTGCTGGAAAAGTCCCCGTGGCCGGGGTCGCGGGTGCGCTCCAGTTGCGGGTCCGGGAGTGCGTCGGGGGCGAGGGCACCGGCATCCGCGAGCCGGCTCAGGGCGGAAACGAGCAGGGCCTGGACCTGTTGCTTCATGGGGTCTTGTCGCTGTGGCGGGTGTTGCGACCCGGCCCATGGGGGGGCAGGGCCAATGACCTGCCCTCGGGCTGGCGCCGGGGTCGCCATCGGGGTCGCCGTCGGGGTCGCCGTCGGGGTCGCAGGAAAGCGGCAAAGGATACAGGAATCCCCAGCTCAGAGCATTTCCTGGGGGTCCACATCGAGGGACCAGCGCGCCCCCGCCGGGACCTTGAGCAACCGCAGTCCGGGGACCCAGGTCGCGAGAAAGGTCTGCAAATCGGTGCGGCGCTCAGCCTGAACCAAAAGCTGGGCCCGGTAGCGCCCGGCGCGCCGCTCCATTGGGGCCGCGACCGGGCCCCTTAGGGACAGACCCGTCAGGCCGATCTCCCTAGCCCGGGCCGCAGCGCGGTCGAGCAGATCGGCCGCGTCCTGGGACGTGCGCCCCTCGGCGCGCAGGAGGGCCTGGTGAGAGAAGGGCGGCAACAAGGCCGAACGGCGCTCCGCGAGGGCCCCGTCGGCAAAGGCGGCATAGCCTCCCCTCAGAAGGGCGGCCAGTAGGGGATGGTCCGGGTGGCGGGTCTGGAGGACTACCCGCCCTGGGCGCTCGGCCCGCCCGGCGCGTCCGGCGACCTGGACGATGAGTTGGGCCATGCGCTCCGGGGCACGGTAATCGGCCCCGTAGAGTCCCTGGTCGAGGTCGAGGATCCCGACCAGGGTGACACCCGGGAGATGGTGCCCCTTGGCTAGCATCTGGGTCCCGATCAGGATCGGAAAGTCCCCTCGGCGAGCCCCCTCCAGCAGGCGCGCCAGTCGGCCGCCCCGGGTGCTGTCGCGGTCGATACGGGCCATGGGGACGCCAGGAAAGAGGCGTGCCACCTCTTCCTCCAGGCGCTCCGTGCCCTGCCCCAGGGCCCGCAGATCGTCCTTGGCGCAGTCGGGGCAGACCTGCGGGATGACTCGGGTCCAGCCGCAGTGGTGACAAGCCAGGCGGCGGCGCGTCAGGTGCAGGGTGAGACGGGCGTCGCAGTGGGGGCAGCCGCCGACCCAGCCGCAGTCATGGCAGGTCAGGATAGGTGCGAACCCACGTCGGTTGAGGAAGAGCAGCACCTGGTTGCCGGCGGCGATTTCGGCGCCCAGGTCACGGACCAGGACCCGGGACAGCCCGCCCTCCAGGGGCTGGGCGCGGATGTCGATCACGTCCAGCCGTGGTGGCCTGGCCCCCCCGGCACGACCGGTGAGGCGCAGCCAGGTATAGCGCCCGCACTGGGCGCTGTTGAGGGTCTCCAGCGACGGCGTGGCGGAGCCCAGGATCGCGGGGCAGCCGGCACGCTGGGCCCGGCGCACGGCGAGATCCCGAGCCGAATAGCGGAACCCGTCCTGCTGCTTGAAGGACAGGTCATGCTCCTCGTCCACCACCACCAGACCCAGGCGAGGCAATGGTGCGAAGACCGCCGAGCGGGTGCCGAGGAGCAGGGCGGCCGCCCCGCTGGCCGCGGCGCGCCAGGCGAGTTCCCGCTCCCGCTCGCCGAGTCCCGAGTGCAACACCGCCATGGGCGCCCCGAGCCGGGCCTGGATTCGACGCTCGAGTTGGGGCGTGAGCCCGATCTCCGGGACCAAGACCAAGGCCTGGCACCCGGCCGCGAGGACATCCCGGATGAGGTGCAGGTAGACCTCGGTCTTGCCGCTGCCCGTCACCCCATCGAGGAGGAAGGTGCGAAACCCCGAGGTGGCGCGCACTCGGGCCAGGGCCTCGGCCTGCTCCGCGTTGAGCGCCGGCCCCGGGACAGGCATGACCGGCACCGGAGTTACCTCGACAAGACAGGGCTCGACCCAGCCCTTGGCCGCCAGGGCACGCAGGGCGCCGGCGCAGTCCCCAAGGTCACCGATCAGGTCTGGCACCGCAACTCCGCCCAGCCGCAGCCGGGCCAGCACCACGGCCTGACGCGGCGCCCGGCGCAGGCCGTCCGGATCCTGGGCCTGTCCAGCCGGGGTCAGGCGCCAGCCGCGGGGACGAGGGTCAAGCAGGTTCTCCTGACGTCTCAGCCGGGCGGGAAGGGCGCCGAACAGGGCCTCGCCCAGGGGGTGTCGGTAGTAGTCGGCGGCCCATCGGATGAGCTCAAGGTCCGCGGGAGCGAGCAAGGGCTGAAGGTCAAGCACCGCAAGGACAGACCGGAGCCGGTCTGGGTCCTGGTCGGTCGCCGTCTCGACTCCTAGCACGAGGCCCACTCGGAGGCCCCGTCCGAAGGGGACTAGGACCCGCGTGCCGGGGGCGATGGCCGTCGGGTCCACATCCGGCGGCGGCAGGTAATCGAAGAGCACGGCCAGAGGGAGGTCCAATGCCACGCGCAGGCAGACCGACCCGCTATTTGGCCCCACCCCGTGACCCGCCATCAGCGGTAGGCCGCCCGTTGGAAAGACCATTCGACTTGGCGCGGCTTTTTCGGAAGATCCTTGGGAATGTATGACAAGCTGCTGAGGTCCTTGAAGAAGCCGCCCATGTTCACAGATGCTGTGGATAACTCTGTGAACAAGCTCTGGCCATGTGCCCTCCAAGCGCGCCAATATTACAGTTCTGTTAGGTTGGCCAGATTTTAGACGCCGATACAAAAATAAATAATATCATATAGTTAATGTTCATAATCGAGGACTGATAAATCGGTTTTGGCAGCGCGATTTAGGCAATCTATAGGGCAGCTCCCCTTGTGCACAGCTTGCCTAGCCACCGAGGAAAATCCCGCCCTTCTCTACAGGGAAAGGGCAGGCTGCGGATCGAGGAGGCGCCCCATTTGTCCCTGTCTTGAACGACCTCCGTAACTGTGTATTATGCTCGCGAAATTCCGAGCCGTAGCCAACCCATGGTGCAATTGAGCCAGCAGGTATTACGCACGGACCTCGCGGGGCTGCCCCTCGAGTGGGTGGACTATCGAGCCGCTGCCAGGCTCTACTGCCTCGAACAAGTAGCCTACGCCTACGGCAGCCCGCTCTTTGTCCTGCACGGCGGAACCAACACGGCCACCCGCCGCCGCAGCGAGCTCGCGATCCACTCCATCATCGCCACGCGCGGCAGTCACCACGCGGTCATCAAGCTCAAGGACGATTATGCCCCGCCGCTGACCAACCGGACCCTTTTCCAGCGCGACGACCACCTTTGCCTCTACTGCGGCGGGCGCTACTCCGCGCGGCACCTGTCCCGCGACCACGTCCGGCCCTTAAGCCTAGGCGGCCGTGATCGTTGGAACAACGTGGTCACCGCCTGCGTGCGCTGCAACAATTACAAGGCCGGGCGCACCCCGGAGGCGGCAGGGATGGAGCTCTTGGCCGTCCCGTTCATCCCGACCCATGCCGAGTACATCTTCCTGATGGGACGCCACGTCCTCGCAGACCAGATGGAGTTCCTGCGCAGCCACTTCCCACGCAGCAGCCCGCTGCTGCACCGGGTGCCCCGCGCCTGAGGGCATGCCTGAGGGACTATCAGATCTTCGGCAGATCGCTGCCCAAATCGCCGACCGGGTTGAGCAGGTCGCCGGCCACTCCTTTGCCGCGGCGCAGGCCCGTCGCATCGGCGGGGGCTGCATCAACACCGCTGTCCACCTGAGCGACGGGACGCACAGCTACTTCGTCAAGCTCAACCGGGCCGAGCTCCGGCCCATGTTCGAGGCCGAGGCGGACGGTTTGGCGGAGCTGGCCCGCAGCGGGACCCTGCGCGTCCCGAGACCCCTTTGCATCGGCGTCGCCGGGGGCCAGGCGTACCTAGTCATGGAATACATCGAGCTTGGGAGTCGCCCCGAGCGGGGCGGGGCGCAGGCCGGTCGGCTGCTGGCAGCCATGCATGCCACCACCCGCGCGACCTTTGGCTGGCTTCGCGACAACACCATCGGTTCGACTCCGCAGCGCAATACCCCGGACCCGGACTGGGCGCGCTTCTGGGCAGAACGCCGCCTAGGGCCTCAGCTCGACCTAGCCGCACGCAACGGCTACGGCAGCACTTTGCAACGCTCGGGTGATGCCCTACTCGTGCACCTGCCGACCCTGCTCGGACACGCCCCGGCGGCCTCCCTGCTGCACGGCGACTTATGGGGGGGCAACATGGCCTTCGCCTGCAGCGGCGAGGCGGTGGTCTTCGACCCCGCCGTCTACTTCGGGGACCGGGAGGCGGATCTCGCCATGACGGAGCTCTTCGGCGGCTTTGGCGGCGACTTCTACGCCGCCTACCGCGAGGCATGGCCCCTCGATACGGGTTACGCGACCCGCAGGGACCTCTACAACCTCTACCATGTACTCAACCACCTCAACCTCTTCGGCGGCGGATACCTGATTCAGGCGCAGGACATCATGGCGCGGATCCTGGCCCAGGTTCGCTGAGGCCGCTGGACAGGCGACCCCACAATCGCCAGGAAGCAGGCCCGGGGCAATCGGTTCCATTCAGAAGAAATACTGATGGCCTCGCGGTGACGCTTTTGTGACGGTTATGTTAAATATGCCGACCATCGCCGGAAACCACCCCCGACGTCATCTTGAACTACGCCGAGCCCATCCTTCGTATGCCCCGTGAGCTTCTGATCCTGAGGCACGCCAAGTCGGATTGGGACGGCAACGCCCAAAGCGATTTCGCCCGCCCCCTAGCGAAGCGTGGCAAGAAAGACGCGCCACGCGTAGGCGCCTGGATGTATCGCGAGGGGCTCGTGCCCGATCTGGTGGTCAGCTCCCCGGCCGAGCGTGCTCGCCAAACCACCCAAGCGGTCTGCAAGGGCCTGGACTACAAGCGCAAGGCTGTGGTCTGGGACCAAGCGATCTACGAGGCAGCCGTCGCGGATCTGCTGGGGCTGCTGGCGCGGCTCCCGGCCAACGCCAAGACCGTCCTGCTGGTCGGGCACAATCCCGGGATCGAGGAACTCCTGGTCTACCTTGTCGGGGACGACGTGAGCGAACTAGACGACGGCAAGCTCTTGCCGACGGCGGCGCTGGCGCGCCTGGAGATGCCGGACGACTGGTCCGATCTGACGCCGGGTTGCGCGCAACTCATCAATATCACGCTGCCCAAGACGCTGCGGAACGATTAGGCCCTCGGCAGGGGGGCCGACAGCCCCATCTCGGCCTTTCTGGTTTACTCACGGCGGCTGCGCCCACTCGCGGCCCATCAAGGCAGTTCGCTCTCAGTCTGTCAGTCGTCTGGGTAGGTACGCCGCCTTAGCCCCTTGACCTGGGCACGCTGGGACTTGCCTTCGAGGCGTCGTTCCTTGGATGCGCGGGTCGGGCGTGTCGGCTTTCGCAGTTTCGGCTCCAGAGTTGCCCGTTGGATCAGGGCAATCAGCCGCTCCAGGGCATCGCGGCGATTGCGCTCCTGAGTGCGGAACCGGTGGGCCTCGATGATCAGGATACCCTCGGCGTTCAGGCGCCGCCCCGCAAGACGCATCAGGCGCGCGCGCACCGCCTCAGGCAGTGCCGGAGAACGGGCCGCGTCGAAACGCAACTCCACGGCCGTGGCCACCTTGTTGACGTGCTGGCCCCCGGGGCCAGGCGCACGCACGAATCGCTCATCAAGCTCCCGTTCGTCGATGGCGATGCCCTGGGTCACCTGAATCATGGCCCACCCCGGCGCAGCTGCACGACCTCAGGTCCCGGCAATCCGGTCATAGTAGCGCGCACGGTAGAGCAGGCGCGGTATGGGGCCATCCTCGAAGCCGGTCCGGGTGTGCAAGACGTTGTTGCTGATGAGCCCCCAGCCAGCCTGCAGTCCCCCTTCGAGATGCCAGGGTGTCTGACGGTACAAGACTGCCCTCAGGCAGGCGAGGGCGCTGGTCGTCAGGGAATCGTCCCGCCAGGCGACGTTGCGCTTGCGGTCCGTGTAGCGCATGTGCAGGTGGCCGGCCGCAGTGACCGAGAAGACCGGACCGGACTGCTCCGGGCGGACCAGCTGTCCGTCCACCCGGTTGGCAGGGATGGTCATGGCCCGGGGGTGCATGAGGGCGCGGATATAGTCCGGCTCCTGGTCCCGGACCAGGATATAAGCAATCTCATGGTCGAGCAGGGCATTGGCCCCCCCGCTGGCCGCGGGCTGGACGCAGTGCAGCAGAAGCCCCTGAATCTGGCGCTCCGGGGAGTTGTAGTAGCCGTCCGTGTGCCAGGCAATGGGCTTGTTGCTGTAGGGGATATAGCCCCGGTGCACGGCGTCGGACTGGACTCTGAGGGACGTGACGGCATCCTCGTCGGCGCCCATGTTGTGGTCCAACCGGTGCAGCCCGAACTGGGCGCCCAGCATGCGCACCAGCTCTTTGTCAGGGTCCTCTCCGGTACCCCCCGCGTAGATCGCCATGTTAGACCGCCGGCAACGATCCAGGACTGCGGCGTGCTCCGTCGCGGTGAGTCGCCTAGGGTCAACGACCTCAACCATCAGGTCTGCCAGGCGGGTCGGGGCCCGGGCGAGCCGCTCGTCTCGCCACCGGGCATAGGAGTCTGGTCGATCGAGGTCGAAGGGAGAGTCGGGCAGGAGCCGGGGGGCTTGAACGAACATGGGGTTACCTGGCTTGGGAGGCATGCTTTAGTGGCCGGCGCCGAACATAGGCTGCCATCAGTCATCGCGCAATGACCGCGGTCAGTGGGCAGGGTCCCGCGGCCCGCGCCGAAAGGCAACCCGACAGTCCCTACCAGCCGAGCCTGGTTCCTATACTTAGAGTAGGCAGGGGTTTTCGGGCAGCGAGGTTGCGATGTCGGAGCATGACTACAAACACCTGTTGCTGGCGGTGGACTTCGCGCCGGAGGCCCAGCCCGTCATCGAGCGCGCCGTGCAATTGCGTACCCTCTACGGGGCACGCCTGAGCCTTGTGCACGTCCTGGACTATGTCCCGCAGACTGTGGAGCTGATGCCCATGGCCAACGCGGGGGATGTGATCCTGCCCGAGGCGTTTGGTCTAGAGAGCCAGATGATCGGTGTGGCCAGGGGACACTTGGACGAACTGGGCGCACGACTGGATGTCCCGCCCGAGGACCGACATATCCAGGTTGGCCCCACCGGACACGCGATCCGGGCCGCGGCTGATAAACTGGGCGTCGACCTAGTGATTCTAGGCGGCCATGGGCGCCACGGGCTAAAGGCCCTGCTGGGCTCCACCGTGAAGAGCATCGTCCAGGGGCTCTCCTGCGATGTGCTCTGCGTGCGCATTTCGGACAGGGCCTGACGCCCTATGCGGGCCGTTCCCCGGGGCTAATGCACCCGATAATCCGGGTCACCCGACTTCGGCTGGACCCGAAGCGGGAGGGAGGCATGGTGCTCCACGAGACGCCAGGAGCCGTCCCGAAACCGGAAGACATTGGTCGCTAGCACTCGGCTGGCGGCCTCTGTCGGACTGCCGTTGGGGCGGATCAGCTCCACCAGGACCCGCACCGCAAGGTCGCCGCTGGTCATGCCTACCACTGGGTCCACCTCGATGGTGGGCGGCTGGGCGGCCGAGAAGATCTCCATCCAGCTCTGCATAACCGCGGCCTTGCCCTTGAGCGGTCCACCGCCGGGATGGATGCACAGGGTCTCGTTGTCCTCCCCCCAGACCTCTGCCATCGCGGCGAGGTCCGTGGCGGCGAAGGCGGCGTAGAAGGCGTCCTGCGCCGCCTCGGGGGTTGGGAAGGGTGGCCCGGCGGCGGCCGTCGCCCCTGAGGGGGGTGGCGTCATGGAGCCCGCTCCGGCACCTGTCGGTCACGGATGCGACGGGTCATGCCTGACCCTGGACCTGCTCCAACGCCGCCCGGGCGCGCTCGAAACGGGCGTCGAGCGCTGCATCCCTGGGCGCCGGTCCGCAGAGGTACCAGTCGCGCAGCAGCTGCTCGGCCCCCGCAAGGGGGGCGTCCGAACTGGCGGCCATGCGCCCCGACAGCCGAGCAACCTGAAGCTCCATCCGCTCCTTGGCCAACTCCGGCGGGGAGTCTACCTGGGCGAGGATCTCCAACTGCAGACAGAGGGCCTGGCGCCGCCGCTGGTTGGGCTCGGCCGCCGCCAGGAAGACCTCCCGCGCCTCCCCTCCATCCCGGGCAGCCGCCAAGGCGGTGCCGAAGCGTTGGGCCATGGCCCGCTTCATCGCGTGGTCCCGCTGCTGCGCCAAGGCGTCCCACTCCGCGGCGATGCCGTCGGCGACTTCGGGTTCGACCAGACCATCCAGCACCGCGTGCTCAAGGCGAGTGCAGAGCACCGCCTGCCCGACGAGGAGGTCTCGTTGCCCTTGCTCGATGGCCGCCAAGCGCTCCTGGCGGGTGCGAACCAGCGCCTCCCGGGCCTCGCGCCAGCGCTGCGCGAGACCCGCGGCCGCCTGACGCGGCACGACCAGGGCCTCCGCCTCTCGCCAGCGCATCTCCAGATCACGCAGCCCGCTCGTCAAGTCCTGGGGCTTGGCGTCGCTCTGAGCCAGCGTCAATGCCTCGGCGCAGATCGCCTCGCGGGCGGCCAGGTGGGCAGCAAGCTCCGCCTGCTGGGCCTCCTGGTATTCCCTGCGGCGGGCAAAGACCGCGTCGCAGGCGGCGCGGAAACGCGCCCACAAGCGGTTCTCCTCCCGCTGGCGGCCGGGGACGCTGGTATGCCACTCACGCTGGAGCCGCTTGGTCTGTTCCATGGCCTGTTCCAGGTCTGGCTGCGCCACCAGGGCCTCGACCTGGGCGATGAGCGACTCCCTAAGCCGCAGGTTGCGGGCGCGCTCCGCCTCCAGACGCTCGTCGAGCCGGGCCAGGGCGGCACGGAAGCGTTTCTCCAGAACGCGGCGCTTGCGCGGCTCCACCTGGCCCAGGGTCGCCCAGGCCTGGCGGGTCTCGCGCTCGGCGCGGGCGGCCTTTTTCCAGTCCATGCGGGCCCAGTCGACCTTGTCGAGGAAATCCTCGAGGTCTTGGCAGACCTGCTCGCGCTGGACGCGGTTGGCCTCCAGCTCCCGGGCCTGCGCTTCGAGGTAGGGGCGGCAGCGCTCGTAGACGCGCTCCGAGGCGGCATGGAAGCGCTCCCAAAGGGCGTGATTGACCGGTGCCCGGCCGCCCTTGTCGAGCCCCTTCCATTCGATCTGAAGGTCGTGCAGGCGCAGCGTCACCGCCTCCAATGAGATGTCCGCCGTCGCCAGCGCCTCCATGGCTTCTTGGAGCCCCTGACGGTGCTGATCGGTACCCCATTTGCGCCAGTGCTGCAGCTCGCGGATCCGCGGGGCCAGCGCGTGCAAGCGCTCGGCCAGGGGGGCATGGTCGCCACGCGGCAGACCGCTCAGTTGGGCCAGATCCACCGCGGCCTCGATGCTCTGGAGCAGGGGCTCGGCGGCCTTGAGCTCGCCCGCCGCCAAGTGCGCCTCCAGCTCGGCGAGGCGTGCCGGCAAGTCCTGCAGCCGGTGCGCGGCATGCTTGCGTTGTTTGGCGAGCCGCGCCTCCAGCTCCTTGCAGGTATGCTCGAATGCCGCGCGGAGGACGCCGGAGATCCCCGCTGTCGCCAGGGCCGGCGCCGCATGCTCGATGAGGCGCTGGACCTCCTTGTACTCCAGGGGCTTGGCCTGGGCGAGGAGCTGCTCCGCGGCGGCCTTGAGCTTGGTGAGCCGTTCGTCGCCCTTGCGCTGCGCCCGCAGCGCGTCACGGCGTTGCTGCGCCTGACCTGACAGGGCGGCGTATTCGCGCTCCAGGGCAGCCTGCTCGCCCTCCGGGAGGTGGTCCAGCACGTTCCAGCGATCGCCGATGCCGGCGCAGGCCCCAGCGATGGCCGACTCTTCGTCGAGTGTCGCCGCCTCGGCCAGCTCGGTCAGCAACCCGCGGCGCTCCGCGCGCAGGGCGACACGCGCCTCCTCGGCGGCAATCTGCGCGGCGTTGGCCTCGCGATAGGCCGTGTAGGCGTCCAGGAAGCGGGTGCGCAACGCCGCGTAGCTCGCCCGCGAGGCGGCGTCGGCGTGCGGATCCATCTCGGCCCACTGGCGATCCAGATGGGCGAGCAAGGCCAGGTCCTGCGACCAGGTATCGAAGCGACCGAGGCGTTCAAGCTTCTCGCAGAGCTCGTCGCACAGCGCGCGGGCGCGCCGGGGCAACTCGTCACGCTCCTGAAGGACCCTGAGCTTTTGGCGGACCAATCGGTAGACGTTCTTGTCGCGCTTGGCCACCTGGCGAGCCACCTGCTCCAGCGCTTGGCGGTCCTCCAGGAGCCCCGCAGCGACGGCACGGTTGGCCGCCAGGGCGTCGTGCGCGGCGCAGGTGGCGAGAACCGTCGGGTTGCTCACCCGGGCGATCGCTGCCTGCCGGACCCGTGCATCCAGGGCGTTGACGGCGACGTACTCCAGAACCCGCGGGTCTTCCTGACCAGCCACAGCGGCCAGGCGCAGCTCGATATCCACCGGGTGGTCGTCGAGGCCGCACAGCAAATTGCGATAGTGACCCAGGGCGATCTCCCGCACCCCGGCGTCGGCGTCCTCGGTGACGATGGCCATGAGTTCGGGCAGATCGCGCAGGCGTCGGCAGGCATCGCGCCGCACCGCCGGATCCTCATGACTGCGAGCGGTTCGTACGAGGGATGCCTGGTCCTCTGCCGCGGGCGTCCGTTTTCTCGCGTTGAGGAAGCGTTTGAACATCTCGATCCCGATTTCGTTAGGTGCTGGTGGCGTGGCAAGTCATTGTAACCGAGACGACGCGGCAGCCGCGTCGCCACAGGTCTTCAGCGACAGGTGACCAACCCGGATGCGGGTTGCTCGTCAGGCGGCGCCGAGAAAGACCTTCACCGAGCGACCGCGCAACTGCCGGCTCCCGAGCAGGACCCAGAGGGCATTGGCTGCAAAGACCGCCAGGACGGCGAGGACGGAATAACCGAGCCAGGACATGGGTTGCTCAGCAGATTCGGGCTATCCGGACCAACGAATCAGCCGTGGCGGTCTGGCAGGACAGAATCCCGCGGATCAGGCGCGCTTGAGCATCTCGGCAAGGTTGCGCGCGTCGGTCGGAATCCGTACCCCGGTAACCGCAACGAGGGCCTTGATCATGGCAGAAAAGGGCCCGCCCACCTGCGCCGTGGGGGTTTGGTCGAAACACTCCTCGAAGGCCCCCGCCGCCCGGGCGATGAACTGACGGGCAGCGGGCGAAGGTTTTGGGACTTCTGCTCGCTGGAGGGGTGGTTCAGGCGGCGTCGGACTCGCCGCCACATCCTCGCCGGCGGCACCGGTTGAGAACGCCATGCGCAGCAGTTCCCCGCGCAGGGCCGCGAGATAGTCGTCATCGTAACCGCGACGGAACCGATCCCCCTCGCGCAGCCCCTGCAGCAGGCTTGCGCGGGCCTCCGCTCCCAGTGCGTCGAGACCCGCCGCCAGGGCCCGCGCCGCCTCGGCCAGCTCGGCAAGGGCCGGGTCGAGCGGCACCGCCTGGCTGGTCTTGGAGGCCTCCTTGCGGGTCTGTGACTTCGTAGGAGCTTGTCCGATCGGCTGGGCGAGGGCCGCGTCGGGAGCCTGGGCGCCCGCTCGCTCCGGGTTGGCTACCGTCAGCTCGTAACAGGTAGCCAGATCGTAGGCCAAGGCTGCGGCAAACAGATCGCGGCTTTCGTGGTCCCCAATACCGCGCTCCGCAAGCGGAGCGAGCATGGCGGCCCGCTGTTCGTCGCTCAGCCGGTACGGCTCGACGAAGCGTTTCTTGGCCGGTGGAGATTTGGGCGCGCCCCTTGCCGTGCGGGTGGCGTCGACGGCATCGGCGTTATCCCTGGTAGCGGCAAGGATGTTGCGAACCCAGTAGCTTCTTCCACTGTGGGTCCGCTGGGAGACCAAAGGTTCCGGAGCGATTTTGCCCATGAATCTGTTTCCTCCGTTTAAGCAATTAAAGCACAGATTCCCTTGGTTTTCCCGTTCAGCTGCGAGGTCTCGCCATTTTCCGGCAAGGCCAGGCCCTTAGGTCCTGCCCTCACCGACGAAGGGGTTACTGCGCCGCTCGGCCCCGAAGGTCGACATGGGCCCGTGCCCAGGGATAAAGCGTATTGCGTCGCCCAATGGGAACAGTCGGTTGCGGATCGAGTCGAGCAGGTCGCGGTGCCTGCCACGAGGGAAGTCGGTGCGCCCGATGGCCCCCTTGAACAAGACGTCCCCTACTTGGGCCAGACCGGCATCGCCATCGTAAAAGACGATGTGACCTGGCGTGTGGCCGGGGCAGTGGATGACATCTAGCGAGACCTTGCCAAGGGTGACCTGGTCCCCCTGGTCCAGCCACTGCTCGGGTCGAAAGGGCGCCGCCATCGGCAGACCGAACATCCTCGCCTGCTCCGGCAAGGCATCGAGCAGGAAGGCATCGTCGCGGTGTGGGCCCAGCACTGGAATCCCCAGCCGCTCGGCGAGCGCCGCCGCACCGCCGACGTGGTCGATGTGGCCGTGGGTCAGGAGGATCTTGACCGGGGCAACCCCCTCCTCACGGATCGCGGCCAAGATGCGCTCCACGTCCCCGCCCGGGTCCACGATGGCCGCCTCGCCGGTCTGCTCGCACCAGAGCAGGGTACAGTTCTGCTCGAACAGCGTGACCGGCACGATACGGTAGTTCAAGGCATGCTCCGGCGGTGCGGGCAGGCCGGTACTATTTCACCCGCTCGTCCAGGCGCTTGATAACCTCCTTGGTCAGGTCCAGGCTGCCATCGATGTACAGCAGACCGGACTGCCCGCGCTCAAAGACCACGCTCATCTTCTTCTCCTTAGACAGGGCCTGGACGACCTCCTGGGCTGGGCCCACGATGGCCTGCCCCAGCTTCTGTTGCTCCTTGACAAGCTCCTGCTGGGTAGTGCCGGCGGTCTTCTGGAAGGTTTCGATCGCTTTCTGGAGCTCTTCTTCCTTCTTCTTGACCTGGTCCTTGCTCATGAGCGGTTTGTCGCGCTCTAAGGTCTGCTGCTGCTGGCGAATGGCCTGTTCCTCCTTGGCAAACTCCTCGGACCTCGGACCGAACTTCTCCTTCAGGGTCGCCTGGGCGCGCTGGCCAAGCTTGCTCTTTTCCAGAACCTGCTGCATGTCCACGTACCCGATGTTGACGGCATCGGCAGCGAGGCCGGGGGTGCTCATCGCCATGGCGGCACCGAGCAGAGTGGGGGCGAACAGGGCGAAGCATCGCTTCATCGGGTGGTCCTCATTGGGGTTGTAGCCGGTGACGAGATCGCCGACGCGCCTGGGTCGCCAGCGGCGGGGGCCTGCGTCGGGTGCAACGGGGGGGCCGAGGGACTGGCCCTGCGGCGGAAGGCGCGATTCTAACCGGCATAGCCCGCCCTGGCATCAGTTTCAACGGTGGGCGCCACCGGCTACGGCCAGCAGATGTTCCAAATGCTTGCGTCGTCCCGTCCGCTGAGACATCCTCTGTCGGCAATCGTAGGGCCCGACGCCGTTGGAGGGTAGAGGTGGCCAGCTCTCTTCAGGAACAACTGCTCAAGGCCGGGCTGGTTAGCCAGCAGAAGGCCAAACAGACCAAGACCGACAAACGCAAGGACGCGAAGGCGAGGGGCCAGGCGCCCGATCCGGCGGCGGAGGAGCGGCGGCGGCGTGCCGAACAGGCCCAGACGGAGAAGGCCGAGCGCGACCGCGCGCTGAATCGCGAGCGCCAGGAGGCAGCCGGCCGTGTGGCCCTGGCCAACGAGCTCCGTCAGCTCATCCACACCCATCGGGTCACCCGCGACCGAGGCGAGCTGGCCTTCAATTTTGCCGACGGCAAAGCCCTCAAGCGCATCTACGTCACCCCCGAGCAACAGCACGGGCTTTCGGATGGTCGCCTGGCAGTGGTGCGCCAGGACCACTTCTACGAGCTGGTCCCCGGGGAGATCGCCGACAAGGTCCGAGCCCGCGACGCCGATCTGGTGGTGGTCCAGAACCACCGCCAGGCACAGCCGGGGGCGCAGCCCACGGCCAATGCTGAGGACCCCTATGCCGGGTACGAGGTCCCTGATGACCTCATATGGTAGCGGCAGCTGCCAGCGATCGGCTGGCCGCAGCCATCCGATCCTGTTCTAACCCACCCCCTGAGGAGTCCCGCGCCCATGCCTGAGGTCGAGAATCGCAGGC
>JBFZCW010000263.1:0-6001 GCA_041307765.1 Chromatiaceae bacterium
GTTCATGGTGTCGGCTTCCTCCGATCCGGGCTGAGTAGGAACCGGGGCATCCCTGCCTCACTGGTGGCTCCAATCCCCGGTGCCTCCGGGGCTGGCCACAACGATGCCCGACGGCGCCGGCGATGAGGGTGTGCGACAAGCTTGTCGGCGGTTTCGGGGTTGCAAAGGTTCTTTTGGGCCGGGGGTGCCCGATGGCATCGTACCCGCCTCCGCTTGCCGATCAGCCCGGATCGAGGTGGTAGGCGCCGAGTCCAAAGCTCGTGCCCTTGCCGACATGGACCCATTGACCGTACCACAGCGCCGGACCAAATGCGCCGAGTCCGGGCCCGACAAGGCTCAGCCCGCCGAGCAGTCCCCCCATCTGCATGAGGGTATCCTGGCGGCTGGAAAATCGGGTCCAGTCGTGCCAACGCAGGTCGTGCGCTTGGATCCGGACGTCGTCGGCGTGATGCCTGAGCCGACCCCATTGGAAGTGGACGGCGTCGCCACCGTAGAGGCCGGCGAGCAGCGTAAGCCGTTCGCACAGGGCCCGCAGGAGGTCCGCCACTTCAAATTCTGCTGGACCAACCAGATGGCCCCGGCGCTTGATTCGCAATGGGGTCAGCAAGCGCAGTGCCGCCATCGGCAATGTCGGTGCCGGCTTGGGGTGGGGTTGGCGCACCGTGAGGCCTTGCAGGTACTCGCCAGACTCCGAGGTGTATACCGAGAACCAATCCTCTTTCCCGAGCGTCCGCTCCCTCTCCAAGGTGACGACCCGGAAGCGCCCGGCCCCCTTTCCCAGACCTCGCTGCCCGGCCAGTTGCAGGGCGTGGATCAGGTAGGGCATCTGGGTCAGGGCGGGGCCGATCAAGTTGATGCCGAAGGCAAAGGTCTCGCCTGGCCCAATGCCGCTCCCCGCCGTCGCCGCCACGTCCAAGACGAAGGGGTGGGGCAACTGAGCGTAGCGCCCGCCGCCGTCGTCGCCGAGGGAGGGGCTCTCGAACAGGGTGGAATAGACGCATGTTCTTCGTAACAGGCAGCCGGCGCAGATCGGTTGGCGGGTAACGCAGACGGTCCGCCGAAGCCCGGCGCCGAGCACGCCGCGCAGGGCGGAGCCGGGGAAGGGGGGAAGGCGGATTGGCTCGATCGCTTCGAGCCAGAAGCGGAAGCGGGCGGCATCCGGCAGGCCGGTTGCTGGGTCCGTGTCATCGACGTTTGGCAAGGTTTCCATGGGGTACCTCTGGGCTCCACCCGGTCTGTCCCGGTCCTGCTTCATACCAGAAAACCGCCGGTCCGTGGATCGCGGCAAGCTTGTCGATCTGCAAGAGGGGACACGCCAGCGTCGGGTACCTCCTGTCTCAGGACAGAAGCCGCTTCCCGTGGCGGCGTTTGTCTCAGTGTCACCGCCATCCGCGCACCCGGGGCGCTCGGTCAATCCACCGACGCGATCCCGGCGCGGATCGCGAACCAGGTGTTGGCTTGCCGTTGCAGTCGCGCCCTGTGCGCTCCTTTTCTCCGGCTCCCCCTGGGAGAGGGCCGCGGTGAGGGAAACGGCCATGGCGGCCAGCGCTGGTGCCGGGTGGCGCGGCCGGACGACCCCAGCTCCAAGGGTTGGGTCGCCGGGCGCTACCTGCGCGAGTCGTCCGGTCAGCCTTGAAACTGGGATCCTGATCCCGACTTGTCCCTGGGCAAAACTTATGCCCGTGGCCGCGCCACCTTGTTCGACCTTCCCAACAACCTGGAGTGAACCAGCCATGTCTCCCATTCAAACCCCGATCAGCGCCCTGCTCCTCCTGGCCCTGGCCGCCCCCGGCGCCGCCCTTGCCTATGGTGAGAAGGATGCCGTCCGCGACTGCGAGAGCCGCATCCGCAGCGAATACAAGGTGAGCGACCTGCGCGACGCTCATGCTCAGCGGCTCACGGATTCGGAACATCACTACAAGGTCGAAGGCTTCGCCAAGGTGGATGGGGAAAGGCATCCCTGGAACTGCGAGATCAAGAACCGCCACGTGACCATGGCCGACTACAGCGGTCCCAAGCCCGAGGGGATGAGCACCGCCCAGAAGCTGGCCATCGGGGCGGCCGCTGCGGCCATCGCCGGGGTCGCGATCAGCGAGGCGAGCAAGCATGGCGGTGAGGGCCAGGCGAGCCACTCGGGCTCTGGTGCCGCCGGGCTCCAGGACCTGGTGGGCGCTCGGGCAAGCAGCGGCGAGTCGCAGCTTGAGGAGCGCGGCTACAGGAACACCTTGGGCTTCAAGGACGGCCACAGCTCCTACACGAATTGGCGCAAGGGCTCTCATTGCGTGAGCGTGCGCACGACCAACGGACACTACGATTCGATCATCGACGTCGGCGCGGAGGATTGCGAGGGCGGCGGCAAGCAGGGTGGGAGCGCCGCAGGAGGCGGGGGCTCGGGTGCCGCCGACCTTCAGGACCTAGTCGGGGCACGGGGAGCAGGCGGCGAGACCGAGCTGCAGCGCCGCGGCTATAACCATGTGGCCGGTAGCAAGTGGAGCAACGGTTGGCACTGCGTGACGGTGCGCACTGCGGATGGACACTATAAGTCCATCGTCGACACGCCCATGGCGAACTGCCACTAGGCCCGCTCGCCGGGGCGGTAGAGCCCGCCCCGGCCGTCCGAGCGATTCATCGACAGGCCCGGCGCCCCCGTGCGCCCGGGTCCTTCACTCCAGACCCCTCACGGCGCGCCGTCGGGGGGCCTCCAGAAACGACCCTGTCAGGACCTCCCCAAATGCAGATTGATCGTAGAACCGCGCTGCGCCGGCTGGCCGCGCTTGGCCTGGCGCCCCTGACCATCACCTCGCTCGGCGCACTGGCCGAGGCGGTCCGCGAGATCCATTCGCTCAAGCCCGGTGAGTTCACCTGGCACCCGGAGCGCTCCCCCAAGGGACCCGTGGCCGTGATCGTCTCAATCCCCGAGCAGTTCGCGCACGTCTACCGCAACGGAGTGCGCATCGCCGCCTCCACCTGCTCCACCGGCAAGCCGGGCCATGAGACCCCAACCGGGGTCTTTACCGTCTTGGAGAAGGACAAGCACCACCGCTCCAGCACCTATAACAACGCACCCATGCCCAACATGAACCGCCTCACCTGGGACGGGATCGCGTTGCATGCGGGCCAGCTCCCCGGTTACCCGGCCTCCCATGGCTGTGTGCGCCTGCCCCTGGCCTTCTCCGAGAAGCTGTGGACGGTCACCCACCCCGGCACCCCGGTGATCATCGCCGGTTCGCACTCCGACCCCTGGGAGCTGACCCATCCCGGGCTGGTCCTCGGGGCCTACGCGGAGACGGAATTCGAGCACGCCGTGGCGGCCCTGGATGGCAAGCGCCACCCCGCCGATTGGGACGGGGCGGCGGAGTATCCCGTGACCACGGTGATCGCCTCCACGGCGGATCGGCGCATCGATCTGCTCGAAAACGGCGACCTGGTCGCCGAGGGGCGCCTCACCGTCAAGGGCCTCAGTGATGGGCTGGGCTCGCATGTCTTCGTCCTCAACGGCGCCCATAAAGGCACCCAGGGGCTCTCCTGGCACGCCATCGGCCATCATGAGCAGGCAGGCATCGCAACGGCCGGCGCCCAGGGGGCGGAGGAGTCCGTCATCGCCCGGCTCCAGGCGGACGCGGCCTTCCAGGGCGCCCTGCGCAAGCGGATGCATCCGGGGATGGTAATGGTGGTCACCGATACCCCGCTGCACCCGGACCGGCGCTCCGGCGAGGATTACGTGATCATGACCTCCACCTGAGCTGGGCTGGGCTGGCCTGTCCCAGACACCGACCCTGGCACCCATTCCCTCCGGCCCCGCATCACTTCAACCGAACCAACGAGAACCCATCCATGACCCAAGCATCCATCCTGGCCGCCGCGCTCTTGATGGCGGGTAACGCCAACGCCGGCATCCCCCTGATCAACGTCATCTGCCCCGGCAACCTGGAGGTCCACGCCGACGAGGGCGGACCTGTCTTCATCGACGGCAAGGACACCAAGCTCAAGATGCAGGGCGTGATGTTCACGGGCAAGGACGGGGACCAGGTGCCATGAAGAGCGAAGAAACCAAACTCGGCCGCGGCGAGCGCATGCGGGTCGCGGTCAAGGCGATCCTCTGGTTCGTCCTGACCGGCCTTGCCCTCCTCGGCCTGATCGCCATCGCCAACTGGGCGGCGTGGGTGCCCGTCGCCATCGTACTGATCGGTATCCTGGTCGCGGTACCCGTCTATCTGGTCCGCCGGGCCTTCGCCTCGGACAAGTCCCGCGTCGGCTGGGGCAAGACCTATCTGGCCATGGCCCTGGCAAGCGCCATGGTGCTCCTGTCCCTCGCCGGGTTGCCGATCTACTACCTCGCCCTGCACGCCGAGAACAGGCCCCTGATTGCCCCCCAGGTCACCCTCACCGACGGCCAGCGCACCCTGGTCCTTCAGGGCATGTCGCATGTCGGGTCCGAGGAGTTCTACAAGTCCGTCGTCTACGACCTGGAGAACGCCCTGACCCAGGGGTTCACCCTGTTCTATGAGGGCGTGCAGCCATCCCCCGGCGAAGGCGACGCCTGGTTCTCCACCTATCTCGCCCAGGGCGGCAACCTCTCGGAGAACTACAAGGCCCTGGCGGAGGTCTGCGGTCTGCGCTTCCAGCTCGACTATTTCACCCTGCTGGAGGCCGACCGTGCCGAGCACCCGGAGCGCCATGTGGCGGCGGATGTGAGCGCCCTCGACATGAAGCGGGAATTCGACCGGCTTGCCGCCCAGGACCGGGGGTTCAAGCACTGGGCCGAGGCCGGTGCCTCCAAGGGGACGGGCGGAGACCCGAGCCTGGCGCAGATCGTCGGATACCTGAAGGACAGCACCCCGGGCCAGCGCCAGATCGCCGGCATCCTGTGCCGCGGGGTGTTCAGCATCGCCCTCCAGCCCGCCGAAAAGGTCGAGGGCGAGGCCGACGGCGAGGGCAGCGCACCTTACTCCATGAGCCCGGTGATTCTCGACTTCCGCAACCGGGCGCTGGTCGAGCGCATCGTCAACTCGGACGCGCAGAAGATCTACGTCACCTACGGCGCCGAGCATGTCCCCGGCCTGCTGACCCTGCTGGAGGGCCAGCCCAAGCCCTGGAAGGTCCTGTCCGCGAAATGGTCCCGTGCCCTGTCCGAGCCCAGGGAGTACGAGGGGCGCTCGCTGCCGGGCTACTTGCCTGGGAAGGTCTGAGGGGCGGATTCATGCGGGGTTGGGGAGATCCCAGGCTGCCCCCGTGGCCCCAACAGAGGCGACGCATGGGGGACGCCGGCCGCCTGCACACCCCGAGCACCCACCTGGCGTCGGCCCGTCCTGGCCACTACTGATCTTGAGGAACAGACAATGACCCCTGACCAGATCCTTGCATTCGTATTGGCGCTGACCTCCCCCGAGCCCGCCACCCCGGCCTTCCCCGTCATCGCCGCAGGCGGGGTGGACGCCCGCTTTCCGGTCCAGGCGGCGCCCTGCCCGCGCCCCCTGGCCCCCTTCGAGATCGAGGGTACGACAGTCGCCTGCGGCACCGTCTCGGTCCCCGAGGACCATGCCAAGCCGGACGGCCGGCGCATCCCGCTGACCTTCATGGTCTTCAAGTCCCGCTCCCTGGTCCCGGCCCCGGATGCCGTGGTGCACCTGCACGGCGGGCCCGGTTGCGGCATCGTCGAGAACGTCGCCCTCACCTCGACCTATTTCGAGCAACTGCGAGCGCGGCGCGATGTGGTCGCCTTCGACCAGCGGGGGGTGGACACCTCCTCCGGGCGTGAGACCCGTTGCCTCGCCACCCTGGCCGACCACGCCGGGGAACTGGCCGCGGCGGTCAAGGCCGGGGGCAAGGGGGCGCCACTGCCCCCCGAGGTCACCCGGGCCTGCCTCGACGAGCTGGCGGCGAGCGGTGCCGACAACTCCCAGATCAACACCGAGCAGAACGCCCGGGACGTCCAGGCGGTGATGCGCGCCCTGGGCTACCCGGTCTACACCGCCTACGGGCTCTCCTACGGCACCAAGCT
>JBFZCW010000264.1:0-6408 GCA_041307765.1 Chromatiaceae bacterium
CGTGCGGTAAGTCCGCACGGCAATGTTGGCGTGCCCAACAAGGCAGGCCGAACCAGGCGCTGCAGCAGACGGCGGGGGCACGACGGCTTTCCCAGCGTCATAGCTCCAGCAGCCCCCGCCGCCGCAGAGCTTGGTCGTTAGCCGGACTCGAGAAAGAGACAAGAAAAGAGAAAAGGGGCCAGGCGCAAATAGATAGAACACCGGCAGGAATTGAACCTGGCCCCTTTTCCTTTTCCGGACCTTAACGCCAAGTACCCGCTCGATTTGCAGACGGAAGCGGTCGTTGCCGAGCGGAGCTCCAGTCTGCAAGCTTGATCTTCACGCGACCCTGGGCGGATGCGGCAGCGGGAGGTCCTCTCCGGCCAAGGCGGCTGCAAACGCGATCGCGGCGCGTATGTCGTCGCCACTCAGGGTTGGGAAGTCGGCGAGGATCTCATCCGCCCTGGCACCTTCGGCGAGACTTGCCAAGACCGTCCGCAGGGTGACCCGCGTCCCCTTGATCACGGGCTCGCCGCCGCAGATGCGCGGGTCTCTGTTGATGTGCCTTAGGTAGTCCATCTCGTTCCGTTTGGCAGTGGTGGTTGCCCAGCCCAACTCAGGTCCGATCAAGACAGGCCAACCCTGCCTGCGATTCCGAGTGGACACTTCGCCTCAGCGGTACTGCCGCAGATACCACCACTCGAACCCGCGCTTCATCCAGTGGAAGGCGCGCATGGCCGGCAACACCAGGCTGCGGGTCTCGGTGCGGGCGACCAGCATGCCGCGATCATTGGCGTCCACGATGCACACCAGCTCGACCTTGAAGGTCTTGCTTGGGGCTCGGCCTTGCAGCTCCGCAAGCAGGTTGGCCGCCGCGGCGCGGGCCTGAAGGTCGGCCATGTGGGCCTGCTTCGGCATCCAGTCTGGCCCGGGAAAGCTGCCGGAGTCCCCGGCCACATAGACCCGATCGAACCCCGCAACCTTGCAGTGGGCATCCGCGGCGATCAGCCCGCCGGGGGAGCGCGGCAGGCCGGTGTTGTCGAACCAGGCATTGCCGGTCATGCCGGGCATGAAGATGATCAGGTCGGCGGGAAACTCGCCGCCCTCCGTGGTGACCTTGGTCTCGCTGAAACCCTTGAGCTTGTGCCCCAGGTGGGTGCGGATGCCGCGCTTGCGCATCTCGTCCATCAGCCCGATCACGGCCTTGGGACCCAGGCGATTGCCGGGCTTGTCCGCCGGGGAGAAGAAGGTGATCTCGAAGCGGTCGCGCCGGCGCTCCTTGCGCAGCTGGGCGTCGATGCCGAACAGGAACTCGAAGATGGGCCCGCCGCGCATGGCGCTGGGCTCCTGGGGGTTGCCGGCGAAACCCAGGGCGATGGCGCCCTCATCCATGGCCCGCAACCGATCCCGGATCTGTTGCACCGCAACGATGCCCTCGCAGGGGGTCAGGGCGTGCTCGATCCCAGGCAGCTTCTTCAGGAAGCACCCACCGCTGGCGATAATGAGCCCGTCGTTGACGACCTCGCCCGCCGTGGTGTCGAGGATGCGCCCGCCCTCGCGCAGCCCCGTGGCCTCGCCCGCGACATGCGTCGCGCCCATGCGCCGGAAGAAGTTCTGGAGCGGCAGGCGCAGGTCGTCGCCGCTGCGCAACCCCGAGGGGACCCAGATCAGTCCTGGATAGAAGACGAACTCCGCCCTGGGGCTAACGACGGTGATCTGAGCATCGGGGCTCGCCTTCCTGACCTGCTGCACGGCGGTGAGGGCAGCGAACCCGGAACCCACGATGGTGATGCGATGCATGTACGACTCCTGACTGATGATCGTGTGCAGCGATCTGCGTGCCGCAGACCGCTTCCGTTGACGTGATCTGGCGCCTTGAAGCGCTCCGCCACAACACCCGCGTCAGCGTCCGGGCGCCAGTGGATCGCGGCCGACCGGCTCCGGCTGGAATCCGAGCAGGGGCTCCAGCCCTGGCCACACATTGTCGAGTATCCTGGGCTGGGCCTCCGCCGTGGGGTGCAACCCGTCGGCCTGCATGAGGTGCCAGTCCTCCGCCACTCCGGCCAGGAGGTCGGGGACCAGCGCGACCTGCTCCGCCTCCGCGACCCCCCTCAAGGTTCCTTGAAAGCCCTCGGTGTAGGCCGCACCGTAGTTCGGCGGCAGGCGGACCCCGACCAAAAGGACCGCGGCCCCCGCGCCACGGACCAGGCGCACCAGTGCGTTCAGATTGTCCTCGATCTGCCGGATCGGGATGCCGCGCAAACCGTCGTTGGCGCCTAGGGCGATGACGACCAGCGCCGGACGATCACGTTCCAAGACCTGGGGGAGACGGGTCAGGCCGCCCCCCGTCGTATCCCCTGAGATGCTGGCATTGACGACGCGGTACGGAAGGCTAGCGTCGGCGAGTCGCGCCTGAAGGAGCGCCACCCAACCACGCTCTGTGGGCAGCCCGTAGGCGGCGCTCAGGCTGTCCCCCAGCACGACGATGGCCGGCGCCGTCTTCCCCACCGCCAGGGCAGCGGGCAACAGCATCCCGGCAAACAGGAGCATCCTCATCATGACAACAGACTCCAGCGCAGATGTCGCCCGAGCCACGGGGCTGGGCAAGGAGGTCACGGGCCCCGGAGGGCACCTGACCATTCTGCATGCCTTGGATCTCTGCGTGAAGCCAGGCGAGGCAGTTGCCATCCTCGGGGCCTCCGGCTCGGGCAAGTCCACCCTCCTCGGTCTGCTGGCTGGCCTGGACCAGCCCACCCAGGGCGAGGTCTGGCTGTGCGGCCAGGCCCTCGCCGGGCTCGGAGAGGATGGGCGGGCAGCGCTCCGCAACGGCCGCGTCGGCTTCGTCTTCCAGGACTTCCAGCTCTTGCCGACCCTCACCGCCCTGGAGAACGTCCTATTGCCCCTGGAGCTGGGCGGCAAAGCGGAGCCCGAGCCCATCGCCCAAGCGGCGCTGGACCGCGTCGGCCTGGCGGCCCGTTCCGATCACTATCCGCGCCAGCTCTCGGGCGGGGAGCAGCAGCGCGTCGCCATCGCCCGCGCCTTCGCCCCCCGCCCGCAGATCCTGTTCGCCGATGAGCCCACCGGCAACCTGGACCAGGAGACCGGGGAGCAGGTCATCGACCTCCTCCTCGACCTGCGTAATGCCGCTGGTGCAGCCCTGGTCCTGGTCACCCACGACCCGCGCTTGGCCGGCCGCTGCGACCGCCGCCTGGGGATGCGCGCGGGGCACCTGGAGTCCCTGGCGTGACGGCCTGGCGCCTGGCCCTACGCCTGCTGAGGCGGGACTGGCGCAGCGGCGAGCTCTACCTCCTGTCGGCGGCCCTGGCCCTGACCGTGGCCGCCATGACCGCGGTCGCCTTCTTCGGGGACCGCGTCGAGCGCGCCATGCAGCGCCAGGGGGGCGAGCTGATCGCCTCGGACCTCGCGGTGGACGACGGCCACCCCATCCCCCAGGCCTTCGCCGATCAGGCACAGGCCCTCGGCCTGGCCAGCGCGGCCACCATCGAGTTCCCCAGCGTGGTCCTGGCCGGGGAGCTGACCCAACTGGTGCAGGTCAAGGCGGTGGGCCCTGGCTATCCCCTGCGGGGTCGCCTGCGGGTCCAGGCGGACCCCGTTGCACCGGAGGCCGAGGCCGCGGGCGGGCCCGCCCAGGGAGAAGTCTGGGCGGAGCCGCGGCTCCTGCCCCTGCTAGGCCTGGAGACTCTGGCCGGTGAAGGTCCGGAGATCGCCCTCGGCGAGACCCGCCTGCGCCTGACCCGGGTCCTCGCCTACGAGCCGGACCGGGGCGCCAACCTGGTCCAGCTTGCCCCGCGCCTTCTCGTCAATGCCGCGGACATTCCCGCTACCGGCCTGGTTACCCCGGTCAGCCGGGTACGCTACCGCCTCTTGGTGGCTGGAGAGGCCGCGATGGTAGACGCCTTCCGGGACTGGGCCCAGGCGCGCCTGCCGCGTACTGCCCAGCTCGTGGACCCGGAGCACGCCCGCCCGGAGCTGGCCACCGCCATCGCCGGGGCGACGCGGTTCCTGCGCCTGGCCACCCTGGTCACCCTGTTGGTGGCGGGCGCGGCCATCGCGCTGGCCAGCCGACGCCTGGTGGAGCGGCAGACCGATGCCGTGGCGGTGATGCGCTGCCTGGGCGCACCGCGCCATCTGCTGACCCAGGTCTTCATCCTGCGCCTGTTCGCCCTCGGGCTTGCCGTCGGTCTGGTCGGGGTCCTGCTCGGTTACGGGGCCCAGCAGGGGCTGGTCGCCCTCCTCGGCGACCTCTTCGCGCAGGACCTCCCGCCACCCTCGGCGAGCCCCATCGCCGTGGGTCTGATCACCGGGCTGGTCACCCTGTTCGGTTTCGCCCTGCCGCCCCTGATCCAGCTCGCCCGGGTAACACCCCTGCGCGTCCTGCGCCGGGACCTCGGCACCCCAGGCGCCTCGGTCTTGGGCGCCACCCTGGCCGCCGGCGCGGCCCTGGCCCTGCTGATCTGGTGGCAAGCGGGGGACGCCCAGCTCGCCGCCCGCCTCCTCGCCGGGCTGGCCGGGACCCTGCTTGGCCTGGTCGGGGCTGTGATCCTGCTGATCCGCCTGGCGGCCTGGTTCCAGCCCCGCACCCGCGGGGTCTGGCGCCTGGGGCTCGCGGCCCTGACCCGGCGTCCCGCGGGGGCCGTGCTCCAGGTCGCCGGCTTCGGCGTCGGTGTCCTGGCCCTGCTGCTCCTGGCGGTGGTCCGCGTGGATCTGCTGCGCGCCTGGCAGGAGGGGCTACCGCCGGACGCCCCCAACCGCTTCCTGATCAACATCCAGCCCCAGGATGTAGACCCTCTGCGCGCCTTCCTCGCGACCCACGGCCTGGCCGACTCCGGCGTCCTGCCCATGGTCCGCGGGCGCCTGATCCGCATCGGAGACCGTTCGGTGGACCCCGATGCCTACCCGGACCCGCGCGCCCAGCGCCTGTCCGCACGCGAGTTCAATCTCAGCCACGCCGAGCGCCCCCAGGCCGACAACCAGGTAGTCGCGGGCCGTTGGTGGGGGCCGGAGGACGCCCCGGACCAGTTCTCGGTGGAGGAGGGGCTGGCGGAGACGTTGGGCATCCGCCTCGGCGACCGGCTGACCTTCTGGGTCTCCGGGCACGAGGTCTCGGCCACGGTGACCAACCTGCGCCACGTCAAATGGGACAGCTTCAACGTCAACTTCTTCGTCGTCTCCCCGCCCGGACTCCTGGGCGCCGAGGCCGCGAGCTACGTCACCAGCTTCCACCTCCCACCCGGGCGCGAGTCCGTGATGGCCGAGCTTCAACGGAAGCTCCCCTCGGTGACCCCGCTGGACGTGGACGCGATCCTCGGTCAGGTGCGCCGGGTCATGGAGCGCGGCGCCCGGGCTGTGGAGTACGTATTCCTATTCACCCTGGCCGCCGGACTGCTGGTCATGCTGGCCGGTATCCAGGCGACCCTGGCCCAGCGCCGTGGGGAGCACGCGGTGTTGCGCGCCCTGGGGGCCAGCCGCGGAAGCCTGCTGGCCGCCCTGGCCGTGGAGTTCACGGTCGCGGGCCTGCTGGCCGGGCTCCTGGGCTCGGCCTTTGCGGAGCTGACCGGCTGGCTCCTGGCGGGCCAGGTCTTCGACCTGGAGTTCGCCTTCAACCCTACCCTCTGGGCCCTCGGGGTCCTCGGCAGCGGCGCCCTGATCGGCCTGGCCGGGACCCTGGCAACCTATCCCCTGCTGGTGCGCCCGCCCCTGGAGGGGCTGCGGCGGGGATAGCCTTCCCCTGGTGCCTTGCGGCGGCAATGCTGGGTTTCGTTCCTCAACCCAGCTTACAGCCTGATACGTCAACGCGACGCTTGGAGATTTGATTCGAAGGCATACCGCGTCAAGATTCGACGACACTCGTGTCATCGCCAGGCGGCGGAGGCGCGCCCTCCGGAGGCTGCTCGCCCGGGGTCCCTGCTTTCCTCTGCCGCTTTTCGTCTTTCTTCTGTTTCTTGGCGAGATCTCTCTGACGCTTCTCGAACGCGTAGTTGGGTTTGGCCATTTGTGATCCTCTTCAATCGGATCCGAAGTGTAACAAGAACGTCAAGCAAGTCCACTCGCCAAGATTATAGTTCCCAGTCAGTCCCGGCAGTTCGGTGTACGACGGAATCCGCGGGCTGAGACCCCGCGGTCGACATGAACCCGCGACCACGCAGGGCCGCCGTTGGTCCTTGGCCCGATGGATGCCTTAGCCATTGCTAAACTCGCTGAACGCTTGCCAGTTTATCCGGCCGAAGAGGGGCGCCGAGCACGCCTCGGACGCGGATTCACTCTCCAAGGCAGGGGGCAGGCAGCGGCGTTTGGCTCACGAGCAAGAGGGAAACATGATGTCCGCAGAGTCCATCGAGACCAGGTCCGCTGCGCAGGGACAGGCCAGGGAGGTCAGCGATCCCACTGAGATAGCCGGGGTCCTGGGCC
>JBFZCW010000265.1:0-16731 GCA_041307765.1 Chromatiaceae bacterium
AATATTTTTAACGGCCATTACAAGCGAACGGATCCAGACGGGCAGAATGCGGGCTGGGGCTGGGGCTGGGGCTGGGGCTGGGGCTGGGGAGGAGTGCAGGCCGGCGATGTCCCTTAGGACACCCCCCTGGCCCCGGGGCGCAGACCCGAGGCCAGGCGCAGAGCAGGGCGCGGCGCCCTGCTGTCGCTTACTTCTTTTCGGACTCCGCCGCAGCGGGTTCCTCGACGGGTGCATCCTTGAGCTTGACCACCGCCTCGTTGAGATCGACCTTCGCGGCCTGGCGCAGCTCGCCGAGCTTCTCGCCCAACTTGGCGCGCTGGTACGCGGCGATCAGCTGGGGCTTGGCATCGTCGAAACTCGGGGGCTCGGGGGTGCGCATGTCCTCGAGCAAGATGACATGCCAGCCGAACTTGGTGTTGACCGGGGCCTTGGTGTAAGCCCCCTTCTTCAGGGCGGCGACCGCATCGGAGAAGGGCTTGTTGTCGATCTGGCTGCTCGTGAACCAGCCCAACTCGCCGCCGGCCTTGGCGTTGGGCCCCGTCGAGTGCTTTTTGGCAAGTTCTGCGAAGTCGCCGCCCTTGTCCAATTCGGCGATCACCTTCTTTGCCTCGGCCTCCTCTTTGGTCAGGATGTGACGCGCCTGATACTGCGTCTCTTTGGCCTGCTTGGCCAATTCGTCGTAGCCTTTCTTGAGCTCTTCCTCAGTGGGTTCGATCTCCTGAGCCATGGACTGCAACGCAATGCTCGAGAGCAGCCGCATCCGCTGCATTTCCAGGCCGATCTGCACGTCATGCCGCTCGGGGAGCTTGAGTGCCTCGGCCTGCTGGGCGGTCACCACAAGGTTCATGAACTCGTTGAATGCCTGCTGCTGAAGCTCCGGGGTGTCCTGAGCCTGGGTCTGTTGCAGCCGCTCGAAATAGAACATGCGGAACAGGTCCAGAGAGTAGGCGACGCCGTTGACGCTGACCAAGGGGACATCGGCGGCGGCTGCCGCGTCGGCCGAAGCCGCCACAGGCGCCGGGGCATCCGCTGCCTTCGGGGTATCGGCAGCCTGCAGGGCGCCGGCAGCGAAGGCCGCGCACAGGACCATGGGTAAATAAACAACGTTCATGCGGAGAGGTTCCTTGGGGTGGTTGGTGGTAGGAAGGTCGGCCTGGCGGGTTGCGCCGCTAGGCCGGGAAAACCTTGACGAAGGGCTTGACGGTCACCTCCTCATAGACCCCCGCGGCAACGTAGGGGTCTTCGCCGGCCCATGCCTGGGCAGCCTCCAAGTCCGAAAACTCGGCCACCATCAGGGAGCCGGTGAAGCCGGCAGGCCCGGGGACCTCGGCATCGATGGCGGGGTGCGGTCCCGCGATGAGCAGCCGGCCCTGGCCCTGCAGGGCGCGCAAACGCTCCAGGTGGGCAGGGCGCGCGGCCAGCCGAACAGCGAGGCTGTCTGCCCGATCTCTGGCAATGATGGCGTAGTACAACTCAGTTCTCCGCAGCAGGCTCGGTGTCCTTGACGTGGCGGGCCAGGTAAAAGGCCTGTGCCACGACGAAGAGGATGGTCAGGCCCATCATACCGAAGAGCTTGAAGTTGACCCACGTTTCTTCCCGCGCCTGGGCGTCCTGACATTGGGCTAGCAGCGCGCCGGTGAAGTTCTCGGCGCACTTGGCCAGATCGACCTCGGTGCGACCGCTGGCGACGATCAGGGCCTGTTGGGCGTCGAAGAAACCGCTGTAGACATAAACGACATAGAGGTTGGCGAGTCCGGACACGACGAAGAACAGGACCCATAACAGGTTAAGCCGCCACCACACGGTCGGCGGCACATCGATGGCGTGGCCCATCATCCGTTCGATCAGCGGCTTTCCGGAAACCAATGCACTGCCAAGGAAGGCGGCCGCGAACAGCCAATTGACGATGGTCGGTTTCCACATGACGAAGATCGGGTCATGCAGAGCAATGGTCATACCCCCGAAGACCACCAGCAGCCCCAGGGTGACCAGGTGCATGGTCTCGGCGCGTCCCCGCCGCAGCCAGGCCCAGCCGACCTGGCCCAATGAGGCCGCAATGGCCACTCCGGTGGCCACGTAGATACCCCAGACCTTGTAGGCAACGAAAAAGAGCAGGACGGGAAAAAAGTCAGCCAGGAATTTCATGCAGGGGTCTCAGGGGGCGACGGCGGTGCCGTCCGTGTCTTGGGTCAGATTTGGAAAACGACAGCTGGTCGAGCGCCGCGGCAACAACGGGGCGCCCATTGACCCCGAACCGCGGGTCCCTGTCAACCTGGGCGTACCAGGCGCCGGCTGCCCGGGAATCAGTGCAGGGTGCGGCGCAGGCACCAGGCATCGGCGTAGCGCTGGACCAGAGCGCGCACCTGGGGCGGGTAGTTGAGCGCCTCCATCTGTCCCATGGCCTCGCGAAAAAACTCGGGCGCGTCCCCCGGCAGTCCCTCTACCACCGCCTTGAAGGCGCTTTCCATCAAGTCTGGGCGGTGGCTGCGGGTCGCGACGATGGCCCGATTGAGCAACAGGACGCGCCACGGCCGAGTGGAATCGGCCAGTTCGCCGTCTTGGGTGACCTTCGGGCTGAGGGCATCGACCACCTCGCTCATGAGCCCATAGAGGGCCGCCAATTCGTCGGGCGCCTTGGTGCTGTTGGCCAGGGCCCCCGCTGCGTTCACCACCGGGGCTGGCTGGGCCAGCTCGCCGCCGCGCCGGGCAATCCAGCAGGCCAGCGGCAGGGCGAGCGCCTCGACCTGGCGGGCGTGCTGGGGCAGGCGCAGACGCCCGGCCAGCGCCGCAAGGCGGCCCAGCAGGTCGATGCACTCGTTGCCCAGGGTATCGAGATCGCGGGCGCCGGTCGCGGGCGGACCCGCGGCGACGTTGAGGTAGTACGGCTGCCCAGGCATCGGCGAAGGCCACTGCACGCAGGAGCCGAGCACGTCAAGAGCGGCGAGGCCCTGCTGCAGGGCGTCGCAGAGGTTGGCCGGGTCCAACCCAGGCTCAGCCCCGGTATCGGCATGGCACTGGGCCAACTCTGCGCAAAGGCGACGGGCCTCCACAGCAACGTAGGCGATGTCGACGGGCGGGAGCATAGGCGGCGGATTTTAGACGCATCGCCCGGCGCCCCGCCACCCGACGCGCGGCGCACAAGGCAATTCTGGAGGGTTCCCGATAGAATACGCCCCTATGTCCCCAGACCTGCATACCCATTCAACCGCCTCAGACGGCACCTTGACGCCGACCCAACTCCTAAGGCGGGCTGCGGCGGCAGGCGTCGAGGTGCTGGCCCTCACCGACCACGACACCCTGGACGGCTTGGCGGAGGCCGCGGCCGCGGCCGCGTCGCTGGCCGTCACCCTGATCCCCGGCGCGGAGCTCTCGGTGACCTGGGGCGGGCGCACCATCCACATCGTGGGCCTCGGTCTCGACCAAGACAGCGCCCCCCTGAACGCCGGGCTCGCGCGCTTGCTGGCATACCACGACTGGCGCGCCGAGGAGATCGGCCGCCGGCTCGACAAGCACGGTATCCCAGACGCCTTTGCGGGTGCCCGGGGTCTGGCCGGGGGAGTCCTGGTGGGACGCATGCACTTCGCCCGCCTCCTGGTCCAGCGTGGCCTGGCCGCGAGCGTACGGGATGTGTTCAAGCACTTCCTGGTTCAGGGCAAGCCGGGACACGTCCCCGGCGACTGGGCGACCCTGGAAGAGGCGGTGGGCTGGATCCAGGCCGCCGGGGGCCAGGCGGTGATCGCGCATCCGGCCCGTTACGCGCTCAAGGCCACCCGACTCCGGGCGCTGCTCAACGAGTTTCGCGAGTTGGGCGGCAGCGCGGTTGAGGTGGTCTCCGGGAGCCACAGCAAGGACGAGGCATTCGTCTTTGCCCGCCACGCCCGGGAGCACCGACTCCTGGCCTCCGCCGGATCCGACTACCACGGACCCGAGACTTCCTGGCTCGACCTGGGCCGCCTGCCCCAGCTGCCATCGGGTTGCACCCCGATCTGGACGGACTGGCCGGAGCGCCGTCCCTGGGCAACGCCGCCAAAAGCGGACAGTACCGAACCTAGGCCGCCCCTGCCCCCGTTAGCCTGAGGATCCGCGCCAAGCATGGCCCAATTCTTCCAGATCCACCCAGCCAACCCCCAGCCACGCCTTATCCGGGGGGTGGTAGAGATCCTGCGGGACGGGGGTGTGATCGTGTACCCCACAGACTCCTCCTATGCCTTCGGCTGTCAGCTCGGGGCCAAGGACGCGATGGAACGAATCCGCCGCATCCGCGGCCTGGACGACAAGCACAACTTCACACTGGTCTGCCGGGACCTGTCGGAGATCACCACCTACGCCAAGATCGACAACCAGGCCTTTCGCATCCTCAAGAGCCTGACCCCGGGGCCCTACACCTTCATCCACGAGGCAACCAAGCAGGTCCCACGGCGCATGCTTCACCCCAAGCGCAAGGGCATCGGCATCCGCGTGCCAGACAACGCCATCTGCCGGGCCCTGCTGGCGGAGCTCGACGAGCCGATCCTGAGCGCGAGCCTGCTGTTGCCCGGCGATGAACACCCAATGACCGATCCCCAGGCCATGCGCGACGCCCTGGACCGTCAAGTAGACCTGATCATCGACGGCGGCGCGGGAGACATGGAGCCCAGCACGGTCATCGATATGACCCAGGAACCCTACAGCGTGGTGCGCGTAGGAAAAGGCGACCCGTCGCTGTTCGAAGGCTAGCCGTCCCCTCCCGACCACAGGAAAACCACCCGTGACCACCCTACCCGCCCAGCACGCTCGCGTCCTCTCTGGCATGCGCCCCACCGGACGCTTGCACCTGGGACACTACCATGGCGTGCTCAAGAACTGGCTGGAGCTGCAGCACGAGTACGAGTGTTTCTTCTTCGTCGCGGACTGGCACGCCCTGACCACCCATTACGAGGACCCGAGTCTGATCCCGGAGAGCACCCGCGAGATGGTGGTGGACTGGCTTGCCGCCGGGATCAACCCGGGGTCGGCGACCCTGTTCATCCAGTCGCGCATCCCCGAGCACGCCGAGCTGCACCTGCTGCTGTCCATGATCACCCCGCTGGGCTGGCTGGAGCGGGTTCCGAGCTACAAGGACCAGCAGGAGAAGCTCAAGGAGAAGGACCTCGCGACCTACGGGTTTCTCGGCTACCCCCTGCTGCAGAGCGCCGACATCCTGATGTACAAGGCCGGCCTGGTCCCCGTGGGAGAGGACCAGGTGGCCCACGTCGAGATGACCCGGGAGATCGCCCGGCGCTTCAACCATGTCTACGGGAAGGAACCCGACTTCGAGGCCCAGGCCGATCAGGCCGCCCGCAAGATGGGCAAAAAGAACTACAAGCTCTTCGACAAGCTCCGCCGTGCCTACCAGGAGCGGGGGGATCACGAGGCCCTGGAGGTGGCCCGCGCCCTGATCGAGAGCCAGGGCAATATCACCATCGGCGACCGTGAGCGCCTCTTTGGGTACATCGAGGGCGGCGGGCGCATCATCTTGCCCGAACCCCAGGCCCTGCTGACCAAGGCGTCCAAGATGCCCGGGCTCGACGGGCAGAAGATGTCCAAATCCTACAACAACACCATTGCGCTGCGCGACGACCCGGCCAAGGTCGAGAAGGCCCTGCGCACCATGCCGACGGACCCCCAGCGGGTGCGCCGCAGCGACCCAGGCGAACCCGAAAAGTGCCCGGTCTGGCAATTCCATCGGATCTACTCGGACGGCCCGATGCGCGACTGGGTGCAGCAGGGGTGCCGCAGCGCCGGCATCGGCTGCCTCGACTGCAAACAGCCCATCGTTGATGCCGTCCTCGCGGAGCTCGCCCCCATCCAGGTGCGGGCGCGGGAGTACGAGGCCCAACCCGAGCTACTGCGCAACGTCATCAACGACGGGTGCGAGGCGGCCCGCGAGGTGGCCCGCGAGACCATGGATGAGGTCCGCCGCGCCATGTCCCTGGTCTGGGCCTGACCGCTGCCTGATGGAGAGCCGACCCACAGGGACGGGGTACCCCCCGCAGGAGGCAGGAGCCGGACGGAGAGGGGTTGAGCCGGCTGCCGCCCCCAGGGAAGGGGCGAGCCCACCACCCTTCCGACAGGGTGAGCTGCCGTTCGCCATCGTACAGGGGGCGCCGCTCCTCACCCTGCCGCTCGACCTCTACATACCGCCGGATGCCCTGGAGGTCTTTCTCGATGCCTTCGAAGGCCCGTTGGACCTGTTGCTTTACCTGATCAAGCGCCAGAACCTCGACATCCTGGAGATCCCGGTCGCCGCCATCACCGATCAGTACATGGCGTACGTGGAGCTGATGACCGAGCTGCGGCTCGAACTGGCGGCGGAGTATCTGGTCATGGCAGCCATGCTGGCGGAGATCAAGTCGCGCATGCTCCTCCCCCGTGCCGCCGCGGAGGACGAGGAGGAAGAGGACCCCCGTGCCGAGCTGATCCGCCGCCTCCAGGAGTACGAGCGCTTCAAGAACGCCGCCCTGGATCTCGACGCCCTGCCCCGCCTGGAGCGCGACCACTTCCCCACCCAGGCCGCCGTCCCGCCGGGCCATAGCCGACGGCTGCCCCCAGCGGTGGACCTCCGCGAGGTCCTCTTGGCGCTGCGCGACGTCATGGCCCGCGCCGACCTCTTCACCCGTCACCGGGTGGAGCGCGAGTCCCTGTCCCTGCGTGAGCGCATGTCCCTGGTCCTGGACCGCCTATCGAGCGGGGAATTCGTGCCCTTCACGGACCTTTTCCCCTTGCATGAGGGACGCGCCGGGGTGGTGGTCACCTTCCTCGCCATCCTGGAGTTGACCCGGAGCGCGTCGCTAGAGCTGGTCCAGGCCGAGTCCTTCGCCCCCATCCATGTCCGGCTGCGGCTGACCAAGGATGACGGCCCGCCCCGTAATGCCCTGCGCATCCTCGACCGGCAGCCAGCGGCCGGGGACCCGGCATGACCACCCCCATCCTCAAGCACATCTGCGAGGGCGCCTTGCTCGCCGCTGGCGGCCCCCTGACCCTCGACCAGATCCTCGCCCTGTTCCCGGACGAGGAGCGTCCGCTCCGGGAGGAGGTCCTGGCTACCATCGCCGCATTAGCCACGGACTACGCAGACCGCGCCTGTGAGCTGGTGGAGGTGGCCGGGGGTTGGCGCGTCCAGATTCGACGTGAGGTCGCACCCTGGGTCGGGCGTCTGTGGGACGAGCGCCCCCAGCGCTATTCCCGAGCCCTGCTGGAGACCCTCGCCCTGATCGCCTACCGCCAGCCCATCACCCGCGGCGAGATCGAAGACATCCGCGGCGTGGCCGTCAACACCCAGATCGTCAAGACCCTGATCGAACGGGAGTGGGTACGGGTGGTCGGCCACCGTGACGTCCCCGGCCGCCCGGAGCTCCTCGCCACCACCCGCCGGTTCCTCGACTACTTCGGCCTGCGGTCCCTCAACGACCTGCCGCCGCTGGCCGAGATCCGGGACCCCGCCTTCCTGGGCGACGAACTGGACCTGGGCGAACCCAAGGCACCCCTAGATGACCTATTCGCCGCCCTGGCCGCGGCCCCTGGGCGCAATCCCGACGCAGCCTCGGAGACCGACGATGACTGACCAGAACCGACCAACCCGCCCCGGCGGATCTCGCGGGAGGGCCGCAGTCGGCCCGATGCAGCGTCTTCCAGAACGCGCTCTGGACGACGCCCCGACGCGGCAAGGGCGCCGCCCCCACAGTCGCAGCGAGTCCGCCGGCGCGCCCCCAGCCGAGACAGGAAACCAGGTGCGTCTACAAAAGGCCCTCGCCGAAGCCGGCATGGGCTCGCGCCGGGAGATCGAGGGCTGGATCGGCGCGGGACGGGTGCACGTCAACGGTCAGGTCGCAACCTTGGGACAGAAGGTCGGCCCTGCGGATCGCATCCGCGTCGACGGCCAGGATGTGCGCCGCCGCACAGCCAAGGCGCCCCAGTTCCAGGTCATTGCCTACAACAAACCCGAGGGGGAGATCGTCACCCGCAAGGACCCCGAGGAGCGCCCCACCATCTTCCGCCGCCTCCCGCGGCCCAAGAGCGGGCGCTGGATCAGCGTGGGGCGCCTGGATATCAATACCTCCGGGCTCATCCTGGTCACCAACGATGGGGACTTGGCCAACCGCCTCATGCACCCCTCACGGGAGGTCGAGCGCGAATATGCGGTGCGCATCCTGGGTACCGTGCCGGACTCGACCCTGGAGCGCCTGATCGAGGGGGTCGACTTGGACGACGGTCCGGCGCGCTTCGACAGCATCGTCGCCGCGGGTGGGGAGGGGGCCAACCACTGGTATATGGTCACCCTGCGGGAGGGACGCAACCGCGAGGTCCGGCGCCTCTGGGAGGCCGTCGGCTGCCGGGTGAGTCGCCTCACCCGAACCCGATACGGCAACGTCAGCCTGGGTCCGCGCCTGTTCACCGGGAACTGGCGGCCCCTGACCGATACCGAGATCGACGGTCTACTCTCCCTAGCAGGGATGGAACGGCCAGTCGAGCCGAGACAACGCCGACGGAGGGGCCTGGGCCCCCGGTAGGTCCCGCGTTCAGGCCCCGGACCCGCGTCTGGCCCCCCTGGTACCGGGCGTTCGGACCGGGCGCGGCCAGGAAGCGCTTGGGTATGCTGCCCGGGGCAAGACCCGGGCTGCGCAAGCGCTACTCCGAGTAGCTCCCCCGCCCCTCGGCGCTGGTGGCGCGTGCGAAAAAGCTCACCCTGCCGCCGGGGATGACCGTGATGCCACCCTCCGTGACCGTGAAACGTTTGGCGTCCGCCTCCGGGTCGTAGCCGATGACGTCCCCGGCCTCGATGACGTTGTGGCGGTCCACGATGACACGCCTCAGGCGCGCCCCGCGCCCGATGCGCACGTAATCCATGATGATGCATTCATCCAGCTCCACATCCTCCTCAATGACGGCCTCGCGGCGGATGATGGAGTTGCGGAGGCGCGCGCCCTCGTGGACGACTGTCGCTGCCCCGAGCAGGCTGTTGCGCAGCTCCCCGCCCAGGACCTTGGCCACCGGCCCCTGGTAGCCGCTGGAATAGATGGGCCACTGGGGGTTGAACATGTCGAAGGTGGGCTCGGCGCCGAGGACGTCCTTGTGGGCGTCGAAGTAGGCATCGATTGTGCCCACGTCGCGCCAGTAGACCCGCTGCTCGTAGTCGTTGATGCCGGGGACGACATTGTTGGCGAAGTCGTAGGCGAACAGCCGATGAGTCCGCAGAAGGCGTGGCAGGACATGGCCGCCGAAGTCGGTCTCTCCGAGTCTCTGGGCCTCTTCCAGGGCATCCACCAGGACCTTGGCATCGAAGATGTAGTTGCCCATGGAGGCGAAGGCGCTGGCCGGGTCGCCGGGCATCGGGGTCGGGCGGGCCGGCTTCTCCTCGAATGCCTCGATGCGACCGTCGGCCCCGGCGGCGATCACGCCGAAGCCCTGCGCGTCCTTGAGCGGCACCGGGAGGGCGGCGATGGTCACGTCCGCCCTGCGCTCCTGATGGAAGTCGACCATCTGGCTGATGTCCATGCGGTAGATGTGATCGGCCCCGAAGACCGCGACCAGGTCCGGACGGTGCTCCTCGATCAGGGCGAGGTTTTGGTGAACCGCGTCGGCGGTCCCCTGGAACCAGCGGTCGGCGATCATCTGCGGGGGGACCACCGTAACAAACTGCTGCTGGAGCAGGGGCGAGATGGTCCAGGCCTTGCGCACATGCTCGATGAGGGACTGGGATTTGTACTGAACCAGCAGATAGATGGTCTGGATCTGGGAATTGACCAGGTTGCTCAGGACGAAGTCCACGATGCGGTAGCGCGAGCCGAAGGGCACCGAGGGCTTCGAGCGTGCCGAAGTCAGTGGCTGCAACCGCGACCCCTGCCCACCGGCCATGACGAACGCGATGATTCTTTTGGTTGGCATGATTCCTCCTCAGTCGCCCGGATACCGGGCCCTCTCGTGTTGACTAGACTCGACGATCGATGCGTCCGACCGCGCGCTCGCGACCCGAGTTCCGACCGGCTCGGTACCCCTAGGGTCCGTGCCTACCTGCACCTCGGTCAGCGACAGAAGGGCGGGCAGGCGGGCTCGACCCAATGCTCTGCGATGTAGCCGTACTTCTGACGCTCGTCCACCATCATGGGGACCATACCTGCAGCGGTGAGGTACCCGCCCTCACCCCAGGCGCTGTCACTGGTGACCTCCGCCACATAGCGCTGGACCGCAGGCAGGGACTCCAGGTTGGTCTTCTTGAAGTAGACATAGATCGGGCGCGTGAGGGCGTACACGCCCGTGGCGATGGCCAGCGGGCTAGGGGGCACCCCTTCCACCGCCAGGGTTTTGAGCCCGGCCCGATTGCCGGCCAAGGCGTGCCAGCCGGTCACGGCGACGGCCTTGGGATCGGCCCGCAGGGCCTGGGCCAGGTCCGCGTCGCCGCTGGCCAGCTCGCGCCAGGCCCCATCTTCCCGCAGCGGTCGGCACAGCTCCACCATGCGGTGACGGTTGCGCCCGATGATCCGGCGCACCGCCTCGATCTGGGCGCAGCCGGCCTCCAGGCCGAGCTCCGCGAGGGTGTCGCGGGTCCCTGTGGCGGTGGCTGAGCCGATGACCAGGATCGGTGTATCGGGTAGCTCGGGATTGACCTCATGCCAGGTGCGGTAGGGGTTGGAGACCAGCCGGTCGCTGCCCTGCGGGTCCGGCACCCGGCGTGCGAGGGCCAGGTAGAGGTCGCGTACGCCGAGCGCCGTCACGGGGGCTGTGCCTGGGCCCGGGGCAGCCACGACCAAGGCCACAGCGTCGTAGCCGACCTTGACCTCGACGAGGCCGTCGACCCCGTGGGCCTTGCAGTCGGCGACCTCAGCCTCGCGCATGCGCCGCGTGGCGTTGACGATCTCGGGGAAGCCCGGGCCATCCCCGGCGCAGAGAGCGGCGATCCCGGCAAGGGTCCCGGTCGGATTGAGGTGGTAGTCGCCCCCGTCTGGGCTGGCGGAGGCGCGCCGCGCGACCTCTTGGGCCAGAGGGTAGAAGGTGGCCGAACCGGCCACCTCGACCGGGGCATCAGCGACGGCCCAAGGGGCCGCCACCATGGCTAGGATGGGGAGGATGCATCGTGTCGCTAGGTATCGGCTCATGGATACGGCTCGCCGTGAAGGGTTGTCATGGGTTGGAAAGCTCTGCACATCATAAACCGGTAACATTAACATTTGTTGATGATCGGCAGGCGCAGCGCAATTTCTTCCGCTGGGCAACCCGCCCTAGTCCAAAGGCGTCGCGATCGCGGATTGGTTCGGCTCGGGTATCGGCGATCCCGTCGGGCTACACTAGGCAGTTTCGCGGCCCCTTCCCGCCCCTTTCTGGAGACCCGCCATGGCCGACAAATCTAAGGCACCCCGACGACCGGTGATCCTGATCATCCTCGACGGCTTCGGCGCCAACCCGAGCAAGGCCAACAACGCCGTCGCCATCGCCGATACGCCGAGGCTGGATCGCTACTTTTCGATGAATCCCCACACCCTGTTGCAGGCATCTGGGCGCGCGGTGGGACTTCCCGACGGCCAGATGGGCAACTCCGAGGTCGGGCACATGACCCTGGGCTCCGGCTGCACCATCCGCCAGGACCTGGTGCTGATCGACGACGCCATTGCGGACGGGAGCTTCTACGAGAACGCCACCCTGATCGCAGCGGCCAAGACCGCCGCAGCCGCCGGGCGCCCGGTGCACCTGATGGGCTTAGTCTCCGATGGCGGTGTCCACAGCCACATCAACCACCTGCTGGCCCTGATCGCCCTGTGCGGGCAGCAGGGCGCCCGCCCCCAGGTCCATGTCATTACCGACGGGCGCGACACCCCGCCGCGCTCCTGCGAGGGTTACCTTCCCCCCTTGGAGGCAGCATTGGCGGCAGTGGGCGGCGGGGTTGCCACCCTGTCTGGGCGCTACTACACCATGGACCGCGACCATCGATGGGAGCGCACGGAGATGGCTTGGCGGGCAATGGTCGACCGGGAGGGACGGCCCGCCGCCTCCCTGCGGCAGGGCATCCAGGAGGCCTATGCCGCAGACGAAGACGACGAGTTCATCCGCCCCACGGTCATTGCCGGCGGGGAGGCCATCCGGCCGGGCGACCAGGTGATCTTCTTCAACTTCCGCAAGGACCGCCCGCGCCAGATCGTCACCGCCCTCTACGCCGCTGACTTTCCGTACTTCGACCGGCGCAGTTTCCCGCCGGCGCCTGTGACCTGCATGATGGAGTACAGCGCCAGCTTCGGCCTGCCGTACGCCTTCGACCACGAGATGCCCGAGGTGACTGTGGCCAAGGTGGTGAGCGACGCAGGCCTGGCCCAGTTCCACTGCGCCGAGACCGAAAAGTACGCCCACGTGACCTTCTTCTACAACGGCGGACACGGGGAACCAGTGCCCGGGGAGGAGCGCGGCCTCATCCCCTCCCCCAGGGTCGCCACCTATGACCTCCAGCCGGCCATGAGTGCCCCCGAGGTCGCCGATCAGGTGATCTCAGCCCTGCGCAGCGATCGCTTTGCCTTCATCGTGGTCAACTTCGCCAACGGTGACATGGTCGGGCACACGGCGGTGCGCGAGGCGGTCATCGAGGCCGTGGAGGTGCTCGACCGCGAGGTGGGCAGGGTCCTGGATTCGGCCCGCGAGGTTGGCTATTCCATCATCCTGACCTCTGACCACGGCAACTGCGACGAGATGGTGGACCCCGTGACTGGCGATCCACACACCCAGCACACCCTCTACCCAGTCCCCTGCCTGGTCGCCGACGAGGTCCCATGGCGGCTGTCCATCGGGGCCGGTATTGGCAGCGTCGCCCCCACCGTGCTCCAACTCATGGGGCTGCCGATCCCTAAGGAGATGCACGCCCGCACCCTGCTGCTGGGCCCGGCGACCCCCTGACCCGGGCGGGTGCCCATAGACCCCCGCCCCATCGGCCCCATCGGGAGGAAGCAATGCAGACCTACCTCGACCTGCTGCGCGATGTCGTCGACAACGGCACCGACAAGGCCGACCGCACCGGTGTGGGGACGCGGTCGGTTTTCGGGCGTCAGTTGCGCTTCGACCTGCGCCAGGGCTTCCCCCTGCTCACCACCAAGCGCATCCACACCAAGAGCGTGATCCTGGAACTGCTTTGGTTCCTCTCTGGATCTACCGACAATAGCTGGCTCAAGACCCGCGGTGTCTCGATCTGGGACGAGTGGACTGGGCCAGACGGAGACCTGGGACCCATCTATGGGCGGCAATGGCGCAGCTGGCCCTGCCAGGACGGACGCACCCTGGACCAGATGGCGGAGCTGGTGGACAGGATCCGTACCCACCCCGACTCCCGCCGCTTGGTGGTCTCTGCCTGGAACCCCGCCGACTTGCCGGACGAGGCCCGCAGCCCCCAGGACAACGTCCGCGCCGGGCGCATGGCGCTCGCCCCCTGCCATTGCCTGTTCCAGTTCTACGTGAGCCAGGGGCGGCTGTCCTGCCAGCTCTATCAGCGCAGCGCGGACCTCTTTCTCGGCGTGCCCTTCAACATCGCGAGCTATGCCCTGCTGACCCACCTGGTGGCGCAGCAGTGCGACCTGGGGGTGGGGGACTTCGTCCACACCTTCGGCGATGTCCACCTCTACCGCAACCACCTGACCGAGGACATCGTCTTTGCCCAGCTGGCCCGCGCCCCGGGACCCCTGCCCCAGCTGGAGCTGCGCCGCCGGCCGGCGAGCCTGTTCGACTACACCTTGAGTGACATCCAGATCGCCGACTACGCCCCCCAGCCGGCCATTCGCGCCCCCATCGCGGTCTGAACGAGACGCCGCGACGCCCCTGCCCCCGGAGAGCCAGCCCTTGACCGACGCGCTGATCGCCTACGCCCTGTTCCTCGCCAAGGCCCTGACCATCGCGGCCCTGGTCGGCGCCGTGCTGGTCGCGGTGGTCCGCGCCCGCCGCGGGTCCCAGGCCGCGGAAGAGCACATCGAGATCACCGACCTCAACGATCGGTACCGCGAGACTGGCCGCGCCCTCAAGCGCGCCACCCTCTCCGGCAAGGCCTACCGCAAGGCGGTCCGCACGGAGCAGAAGGAGGACAAGGCCCGCGAGAAGGCCGGGGGTAAAGCGCGGCGGCGAGTCTTCGTGATCGACTTCCGCGGCGACATCAAGGCGAGCGAGGTGACGGCGCTACGCGAGTGCATCACCGCCGTCCTCTTGGTGGCGGGAGAAACCGTCGGCGAGGACAAGGAGGCCCGAGGTAGAGCAACGCAGGGAGCAGTTGCCGACGAGGGCAAGGAGGCCCGAGGTAGAGCAACGCAGGGAGCAGTTGCCGAGGTCGTAGTGCGCCTGGACAATGCCGGCGGCCTGGTGGCCGAGCACGGCCTGGCTGCCTCCCAACTCGCCCGGTTGCGAGCCCACAAGATCCCGCTGACGGTCACGGTGGACAAGGTCGCGGCCAGCGGCGGTTACCTCATGGCCTGCGTGGCCGACCGCATCCTGGCGGCCCCCTTCGCCGTGGTGGGATCCATCGGGGTCGTGGCCCAGCTCCCCAACTTCCATCGCGTACTGGAGCGCCACGGCGTGGATTTCGAGTTGCACACCGCCGGGGAGTACAAGCGCACGCTGACCCTTTTCGGTGAAAACACCGAGGCCGGCCGCGAGAAGCTGCGCGAGCAGATCGAGGAGACCCATCGCCTCTTCAAGGACTACATCGCCGAGTACCGCCCGGGCTTGGACCTGACCAGAGCCGCCACCGGCGAGTATTGGCACGGGCGTCAGGCCCTGGATCTGGGGCTCGTCGATGCCATCCAGACCAGCGACGACTACCTGCTGGAGACTCAAGCCGAGGCCGACCTGCTGCACCTCAAGTACACGGGGCGCAAGCGGCCGATCGAGCGCCTGCTTGCGAACATCGGCGGGGCCCTGCAGCGCGCCCTGGGCTAACGAAACGCCACCCGCGGCACCTACTCGGGCGGGGCGACGGCCACCGGCTTCCTTGTCACCCCCACAGGCGCGAGTCCACAATAGGCTGCGCCCGACCCGCCGCCCCACCGAGACCCCAACCCTGATGCCCGACCCCCAGGCCAGTGCCGCATCGCTTCCCCCATGTGCGGTATAGCCGGCTTCATCCTGCGCGGCGGCGCGCGCCCGGATCGGGAGGAGTTGGGCCGCATGGCGGCCTGCCTGGCCCACAGAGGCCCTGACGATCGGGGTATCCACTGCAACGGCCCGGTCGGCTTGGCCCAGACCCGGCTGTCCATTATCGGCCTCTCCACCGGGCACCAGCCGATGGTCTCCCGGGACGGTCACCTCGCCTTGGCCGCCAACGGCGAGATCTACAATTACCTGGAGCTGAACGCGGCCCTGCGCGAGCACGGGTGCCAGCCCCAGACCGAGTCCGACTCGGAGACCATCCTCCACGCCTACGCCGTTCATGGGCTCCGGTTCCTCACCGAGCTGCGTGGCATGTTCGCCTTCGCCCTGCACGACGCCCGAGAGGAGCTCCTGATCCTCGGTCGCGATCGTTTGGGGATCAAGCCCTTGTTCTATGTCCGGCTCCCGGACCGAGTCGCGTTTGCCTCGGAGATCAAGGCTCTGTTGCCCATCCTCCCGGGCCGCCCCGAAGTCGAGCCCGGGGCCCTGAGGCAATTCCTGCAGAACCAGTTTGCCGGCGGTGAGGAGACAGTCATCGCCGGGGTGCGGCGTGTCCTGCCCGGGGAGGTACTGTTGATCGGCGCGGACCTGCACGTCGAACGGCTGCGCTACTGGTCGGCGCTGGACGTGACGCCCCGCAGACTGACCCCGGAAGAGGCATTGGGGGAACTGGACGGCCTGATGGACGCGGCCATGGTCGAGCATATGCGTTCGGACGTCCCCTTCGGGCTTTTCCTGTCGGGCGGGGTGGACTCCGCCGTGCTGGCGGCGATGCTCCACGCCCACGGGGCGGGGCGCATCCGCAGTTGGTCTGTGGGCTATCTGGGGACAGACATGGCCGACGAGCTGGACGAGGCGGCAACTGTGGCTGCGCGGTTCGGCCTCGACCATACCCCGCTGCGGCTGACCTTGCCCCAGGTCTTCGGACGCATCCCTCACAGCATCTGGTGCGCCGACGAGCTGATGCGCGATTATGCCAGCCTGCCCACCTCGATACTGGCCCAGGCCGCCGGGGCCGAAGTCAAGGTGGTCTTTTCCGGGGAGGGCGGCGACGAGGCCTTCGCCGGCTACCGGCGCTATCACCCCCGTGCGGCGGAGCGCTGGCTCAAGGCCTTGCTTCATCCCGGCGGCGGCGGCTTCCGCGCTCGCGGCCAGTGGCGCCGGCACTGGGCCCGCCTCCTCTTCGGCCCGGCCCTGCGCGGAGCCCCGGGCAGCGACCGTGCCCCTTTCCTGGCAGCCTGGCGGTCCACCCCGAGGGACTGGTCCGACATGCAGCGGCGCCAATACACCGACCTGGTCACGGCCCTCCCCGACAACCTGCTGGTCAAGACCGACCGGATGCTCATGGGGTTCGGAGTGGAGGGGCGAGTCCCCTTCCTCGACCACCGCCTCGTCGAGTTCGGCCTGTCGCTCCCGGACGACCTCAAGGTCCGTCGCCACCAGGGCAAGTGGCTGCTCAAGCGCTGGGCCGAGCCGCGCCTGCCGCCGGGCCACCTGGAGCGTCCCAAGCGCGGCTTCCATGTGCCGGTCGGGGACTGGCTCAAGGGCGAGTTGGCGCGGGTCCTGGGGCAACGGTTGGCGGAGAACCGCGGCATCCGCGACTGGTTCGAT
>JBFZCW010000266.1:0-5621 GCA_041307765.1 Chromatiaceae bacterium
CCCCCGCGACGACCTCCAACCGCGCCCGGCGGGAGTACCAGCGCCGCAGCGAGCGGCGCTGGGTGGTCCTGCCCAGCGAGGCCGACTGGGAGACCCAGTCGGCCACAGACTACAAGCGCCGCGGCCTGTTCAAGGCCCTGGTCTACGACCTGGCGGCCAAGTTGACGGGGCGCTTCGAGGTCCCGGCCGAGCCGGCGCTGCCGGGCCTTCGCGAAGGGGTCCGGCTGACCTGGCGGACCCCGTTCGTCAGCGTTCTCGTCACCGATACCCGGGGGCTGTCGAGCGCGCCGCGCATGACCCTGGACGGACGGAGCTTAAGCTTCCGCAACGGCAGCGGCCTGGCCGCCATGTCGGACGGGATCCGGGCCGAGCTCGACGGAATCAAGCCGGGGTCGACCCTGTCCCTGCCCTTCACGCTGAGCCTCTCGGTGCGCGGGACCGAGTGCCTGAGCTTCATCCCCCTGGCGGACACCACCCGAGTGGGGCTCAGGTCGGCCTGGCCCCACCCGAGTTTCAGCGGCTCCTTCCTTCCCGCCCCGCGGGACCCGCAGATCGAGCCCGACGGCTTCAGCGCCCGCTGGGAGATTACCGCCCTGGCGGCCAAGGCCCCCGCGGCCTTCGTCACCGCCGCGCTGGTGAGCGAAGACAGGGCCTGCTCATCGGCTCGGTCCTCCTCTTCGGCCTGCTGGCCCTCGTGATGGTCATCGCCCGCCGGCTCGATTGGTACGGCCCCAGGCCCCTGGACCCTGACCTGACCCTGGACCTGGAGCTTGACGCCTCGCGCCAGGCCTGACCTGGCCCGGCGGCCCGGGACGGAATCGGGTAGCATTGCGACACCTTTGGCAGCTCAAGGCGGACAGCCCGAGCCCCAAACTCGACCATCAACGGGGATAGACTCAATGACCCTCCTGATCCTTGGACTCGTGCTCTTCATCGGCGTGCATTCGGTCGGCATCCTGGCGCCCGCCTGGCGGGACCGGACGGCCGCACGCCTCGGGACGGTCCCCTGGCAGGGGCTTTACTCCCTGGCCAGCCTGGCTGGCTTCCTGCTGATCGTGTGGGGCTACGGACTCGCCCGGCAGGACCCGGTGGCACTCTATGCCCCGCCGGTGTGGACGCGCCACCTGGCCCTGCTGCTCATGGTGCCGGTCTTCCCGCTGCTCCTCGCTACCTACCTGCCGGGCCGCATCCAGACCACGGTCAAGCACCCCATGCTGGCCGCGGTCAAGCTGTGGGCCCTCGCCCACCTGCTCGCCAATGGCAACCTGGCGGACGTGATGCTGTTCGGAGCCTTCCTTGCCTGGGCCGTGGCGGACCGCATCTCGCTCAAGCGCCGCACACCGCCTCGCGTCCCGGGCGCCCCGGCGGGCAAGGCGAACGACTGGATCGCCCTCGTTGCCGGCTTGGCCCTCTACGGAGCCTTCGTGGGCGGCTTGCACACCTGGCTGATCGGGGTATCGCCATTGGGGATCCGCTGACACCCACGGAACGCCTTGCCTGGCGTCCAGGGCGCCCGATCCAACACAACTGCCCGTCTTCCACTAGGAGTCTCAGATGCTGAAACACACCCTGTCCTGCGCTGTCGCCGCTCTCGTCCTGGCAACGGCCAATTCCCAAGCGGACTCCGGCACCCATTGGGGCTATGCCGGCGAGGCGGGCCCCGCCCATTGGGGCGAGCTCGATCCCAAGTTCGCGCCCTGCACCACCGGCGTGAACCAGTCCCCCATCGACATTGCCGCCACCATCGACGCCGAGCTGCCGCCCCTGGCGATCCGCTACGGCACTGCCGGGACCGAGATCCTGAACAACGGCCATACCATCCAGGTCAACGTGGCGCCTGGGAGCACACTCGCCCTCGACGGCAAGACCTTCGAGCTCAAGCAGTTCCACTTTCATGCCCCGAGCGAGAACCTGATCGACGGCAAACCCTACGCCCTCGAGGCCCACTTCGTGCATAGCGACGCCGAGGGCCATCTGGCGGTGATCGGCGTCATGTTCGATGTCGGCGAGGCGAACCCCACCGTCGCCGCCCTATGGGGGACGATGCCCAAGCAGGCCAGTGCAAAACAGCCGCTAGAAGCTCGGGTCGATCCCGCCGCCCTGCTTCCGGCGGATCGCGACTACTACCGTTACAACGGCTCCCTGACCACCCCGCCCTGTACCGAGGGAGTCCGCTGGCTCGTAATGAAGGCACCCATGACCCTCTCCAAGGCCCAGGTCGCGTCCTTCAGCGCCGCGCTGCACGGCCCTAATAATCGCCCGATCCAGGATGTCAACGCCCGCCCCGTGCTGCGCTGACGCCCGCGCAGACGGGAGCCGGGGAGCCGCGCCGGCCGCGCTGCAACGGATCGGATCGGAGGCCCCAATGCATGTGCTCGTGATCGAAGACAACCCGGACCTGGTGGCCAACGTGGCGGATTTCCTGGAGGGCCGCGGCCATACCCTGGATATCGCCTACAACGGCTACGCCGGCCTCGGGTTCGCCCTGGAAAACGACTACGACGCCATGATCCTGGACCTGATGCTCCCGGGGATCGACGGCTTCGAGGTCTGCGCGCGGCTGCGCTCCGCCGGGCGCGCCTTGCCGGTCCTGATGCTCACGGCCCGCGACGGCCTGGAGGACAAGCTGGAGGGCTTCGCCAGCGGGGCCGACGACTACCTGGTCAAACCCTTCGCCCTCCAGGAGCTGGAGGCCCGTCTCGTCGCCATCGCCCGCCGCAGCGGGTCAGGACAACCTGGACGGACAGCGGAACGGCTGCGGGTCGCGGACTTGGAGATGGACCTCGCCACACGGCGGGTCACCCGGGCGGGGCAACTGGTCGACCTGCCGCCCATCCCCATGAAGTTCCTAGAGGTGCTGATGCGCCGCTCCCCGCAACTGGTCAGTCGGGCCGAGCTCGAACGGGCGGCCTGGGGCGACGAGCCCCCGGACAGCGACGCCCTGCGCGCCCACCTGCACCTGCTGCGTCAGGCCATCGACAAGCCCTTCCCGCGCTCGCTGCTGCACACGGTGCGGGGCTTCGGCTACCGGCTGGGCGAGGATGACCAGGATTAGGCTGACGCTGCGACTGCGGATTGCGGCGGGCTTCGCCGCCCTCGGCGTCGCGGTAAGCCTGGCCTTGGGCGGCTGGCTCTACCTCGCCTCCCGGGATCTGGAGCAGCGTCTAATCGACGAGGCCCTGGGTGCCGAGCTGGAAGATTACCTCGCCCGACTCTCCCGCAACCCCCTATCCCTGCCGCCCGAGACCGCCACCATCCGCGGCTACCTGGTGCGCCCATCGGAAGGGCCTGCCGCCCAGGGCGACGCGCCCCCGCCGGAGCTCAACGATTTGCCGCAAGGCCGCTACACCCTGGAGGTGGGGGGGGTGAGCTACCGGGTCGCAGTGCATCAGGGCGTGGATGCAACGCTCTACATGCTCCACAGCCGTGCCCAACTGGCGTTGCGGGAGCAGCGCCTGGCCCTCATGCTGATCCTCGGCATGACGCTCACCGCACTGCTCTCCGCAGCCGGCGGCTGGTGGCTCGCCGGGCGGGTCACCGCCCCGGTGCGCGGGCTCGCCGAGCGGGTGCGCGGGCGCGACCCCACGGACCCCGTCCCTGCCGAGCCGCCAGACTTGCCCGACGACGAGGTGGGCGAACTCGCCCGCACCATTGACGGCTATCTGCGCCGGCTGCGCGCCTTCGTGGAGCGGGAGCGGACCTTCGTGAGCAGTGTCAGTCACGAGCTGCGAACCCCTCTGGCAGTCATCCAGGGGGCGGTGGAGGTCATCGAGTCTGACCATGGCCTCGACGGCCGTACTCGGGAACGGGTTGGGCGCATCAGCCGCGCCGCCCGCGGCATGGCGGACCTCACCGCCGCGCTCCTGGTGCTCGCCCGGGAGGGCCAGGGCCAGACCAACCCGCCGACCCCCTGCGCCGTGGACGAGGTGCTGGCCGAGTGCGTGGAACTGCACCGGCCCCTGCTGCGTCATAAGCCAGTCACCTTGGAGTACCACATCGAGGCGCAGCCGGTATTGAACGTCGCCCGCCCGCTGCTCTCCATTGCGCTCGGCAACCTGCTGCGCAACGCCTGCACCTACACGGAGCTGGGCCTGGTCAGGGTGACCCTGAGCGAGTCGGAGGTCCGCATCGACGATACAGGGCCAGGCATCCTGCCCGAGGACATGGATTGTCTTTTCGGACGGGACCTCGGGTGCCGGCGCACCGTGCGCGGCGAGGGGATCGGGTTGCCCTTGGTCAAGCGCATCGCCGATGGCCAGGGCTGGCGAATCGCAGTGGAGAGCCGTGCAGGCCAGGGCGCCAGCTTCCGCCTGCGGTTCGGGCCAGACGCCGGGGCCGGTCCGGGGGCATAGCCCCCTATCCAAAGACCCGCGGCCCTGCCGCTGAAGCGAGGACTTGGCCTCCCCGGCCTGGCCCCCGGAGGCACGACGGGAAGCAAAGGCTTTACCCGAGCGATCGACCTGCCGCTGGACCTCGCGCCGGCGCGGCGCCCGATGCTCGCTCTGCAGCCACCCCGCCCCGCAGCGCCGTCAGGATGACGTCTGCGACGCCCGCGTAGTCCCCGTCGAAATGGTGATCGCCGGAGAGCCTGCGCACCTCGGCCCCAGCGCCGGACAGCCCAGGGCAGATGCTGTCTTCCTCATCCTCCGCGTAGATACAAAGACGCTTGGTCCAGTCGAGGCGCAGAAGCTCCGGGGCCACGGGCAGTGTGTTGCCCGTCGGCGTGGGTGACAACCAGTCACCGAGGTGAAACTCGAAAGCGGCCCTGGGACTCGCCCCCAGCAGTACCACCAAGGCCACGGATGCCCGAAGATCGGGCGGCAGGCGGTTGGCAAGAAACGGAAGCACATCGGCACCGAACGAGTATCCAATCAGGACCACCCGCCCCTTATCCCAGGCGCTCAGGTAACGGCGCAGCACCCGCGCCAGGTCCCTGCTCGCCTCCTCCGGCGAGCGGGCCGTCCAGAAATAACCGAGGGAGTCCCACCCCACGGTGCCAATGCCGTGGGCGGCGAGCTCTGCAGAGACGCCCCGATCGAGCGCCGCCCAGCCCCCGTCTCCGGAGAGCATGACGGCGAAGGTGGTCCGGTCCCCATGCTCCGCCAGCACCTCGGTCAAGGGCAGACCCGCAATCTCTTCGGATGCCGCGCCGGGCGCGACCTGGTCCGGGATGCGCGGATCGAGCCACTGCAGCAGAGCCGTCAGATGGGCCAGCCAAGCCGCTCCAGTCGCGGCGGGGGTCGGCCCACCTCCGACCGACACCAAGCGAGCGTTGTCCACCCTGGCGACGAAGGCTGCGGCCTCGTCCGAAGGACAGACCGCGGCCCGGTCGGTGGCGAGCGCGAACCAGGTTGACTCGACCCGCTTTGCCAACTGGGGCCGCCCGTCGCGAAGGACCGGAGCGCTGGGGGTACCCACCGGGCAGAGCGATGCATCGATACGCAGCGACGGGCAGAAGTCCAGGGTCAAGGCCGCGTGGAAACTGTGCGGGGGCGACTGCAGCAGCGCGGCGTAGACCAGCGACGCACCCTCCCCCTCTCCAACCAGGACTGGCAAGCTGTCTCTGGGAAAGGGCGCCCGGGTCCGCACCCATTGCGTGAGCCGCATCAGGTCGGTCCCGA
>JBFZCW010000267.1:0-6381 GCA_041307765.1 Chromatiaceae bacterium
TTCCCGGACCACGGGGGCGGTGTCGCGGCCGAGCAGCTCGGCGACAATGCCCTCGCCCTCGGCCCGGTTCACCGCGTAGCCCATCAGGTTGCGGAACACGTTGGTCTTGGCCTTGTTGACCGAGCCGTCCACCATGCTCTGGATCCGGTCGCTGCCGCCACCCACGGAGCGCTCGTCGTGATCCAGGTACTCGATGACGCCCTGGTACGCCTCCCAGGCGCTCTTGTCGCCGGTCTGGCCACGGCCGCCGGTCCACAGGCGGGTGATCTCGGCCCGCTTCTCGCCTGCCTTCTCCAGGGCGGTGGTCGTGTGGGCCGTACCGTCGCGCCGGCGGATCTTCTCTTCGAGCTGCTTGACGGGGACCGTGGCGTCCAGGACGAGGTCGATGAAGGAGCGGTCGTCCAGCTCGGCCGCCTTCAAGATGCGCCGGTAGTTGGCCATCCCGACGAACCGCATCACCACGTTGCGGAAGAGGGCGTCCGTGGCAGCCTGCCAGTTTTCCTTCACCTGGCGGTTGTGGGCCACAGCGATGTCCATTCCGCCCTCGGTGGCGCCCAGGCTTGATGCGATGGTGTTGGCGCAGACAACCCGGATGGCCGTCTCTTTGAGGCGGGCCTTCGCCCGGCCGGTGTGGTCGGTGGTGAGCAGCGCGTAGGGCAGGATGCCCTGTTCAGCCTCGCCCAGGAGGGCGTCTTCCAGGCCGGCGACCTCCGAGGCGGTGAGCCCGGACTCGTGGACCATCTCCTTGGCCCGCGCCAGGATGCGGTCGGTCTTGAAGCGAAGGAGGAGCCAAGTCTGCCGGCCCTCACGGAGCGAGCCCCCGGTTTCCACGGCGGCCAGCCCCTCGGCGACGACCGACTTCACGGGGGCCACCATCTGGCTGTTCTGGAGCGGGTGGTAGATGTTGCCCACCGTGCCCACGATCACGTCGCGGTCGGTGCGGATGATGGAGGCGCCGTCGTTGGACTTGATCGGGCGGACCCAGCCGAGCCCCTGGAAGAAGGCGCCGGCCGGATCGTTCTCGAAGGTCTGCTTCAGGACGAAGTGGGGAACCTTGGCAACCCGGAAGTCGAGCCCGGCCAGCTCCATGGCGTAGTCGAGGTCGTAGAAGGCCTCGTGGGGAATCGGGGTCCCGAGCTGGTGCCAGGGAGTGCCACCGGCGGCGGCGAAGATCATGGCAGCGTTGCCGTTGGCGAGAACGTCGAGTTCATGAGACATGGTGTCATCCTTTCGAGTGGCGTGTCGTGTCAGCCCCCTGACCTACACGAGAGGGAAGATAAGCGACGATTCAGCGGGTGTCAAGAGTCTTGCGTTGGGACCGTGGAGGTGGTATTGATTCTCTCCGGCGGCTGGGCCCCGCCAGCGCGTCTCCCGCATCGAACGCAGGTCGGCTTCGACAGGGTGTAAGGATGACACAGAGAGCTGCCGAGGGACCCCCTATCGGTCGTGGCCAAAAGGTGGTGCGTCATCCCACCACCAGCCCCGGCCCTTCCGGTAGGGGGTTTCTCCGTTCATGTTCGCAGGGTGGGGCGGGACCCGTGGACGCACGGGATACAAGACCCGCTCGGGGAAGGGAGCTATCCCTCCTCCCGCCCAACACTCGCCTCTCCGGATAGGGGAAGGTATGAAAAACACCGAGCCACCGACGGCCTACCTCCGGGTCAAGAACTGGGAGCGGTTCCAGCACTACAAGCGGCGCAACCCTCCCTGGATCCGGCTCTACAACGAGCTGCTGGACGACTACGCCTTTTCGCGCTTGCAAGATGCTAGCAAGTGGCACGCAGTCGGTATCTGGCTCCTCGCATCCCGCTTCGACAACCGCATCCCCGACGACCCCCACTGGATTGCCCAGCGCATCAACGCCCGCTCAGCCCTCAACATGCCCGAACTTCTAAGTGCTGGATTCATCGAGCGTTACCAAGACGCTAGCGTCATGCTAGCATCGTGCGAGCAAAACTCTATTCCAGAGGCAGAGACAGAGACAGAGGAGAATACGACCTCACTTCGTTCGGTCGCCGTCGTTGAAGTGCTGAAGAAGCCCGCGGAAGGCAACGGCAAGGGGGCCGTCGAACTGGGGGGTCCCGGAGGTATGGCCGCCAACGAGTTGGTCGGAATGTGGATGGACCGGATGCCCACCAAGCCCGAGCCGGCCGACGTGCGGAAGCAGGGTGGAGCCGCGAAACGGATCTGTGAGCACCACAGCCGGGAGCATGTGCTGCTCGCCCTGGATGGCATCGAGAAGATCGCGCCCCACTGTCTCGGAGAGCCGTTCGACCTCTTCGACCTTGAACGGAAGTTTTCCAAGGCGGTGTCGGCAGGAAGTCAGACGCCCGCCACCAAGGCGGTGGCCAGGGCTCAGCGACTGAGAGGAGCACTCGGATGAGCGCGAAGACGGTAGGGTACCCGGCGGTGAAGGGCCGGTATGCGAACACGGACATGCCGAACATCAAACTCGTGTTCCAGGTCGCCAACCAGTTTCCACGCCAGCCCGGGCGCTCCACGCCCGTGGATTTGGCCCGGGACCGAGAGGCGAGGGTGACGCTGGCGCAGGTGACGCTCCGGGAGGTGGCGGCCTGGTTGTACGACCACGGGGAGCCCGCGGCGGCCGCGAAGCTCCGTGTGGAGACGGAGGTGAGCCTGTGATCGACGCTGACGTCTTCATCGCGGCCTGGGGGACGCTCGAACGGCGGTTCCACCGGGACATGGGCGACGACGTGGCCGTGGAGTACAAGACGGCCCTGGATGCCGTGCTGGGCACGGAGCAGTTCGTCCGGGCCGCCAGGGTCGTGTTCTTCGAGCGGGAGTTCTTCCCCAGGCCGGCGGACTTCCTGGAGGCCGCGGTGAGGGTGGAGTGGGAGCGCTCGATCCGCGGGGTGTTGCTCCGGGTGCCGCAGATGTACGCTTCGGTTGAGGACGCGATGGCGTGGCAGCGGGAGTACCAGGCGCTGCCCGACTTCATCCGCGGGTGCATCGCCCAGGCGGGGGGAGCCAAGGCTTTGGCCGTGACGCTGAACGTGGAGCCCATGAAGGCGGAGCAGCTCTTCCTTTCCGCGGCGACGCGAAAGGCAACAACCCTTGCGGCGGAGCGGGCCCTCGGGCCTGGTAATGGGCCGCTGGGGCTCCTAACGACGGGGGAGTAGATGCCCGAAGGTCTGGAGAAGGTCCCGGCGCACGGTATGACGCCGAGCGAGGAGATGCTCGACGCCTTCCGGGAGGTGACCCAACGGATCGCGTGTGGGGCCTCGGTCAACAGGGCTTGCGGGCCGCAGAGCGAAACGGACGTGCCGCGCCTGTGCTCCACCACGTTCTACGAACTGGTGTACGGCTCGACGGTTTGTGCCCAGCTCTACATGGACGCGGTCAAGGCCCGTGCCGGCGGCGGGCTGGACTTCATCCGGGACCGTCTGGAGCGGTTGGACCTGGGTGTGGTGGACGCCAAGAAGGCGGGCGCCTACGTCGCGCTGGAGAAGCTGTGGGCCGACCAGGTCCGGTGGGAGCAGGAGCGGATGCTGCCGGCGATCTTCGCGATCACGCACAAGATCGAGCTGAGCAAGGCCGAGCAGAAGCTGGCGGCGCTCACCGTGGAGGAATTGCGCGAGCTGCTGACGGCGGATCCGGCCACGATGATGGAGGCGCTTGGACTGAGCGAGGTGAAGTGACTATACCCGGAAGGAAGGCTGAGCATGGCATGGTTCCGTAAGAGGCCAGTGGTGGTGGAGGCCGCCCAACTCCGGCGAGACACCTGGGGCGAGGTCTGCTACCTCATGCCGGTGGGCGGTCTGAAAGATGGAAACGCCCAGTTCTGCTACGTCCACCGTGACGAAAACGGGAACCCCTCCGGGCACGAGGGCGATGACGGAAGGGGTGAGATCGGGTTGTGGATCCCAACCCTGGAGGGCCTGGTGCTCGGCTGCGAGAACGACTGGATCATTCGTGGAGTGAATGGCGAGTTCTATCCCTGCAACCCGGACGTCTTCGAGATGACCTACGAGCCGGTGGAGGGGCCCCGCGACGAGTCGTCCTACGATCCAGTGGAGGGCTGAGGCCATGGTCATGGGGTCGCCGGTGCTCCCAACCGAAAGGCGGAGAACCCTGCAACAGGGCTCTAGACGCCGTCCGGCCCCATGACCTTCGCCCGCACCGACCTTATCAGCGCGATCCGGGGCAAGATCGCTTTGGCGATCCTCCAGCGCGGGACGCGGGTGGATCCGCTCAAGGTCTTCCTGCACGACGACCAGGCGCCGGTCCTCTGGGAGTACCTGCACTCCCGGACCGACCCCATGCTGCCGGGCCATCCCCACCAGGCGCAGCTCCGGGCCCTGGCCAGCCGGGCGCGGCATCGGTTCCTGTTCTGGGGGAACCAGTCCGGGAAGACGACCCTGGGCGCCGTAGACGCCGTGGCCTTCGCGCTGGGGTGCCATCCCTACGACCAGTGGGTGCAGCCACCGGTCCGCATCTGGGCCTCAGCGCTGTCCTGGGAGCTGTGGGAGACGATCCTGCTGCCCGAGCTGCTCACCTGGATCCCGCCCGACCGCATCATCCGGGCACCGGAGCCTAACGTCAGCGGGGCGAACCGGCTCATCGAGATCCGGGCCGACAACGGCCAGGTCAGCCGCATCTGGGGCAAGAGCGCCGAGCAGGGGGCGAGCAAGTACCAGTCGGCCAGGATCCACAAGTTCTGGTCCGACGAGGAGCACCCCGAGGCCGTGTGGGACGAGGTACTGCCCCGGCTGGTGCGTTTCGGCGGGCGCACGCTGAACACCATGACGCCGCTCAAGGGCCTCACCTGGGTCTATCACCGGATCTACGAGCCCTGGAAGCGGGGCGAGCTGCCCGACGTTTACGTGAGCCACGCCGGCATGGCGGACAACCCGTCGATCCGCAAGGAGGAGCTGGAGTCCATCACGGTCCAGCTCAAGCACAACCCGGGGCTGCTCACCGCCCGGCTCCACGGCCTCTTCCACAAGTCCCAAGGGCTGGCGCTGCGCTTCGATCCCGAGCGGCACTTCCAGGCCTGGGACAACGAGCAAGTCGCCGGCACGATCAACAGCGGGATGCTGCGTCCCTTCGCCGGCATCGACTTCGGCGCGTGGCGCTTCAGCTTCCTCCTGCTGGGCGCCGACGCTATCGGGCGCATCCACGCGCTCCACGAGTATTTCAGCCAGCGGGAGCTACTGGAGGCCCGGGCGCGGGCCATCGCCAAGGTGCTGATCGGCTACGGCGTCCTGCGGCTCCGGATCTGGGGAGACTCGGCGGCCAGCCAGGACATCATGGAGATGAACGCCGCCTTCCGCCGGCTGGAGTCAGATCCCGAGTTCGCCGAGCTGGACATCCGCTACCGGGTGGTGCCGGTCCAGAAGACGACCATCGAGGGCCGAACCTACCGGGCTGGGGCGGTCGAGAAGCTCAACGATCTGTTCGGCCGGGACGCGCTCCTCGTCCGCCGTGACCTCGGCGCGTCGCTGGTCTGGCGCCTGGGCATGACCGCCGCCAAGGACGGCCAGCCGATCCTGGGGAGCCGCCTGCTGTGGGAGATGAACAACTGGGGCTACGACGAGCCCAGGGAAGGCGAGGCCCAGCGCCAGGACCCGTCCGACGACTCGGCCGACGGCGCGGACATGATCGCCGCCATGCGCATGGCCATCCTGGAGCACCTACGCCCCGGCCGGCTGCCCGACGAGGGGCCCGAGGATAACCCGAACATCGACCGTGGGCTGGAGAAGCACATGGCCCAGCAGACCAAGATGCAGCGGGCCCGCGTCCGTGAGATGCGGCGCCTGCTACGTCAGGCTGGCGTCAAACCAAGGGAGTAGGTAGATTCCTTCTGCCGTGGTGGAGTCCACGGAGGGGCCACACTACACCAAGGGGGATGACATGGACGAAAAGCAGATGGCGCTGGCGGTGGAGTTGGCGGGGATCGAGGTCACGATGAAAGCCCTGGACCGGGGGCTGGAGAGCATGGGCCGGATGCAGTACGACCTCCACGAGAAGCTGCGGGAGGTTGTTGCGCACTTCGTGCCCGCCCTGGGGCCGATGCTGCCGAGCTGGGCCCAGGCGGCCTTCGTCCCGAACGATCCGGCACCCGTGCCCGAGGGGCCCGTCCAGGATGAGCCCGCCAACGGGCGCGGCTACCCTGCCCTCGTCACCGCCGAGGAGCTGGCCAGCCGGCTGGGCCTGGCCGGGGGCACGATCTATCGGTGGGCCCGGGAGGGCCGGATCCCGAAGGTGCCGGCTGGGAAGCGGGCCGTGCGCTTCGACCTGCGCGCCGTGCAAAAGGCGCTGCGGGAAGGGGGTGCGTCGTGAAAGCGCTCACCGTCGCCCAGAGGTCGGCGAGGTGGATGGCGAGGTGGCTGGCGCCGCTGGTGGCGTTGCTCATCGCCA
>JBFZCW010000268.1:0-5331 GCA_041307765.1 Chromatiaceae bacterium
CGGGAAACGCCCCCCTGGATTGCGCTTCGCTCCATCCAGGCTACGACTACTAGCGAACCCCAGCCCCGTACCGGTGATAGCGCCTACGACGGTGACCGCCATGACTGACCGGGCGGAAATCCCGTCGCTGGAGGAACCCGAGGACCTGGTCCAGGACGACGCCGTCATCGGCCGCGCCTGGCGCTTGTCCCTCGCGGTCCTGGCCCTGGCCGGCCTGGCCGGCGGCGCGGCCTGGTGGTGGCAGGCCAGCCGGGTCCCGCTCCAGGTGCAGGTCCCGGAGGCGCAACTCGCGCGCCCGGAGGTCCGGGCTATCAATGCCGCAGCCATACCACCCGCGGTGGCCTTCACCAACATCGCCCGGGAGGCCGGGATCGACTTTGTCCACGTCAACGGGGCCAAGGGACGGCGCTTCCTGCCGGAGACCATGGGCAGCGGGGCGGCCTTCCTCGACTACGACAACGACGGCGATCAGGACCTGCTCCTGGTCAACTCCGACCTCTGGCCCGAGGACCGCACTGCCGATACGCCGAGACCCACTGCCGCCCTCTACGCCAACGACGGCCGAGGCCGCTTCACCGAAGTCACGGCCGCGGCGGGACTGGCAGAGCCGATCTACGGCATGGGTGCGGCCGTCGGGGACTACGACGCCGATGGCTGGGTGGATATCTTTGTCAGTGCCCTGGGCCCGGATCGGCTCTACCGCAACGACCACGGGCGCTTCGTCGATGTCACTGCAACTGCGGGGGTCGCCGGGGAACCGGGGGACTGGAGCACAGCCGCGGGCTTCTTCGACGCTGAGGGCGACGGCGACCTGGATCTCTTCGTCGCCCACTATGTGCGCTGGTCCCAGGCCATCGACCTGGAGGTGGATTTTCAGCTCACCGGGATCGGCCGGGCCTACGGGCCGCCGACCGGGTATGCCGGCAGCGACAACACCCTTTACCTGAACCGCGGGAACGGCACTTTTGCGGATGCCTCGGCCGAGGCCGGCATCCGGGTCGCCAACCCCGCCACCGGCCGGCCCATGGGCAAGGCCCTGGCCATCGGTATCACGGACCTGGACGGCGACAGCCGCCCGGATGTCCTGGTGGCCAACGACACGGTGCAGAATTTCGCCTTCCGTAACCTGGGGCAAGGCCGTTTCCTGGAGGTCGGGGTGGAGTGGGGCCTCGCCTTCGACCGCAACGGCCAGGCCACCGGGGCCATGGGGGTCGATTGGGCGCGGTACCGCAACGACGACCTGCTGGCCATCGCCATCGGTAACTTCGCCAACGAGATGTCCTCCTTCTACGTCTCCGCCGCCCTCTCCCCAGGCGACCCACCTCAGTTCTCGGATGACGCCATCCTGGAGGGCATTGGCCCAGCCAGCCGGCTGGCCCTCTCCTTCGGAACCCTGTTCCTGGACTACGACCTGGACGGGCGCCCCGACCTGCTCCAGGCCAACGGCCACCTGGAGGCCGAGATCGCCCGCGTCCAGCCCAGCCAGCACTATGCCCAGCCGCCGCTGCTCTTCTGGAACTGCGGAGAGGCCTGCCCCGCGACCTTCGTCCCCCTGGCCCCTGAGCAAACCGGGGACCTGGGCCGGCCACTGGTGGGGCGCGGTGCAGCCTACGCGGATATCGACGGGGACGGCGACCTGGATCTGCTCATCACTCAGAACGACCGGGCCCCCGTCCTGCTGCGCAACGACCAGGCCCTCGGGCACCACTGGCTTCGCCTGCGGCTTCGGGGGAAGGGGGCCAACCGCGACGCCATCGGGGCCCGGGTCGAGGTCCGCGCCGGTGGCCAGACTCAGACCCGGGAGGTGATACCCACCCGCGGGTACCTGTCCCAGGTCGAGCTACCACTGACCTTCGGGCTGGGGACGGCAGACCGGGTCGATGGGGTAAGCGTCCATTGGCCGGATGGGAGCCGCCAGGAGCTGGGCGCCCTAAGCGTAGACCGGCAGATCGAGATCGTCCAAGGGGAGGGCGGCAGTAGTTAACGTATGGGCTCCGGGGTATGCCGGGAAGAATTGGACAGGTATGAGAAAATGATATCTTTGGCACTGTCTGCATTGGGTGTTGGTTCATTCCGCCAAAGAGGAGTGCCTGATGACGGTCAGGCCGCGCTAAACGATCCCGCCGCAAACGTTCGGGACGGGCTTGCAAGTCCCGTCCCGCTCGACAAGCCCAACAACGCGATGCCTCGGTTGTTACTGCCGCTGGTCCTATCGCTGTGCGGCGCCGTGGCCCAGGCCGAGGAGGTTTTCACCGACGGTTCCCAGGCCGCGGGGCTCGACTTTACCCACTTCAACGGCATGTCCGACCAGTTCTACCTCGTGGAGAACCTGGGGGGCGGGGCAGCCCTGTTCGATTGTGACAACGACGGTGACCTGGACCTATACCTGGTCCAGGGCCGCATGTTGGGGGAAGGCAAGACGCTGGCCGACGCTCGATTCCCGCCAAAGCCGGGCCAGGTCCTGCAAGGCCGCCTCTACCGCAACGATCTGGCCGCGGGTCCGGACGGCCACCCCCAGGTGCGGCTTGTCGACGTCACGCAAGCTAGCGGGCTCCGGGCCGACGGCTACGGCATGGGAGTGGCCACCGGGGACTACGACAACGACGGGCACACGGACCTCTTCCTCACCAACCTGGGCGGGAACATGCTCTGGCACAACAACGGCGACGGGACCTTCGCCAACGTCACCGCCAAGGCCGGTGTCGGCGAGTCACGGCTGGCCATCAGCTCCGCCTTTTTGGACTTCGACCGCGACGGCTGGCTCGACCTCTATGTCGCCGAGTACGTCGATTTCACCACGGCCAACAACAAGCCCTGCCACGCCCCCAGTAGCGCCCGGGACTACTGCTCACCCAAGGTCTACGAGCCCCTGCCGGACCGGCTATACCGCAACAAAGGCGACGGGACCTTCACGGATGTCTCCGCGACCAGCCGCATCGCCCAGTCCAAGGGGACCGGGCTCGGGGTGGTGGCAGCGGACTTCAACGGCGACGACTGGCCGGACATCTATGTGGCCAACGACGGCATGGCCAATTTCCTGTGGATCAACCAGAAGGACGGGACCTTCCGCGACGATGGGCTCATCTCGGGCACAGCGGTCAATTCCGCCGGCATGGCGGAGGCGAGCATGGGAGTGGATGCCTGTGATCTGGACGGCGACGGCGATCTGGACCTCTTCATGACCCATCTGACCGGGGAGACCAATACCCTCTACCTCAACGACGGCCAAGGCTGGTTCGAGGACCGTACCGCCGCCAGCGGCCTGGGGGGGCCGAGTAAGGCCATGACGGCCTTCGGCACCGGCTGCTTCGACTACGACAACGACAGCGACCTGGACCTTTTTGTCGCCAACGGCGCCGTCAACATCATCCTGAGCCTGGTCAAGGCCTCCGACCCCTACCCATTGCACCAGCCCAACCAACTCTTCGCCAATCGGGGGGACGGACGTTTCGCTGACGTCTCCGGGGACTCGGGGGCCGTCTTTGCCCTGTCGGAGGTCAGCCGTGGGGTTGCCTTCGGCGACATCGACAACGACGGCGATGCGGACCTGGTGGTGGTCAACAACAACGGGCCGGCGCGGCTGCTGATTAACCAGATCGGCAACCGCAACCCCTGGTTCGGGTTGCGGCTGGTCGACAGCCATGGCCGTGACGTCCAGGGGGCACTGGTAGAGGTCCACCGCGAGGGGATGCCCTCACTCTGGCGGCGGGTGCACACCGATGGCAGCTATGCAAGCGCCGGAGACCCCCGACTCCTGGTCGGGCTGGATGGACCGGCCAAGGTCACTGGTATCCTGGTGCGATGGCCAAGCGGCCGGCGCGAGACATTTCCAGCCCCGGGCCTTGGGCGCTACTCGGAGTTGACAGAGGGTCAGGGGACCCCGGAGGCTGCGCCATGAGGGGCCCGGCGGTCGCCTGGCGGTCGCTGGGAGTGCCAGCTGTGGGAGCACCGCCGCTGCTCGACTGCGGGAGCGGCGTCCAACCGCGAACGGTCGCTCGCACGCGACCCTTCCCCGCCGCGCCAGGGCCGTCGCGCCGAGGGCCGCGCTGCCACGGCCGTCCGAGGGCCGCCGTGCTCGCCGCCCTTGGCCTTGCGGCCTGCCTGGGCGGCGTCCGGGCCGATGACAACCCGCTGACGGTCCAAGTCACCCGAGAGACCCCGGCCGGCCCCGTGACCCTGGTCCCCATCCCCACCCCAGACCTGTCCCGGGCGGAGGAGGTGGTGCGCCGCAACCTGGGCGAGGCACGTTCCAACCTGGGCGACACCCTAGCCCAGTCCCTGGTTCCGCCTGGGGTGCTGGACTCTGACCTGGCGGCTTCCTACGGCCAGACGGGCGGCTACTATCTGGCCCACAAGCTCTGGGTGGCGGCCGAGGCTTGCTATACGAACGCAGAGCGCCTGGACCCCACGGACCCACGCTGGCCCTACTACCTCGGCTACAGGTACGAGCAGGACGCCCAGCCCGAGTTGGCTGCGGCGGCCTACGCCCGTGCCCTGGGGTTGAACCCAGACCTGGCCGTTGCGCGGCTGCGGCTGGGGCTCGTTTACTTGAGCCTGGACCGCCTGGACGAGGCCGTCCCCCTGCTGACTGCCGCCGCCGAGGACCCGGGGCTGCGCGGGGCCGCCCTCTACGGCTTGGGGCGCACCGCCCAGGCCAGGCGCGACCCCACCGCGGCCGTGCCCGTGTTCGAGCAAGCTCTAACCCAGGATCCCGACGCCACCCAGATCCATTACTCTCTGGCAATGGCCTACCGTGCCCTGGGCAAGGTGGACGAGGCACGGGCCCACCTGGCCCTGCGCGGGGACGGTGAGCCGCGCATCGCCGACCCGCTGGTGGACGACCTCGCGCAACTCCTGAGCGGGGCCCGCACCCTCTACTATCGCGGGATCGAAGCCCTGCGGGACGGCCATTCCAACGTCGCCGTTGCCGCCTTCACCGAGGCCCTGGGTCTGGAGCCTGGGAACGTCAATGCCCGCGTCACCTTGGCCCGGGCCCTCTACCTTTCGGGCAACCTGTCGGGGGCTGCGGCCCAGTTGACTGAGGCCCTGGGGCACGACCCTAATCACGCCCTGGGCCTGTACCTCAGGGGTGCCCTGCTGGAGGAGCAAGGCGACGAGGAAGGCGCCCTGGACCATTACCGCCGTGCCCTGGACTCGGAGCCCGATCACGGCGGGGCCCATCACGCGTTGGGCAACGCCCAGATGCGCCTGGGGGACTACCAGGGGGCGCTGGCGCACTATGCCGCTGCCCACGCCGCAGTCCCGCAGAACGCCCCTGCGGCCCTGATGAGGGCCATGGCCCTGGTGCGCCAGGGGCCGGAGCGACAGGGC
>JBFZCW010000269.1:0-9460 GCA_041307765.1 Chromatiaceae bacterium
CTGGGGATCTCGCCCGAGGGGATCGGGACCGTCGGCATGGTGCTCAACTTCATCGTCGCCTGGGCGGTCTCGCGTATAACCCCGCCGCCGCCGGAGCACATTCAGCATCTGGTGGAGGACATCCGCGTTCCGCGCGGTGCCGGGGAGGCTGTCGCTCACTGAGGCGAGGTCCGACCGGGGCAGCCTGATCGGCTCCAGGGCCCCGCTCCGGCGGGGCCTTTGTGTTGGACCAAGAGGTCCGGGGCGAGACCCGGACCGGCACCGCCGGGGAACCGATGGACGTCGAGCTGACCGAGATCCGCGACTTTCTCGCAACCCACCCGCCCTTCGACCTGCTGCCCGGTCAGGCCCTGGACCGCCTCCCGCGCAAGCTTGCGGTGCGCTATCTCCGGCGTGGGACACCCTTCCCCCCGCAGGAACAGGGCGGAGAGCCCCAACTCTATATCCTGCGTCGCGGGGCCGTGGAGCTGCGCGATCCGGCGGGCGAGCTGCTCGGCAAGCTCGCCGAGGGTGACATGTGCCCGATGCGCTGCAAACTGGAGGGGCAGCCTGTGGATTACACAGGCGTTACGGTGGAGGACACCCTGGCCTATGAGCTCCCGTGCAAGGAGCTCGCGGCGCTACGCGAGCGCCACGAGGCCTTTGCGGAGCACTTCGACCACTCGGTCGCCCAGCGCCTGCGCAAGGCAATCGACACCCTAAAAGAGGGGCCTGGCGCCGGGGTCGGCCTCATGACAGTGCGGGTCGGCGATCTGATCGGGCAGCACCTGGTTGCCGCCACCCCGGACAGCAGTATCCGCGAGGCAGCGCGGATCATGACCGAGCACCGGGTGTCCTCCCTGGTCATCATGGACGGCGAACGCCTCGCGGGGATGATCACGGACCGGGATCTCCGCAGCCGCTGTATCGTCGCCGGCCTGTCGGCGGACGAGCCAGTGTCGCGCATCATGACCGAAAACCTGCATACCACGACGGCGGGGAGTCTGGGCTTCCAGGCGCTGATCGCCATGACCCGGCTCAATGTCCATCACCTGCCGGTGGTGGACGCAGGGCGGGTCGTCGGGGTGGTCTCCACCTCCGACTTCGTGCGCATCCAGAGTGCCAACTCCGTCTACCTGGTGGGGGACATCCACAAGGCCAGGTCCCTGGATGTCCTGGTGCAGATCAGCGCCAAGGTCCCCGAGCTCCAGGTGCAGTTGGTCACCAGCGGAGCGACTGCGGATCAGGTCGGGCAGGCGGTGAGTGCCATCACGGACGCCTTGACCAGCCGGCTGCTGGACCTGGCGGAGGCGGAGCTCGGTCCGCCTCCCGTCCCCTATGCCTGGATGGCCGGCGGCTCTCAGGCCCGGCGCGAGCAGTCGTCCCATTCTGACCAGGACAATGCCCTGGTCATCGCAGATCATATGAAGCCGGAGGATGACGCCTGGTTCGCGGCCCTGGCCAAGACCGTCAACGACGGGCTGAACGCCTGCGGCTACGTCTACTGTCCGGGGGAGGTCATGGCCTCCAACCCCAAGTGGCGCCAGCCGCTGCGGATCTGGCGCAAATACTTCACAAACTGGATCGAGCGCCCGGACCCCATGGCCCTGATGCTCTCCAGCGTCTTTTTCGATCTGCGCCCGGTGCGCGACTCCGAGGGCATGTTCGACGAGATCCAGGAGCACGTCCTGAGCCACAGCCGCGCCAACCGCATCTTCATCGCCTACATGGCGGCCAATGCCCTCAAGCACCGCCCGCCGCTGGGCTTCTTCCGCAACTTCGTCCTGATCCACGGCGGGGAGCACGACCACACCTTCGATCTCAAACACCGCGGGACTGTCCCGGTGATCGATATGGCCCGGGTCCATGCCTTGGCGGCCGGGCTCCAGCAGGTCAATACCCTTGAGCGCATCGATGCCGCGGCGGCTGCGGGCAAACTGAGCCGAGAGGGCGCGGCCAACCTGACCGACGCCATGGAGCTGATCGGGACCCTGCGCATCCGACACCAGGGCCAACAGCTGCGGCGTGGCCAGCCGGCTGACAATTTCCTGTCCCCTGACGACCTCTCGCCGCTGGAGCGCGGCCATCTGCGCGATGCCTTCGTTCTCATCAACAGCATGCAGGAGTCCCTCGGTCAAAGGTATCAGGCGGGGCGCTTTGCCTGACGATGTTTGGCCCCCTGCTGCTCGACTGGCGACGCCGCATGCTCTTGGGCAAGGCCCCGCCGGGCCCGCTGCGGGACTATCTGGCCACGCCCTTCCCGGGGCCCGGGACCGAGTGGCGGGCGGTGGAGTACTTGGCCCTCGACCTGGAGACCACGGGGCTGGATCAACGCAAGGACGCCATCCTCAGTGTGGGCCACGTCGTCCTGAGGGGTGGGCGGATCGAGTTGGCCAGTGCGGATCATCGGGTGGTGCGTATTGCCGGTAACATCCCGGCGGCCAGCGCGATCATCCATCAGATCACCGATGACGAGGCGGCCCTCGGGGAGGAACTGCCGGTCGTACTGGCCGACGTGCTGAGGGTCTTGGCGGGCAAGGTCCTCATCGCCCACTTTGCCCGGGTGGAGATGGGGTTCATCGGCATGGCCTGCCGCCAAGTCTATGGGGCCGGCTTTGCAGTCCCGGTGGTGGACACCCAGGCCCTGGCGCAGCGGCAGTTTGAACGGCGGCAGATCGCCTATAAGGGGTCGGATCTGCGCCTGCACGCCCTCGGGGAGCGCTACAACCTGCCCCGTTACGCCGCCCACAATGCTCTGTACGACGCCTTGGCGGCGGCGGAGCTTTTCCTGGCCCAGGCTGGGAACCTCAGTGATGGGCGGAACCTCCCGTTGAGGGAGCTGCTCGCCTGACCCAAGGGGCCGGATGCCCAGGCCGGCCACTGCGAACCCCCGGTTGGTAGCGGATGGCGGATGGACGGACTAGTATTGGCCGCTGTCTCACATGGCGCCCTTAAACGCAGGCGACCGCCGCACACGGCGGCGCCGAGACCACCACCAACGAGGAATCCAACTTATGTCAGATCACAAGGTCTATCCGGTCCCGACGGCCATCGCGGCCAAGGCGCACATCAACAAGGACCAGTACGCCACCCTATACGCCCGTTCCGTAGAGGATCCCGAGGGATTCTGGGCGGAGCAGGCCGAGCGCTTCGTGACCTGGTACAAGCCATGGGATCAGGTTTTGGACTACAGCTTCGCGGCAGAGGACATGCACGTCGCCTGGTTCAAGGGGGGCAAGCTCAACGTCTCCTACAACTGCCTGGATCGCCACCTGGAGACTCGGGGCGATCAGGTCGCCATCATCTGGGAGTCGGACAATCCCGCCGAGGACCGCAAGATCACCTACCGCGAGCTGCACCGCGATGTGTGCAAGCTGGCCAACGTGCTCAAGTCCCGCGGCGTCAAGAAGGGCGACCGAGTGTGCATCTACCTGCCGATGATCCCCGAGGCGGCGGCGGCCATGCTAGCCTGCACCAGGATTGGGGCGGTGCACTCCATCGTCTTCGGCGGCTTCTCCCCGGACTCCCTGCGTGACCGCATCCTGGACTCCGACTGCCGCGTAGTCATCACCTCCGACGAGAGTGTACGCGGCGGGCGCCACGTCCCGCTGAAGAAGAACGCCGACAAAGCCCTGGAGGAATGTCCCAACGTCAGCACGGTCCTGGTCGTTCGCCGCACCGGCGGCAACGTCGCCTGGAACCCGGCCCGGGATGTCTGGTACGACGACCTCATGGCCACCGCCTCCGAGGTCTGCGAGCCCGAGCAGATGGACGCCGAGGACCCGCTGTTCATCCTCTACACCTCCGGCTCCACCGGCAAGCCCAAGGGTGCCCTGCACACCACCGGCGGCTACCTGGTCTTCGCGGCGATGACCCACAAGTACACCTTCGACTACCAGGAGGGCGAGGTCTACTGGTGCACCGCCGACGTGGGTTGGGTCACAGGGCACACCTACATCGTCTATGGCCCGCTGGCCAATGGCGCCATCTCCATCATGTTCGAGGGCATCCCTAACTATCCGGACATGTCGCGCTTCTGGCAGGTCATCGACAAGCACAACGTGGCGATCTTCTACACCGCCCCCACCGCCATCCGCTCGCTGATGCGCGCCGGTGAGGAGCCGGTCAAGAAGACATCCCGCAAGTCGCTGCGGATCCTGGGCTCCGTGGGCGAACCCATCAATCCGGAAGCGTGGGAGTGGTACTACCGTGTGGTGGGCGACGAGCGCTGCCCGATCGTCGACACCTGGTGGCAGACCGAGACCGGCGGGCATCTCATCACGCCCCTGCCCGGTGCCACCCCATTGAAGCCCGGTTCTGCGACCAAACCGTTCTTCGGCGTGGTCCCAGCCCTGGTGGATGCTGGGAATGGTTCCATCATCGAGGGTGAAGGCGAGGGTGCTCTGGTCCTGACCCGGCCCTGGCCGGCGCAGATGCGAACCGTCTACGGAGATCACCAGCGCTATATCGACACCTATTTTAAGCAGTACCCTGGGTCCTATTTCACGGGTGACGGGGCGCGGCGCGATGCCGACGGCTACTACTGGATCACCGGGCGTATCGACGACGTGCTGAATGTCTCAGGCCATCGTCTGGGGACCGCCGAGATCGAGTCCGCCCTGGTGCTCCATCCCCATGTCGCGGAGGCGGCCGTCGTCGGCTATCCGCACGACATCAAGGGCCAGGGCATCTACGCCTACGTGACCCCTATGGCCGGCGTGGAGCCCACCGACGCACTCAAGAAGGAGCTCGTCGCTATGGTGCGCGGCGAGATCGGGCCCATCGCCATCGTGGATATCATCCAGTGGGCCCCGAGTCTGCCCAAGACGCGTTCGGGCAAGATCATGCGTCGTATCCTGCGCAAGATCGCGGCCAACGAGATCGACACCCTGGGCGATACCTCCACCCTGGCGGACCCCACTGTGGTCAATGAGCTGATCGAGAACCGCGAGAACCGCTGATGCCGCAGGCGGTAGATTGAGGCCGCCCGCCCCCGCCCGTGCGGGGGCGGTCTCTCCGCTGCCACGGATCCGACGAATTGGGTTCTATTTTTCCGGGGGTTCTGTTAATTGGGTCAAGATCTGAGAGTAGGCGTCTTTGTCGATGCCGAGAACGTGCGGTACAACGGCGGCTACCAGATGCGCTACGACGTACTGCGGCGTTTCGCCGGCCGCCAGGGTGGCACGCTTCAGCGCCTGAACACCTATCAAGCCTTCGATGTCGACCGCGCCAAGGAGGACTCGGAGTACGCCAAGAAGTCCCGTGCCTACCAGCAGATGGTCCGCGACTTCGGGTGGAAGATCTTCGTCAAGCCGGTGCGTCGCTATACGGATGAGGCCGGCAACGTGACCACCAAGGCCAACGCGGATCTCGACATGGCAGTGGAGGCGATGCTCCAGGCCGACAAGCTCGATCAGGTCCTGTTGGTCACGGGGGATGGCGATTTCATACAGGTCGTGACCGCTTTACAGAACAAGGGTTGCCGGGTGGAGTTGATCGGTTTTCGCAACGTCTCGCGCCAGCTCCAGCAGGAGGTCGACGCCTTCTATTCCGGCTTTCTGATTCCGGACCTGTTGCCGGTTTTTTACGAGCCGCGCAACGAGTGGGGTGTTCCAGGGTCCTGCGTGCGCGGTGTTTGTACCAAGTGGCTTGCCGACAAGGGATACGGGTTCCTGCGCTTCATTAAACAGATCTCGCCTGACCTCTGGATAACCGACCCGCGCGATGAGGGCTCGCCCTATTCCAGCGTCTTCTGCCACGTCAACGAACTCGCCGACGAGGTCACCGAGGAGCTGCTTGCGACCCGGGAGACCATCCTGGAATTCTACGTCCACGAGAGCGAACAGAAGGACAACGGCTTGGTGGCCAATAACGTGCGGCTTGCCTTCAATGTCAACCGGTGATGTGCAATAGTGTTGGCTTCGACGCGAGAGTAGGGGCGCTCCCATGGCGACCAATCCCAGCACATTGAAGCTGTCCGGTCTGGCGGGGCGCCTGGTGCGCGATCGGCTGATCTCCGAGACCCAAGCGCAGACCGCCTCCGTTGAGTGCGCCATGCGCCGACAGCCGTTCGTCCAGTACCTGGTCGAGCAAAAGGTGCTGGACAGCCGACGCATCGCCATTGCCGCCTCGCACGAGTTCGGCGTGCCTCTGATGGACCTCGATGCCATCGACCTGACCGATCTGCCGCACAACCTAGTGGATGAGAAGCTGATCCGGAAACATCGGGCGCTGCCGATCTTCCGGCGGGGCAACCGCCTGTTCCTGGCGCTCTCCGACCCGACCAACGACCAAGCTCTGGAGGACGTGCGCTTTAACACCGGCTTGACCACGGAGGTTGTGCTGGTCGAGGAGAACAAGCTGGCGGCAGCCATGGAGCAGGTGATCGAGGCCCAGGACACCACCATGACGGGGCTCATGGACACGGATCTGGACCACCTCGATGTCGCCGATGAGGACGATGAGAAGAAGGACGACAAAGACCTCAACGTCGATGACGCACCCATTGTTCGTTACGTCAACAAGATCCTGGTGGATGCGATCTCGGGCGGCGCGTCCGACATCCACATCGAGCCCTACGAGAAGTCCTTCCGCATCCGTTTCCGTCAGGACGGGATGCTGCGCGAGGTGGCCTTCCCGCCGGTCAATATCGCCGCGCGTCTGGTGGCCCGCCTCAAGGTCATGTCGCGTATGAACATCGCCGAACGGCGGGTACCCCAGGACGGGCGCATCAAGCTCAAGCTCAGCCGCTCCCGCGATATCGACTTCCGGGTGAATACCTTGCCGACTCTCTACGGGGAGAAGGTGGTGCTGCGCATCCTGGATTCGTCGTCGGCGCAGGTCGGCATCGAGAATCTGGGATTTGAAATAGAGCAGCGGGAGGCCTTCATGCGGGCCATCGCCAAGCCCTATGGGATGATCCTGGTCACGGGACCCACGGGCTCGGGAAAGACGGTCTCGCTCTACTCGGCGCTGAACATTCTCAACAAGGCGGACGTCAATATTTCGACCGTCGAGGATCCGGTGGAGATCCAGGTCCCCGGGATCAATCAGGTCAATATGAATCCCAAAACCGGGATGACTTTCGCCGCAGCGCTCCGGTCCTTCCTGCGGCAGGATCCGGACATCATCATGGTCGGCGAGATCCGCGACCTGGAGACCGCCGAGATCGCCGTCAAGGCGGCGCAAACCGGCCACCTGGTCCTCTCGACCCTGCATACCAACGATGCGCCCCAGACCCTCACCCGGCTCGCGAACATGGGGGTGGCACCGTTTAACATCGCCTCGTCCGTGCTGCTCATCATGGCCCAGCGCCTGACCCGCAAGCTGTGTGTCCATTGCCGCGAGACCGAGGATTTGCCTCGGGAGGCCCTGATCGAAGAGGGTTTCACCCACGAGGAGATCGATGAAGGCCTGACCATCTATCGGGCGGTGGGCTGCGAGCGTTGCACGGGCGGTTACAAGGGCCGTATCGGCATCTTCCAAGTCATGGGCGTCTCCGACGCCATTGGGCGCCTGATCATGGAGGGCGGTAACGCTATGCAGCTAGCCGATCAGGCGCGCCGGGAGGGTGTGGGGGATCTGCGGGCCTCGGGTCTGCGCAAGGTCAAGGCCGGGATCATCTCCCTCGAGGAAGTCAACCGAGTCACGAAGGATTAATTATGGCCATCGCCGCGACCCAAAAAACCAAGGCACCGCCCAAGCCGGTACCCAAGGCCGAAAAGTCTCACGTCTATGCCTGGGAGGGCATGGATCGGCGCGGCGCGCGCCTCAAGGGCGAGACGCGTGCACCGAACCTGACCGTTGTGCGCGCCGAGCTGCGCCGCCAGGGTGTCAACCCGACCAAGCTCAAGAAGAAGGCTGAGCCCCTGTTTGCTGTCAAAAGGAAGATTAAGAGTGCGGACATTGCGATTTTCAGCCGCCAGCTCGCGACGATGATGGCTGCGGGCGTGCCCCTGGTCCAGGCCTTCGACATTGTCGGACGCGGGCACGACAACCCCTCGATGCAGGATCTGATCCTGTCGATGAAGGCCGACATCGAGAGCGGTACCGCCATGGCAGAGGCCCTGTCCAAGCACCCGCTCTACTTCGACGACCTGTTCTGCAGTCTGGTCGCCGCAGGCGAGCAGGCCGGCGTCTTAGACATCCTGCTGGACAAGATCGCGACCTACAAGGAGAAGACCGAGTCCATCAAGGGCAAAGTCAAGAAGGCGATGTTCTACCCCACCGCAGTCATCGGTGTTGCCATCATCGTGACGGTCGTGATCATGCTGTTCGTCATCCCGCAGTTCAAGGCGCTCTTCACGAGCTTCGGGGCGGACCTGCCTGCCTTCACCCTCTTGGTGATCGCGATCTCGGACTTCCTGCGCGACTATTGGTGGGCCGTCGGCTTTGGCCTGGCAGCCTTTGGGTTCTTCGTCAAAAACCTATTCCAGCGCTCTGCCACGTTCCGCCGTATCTTGGATATCGTCTTGCTCAAGATCCCGGTCATCGGCAACATCCTCAACAAGGCCGCCCTGGCCCGATTTGCCCGGACCCTCTCGACCATGTTCGCCGCCGGTGTGCCCCTGGTGGAGGCCCTGCAGTCTGTCGCCGGAGCCACCGGCAACGTCGTCTATTCCGACGCGGTCAACCGCATGCGCGAGCAGGTGGCCACGGGTCAGGCGCTGCAGCTGGCCATGCGCCAGCAGGACCTTTTCCCGCACATGGTGATCCAGATGACCGCCATCGGCGAGGAGTCCGGCGCCCTGGACGAGATGCTTGGAAAGGTTGCGGACTTTTACGAGGAGGAGGTCGACAACGCGGTCGACAGCCTGAGCAGCTTGCTCGAACCGCTGATCATGGTCGTGATCGGCGGTCTGGTTGGAAGCCTCGTGATTGCCATGTACCTGCCCATCTTCAAGCTCGCCGCCGTGGTCTGAAAGCCGCCGATTCCGCGCGCCCTCCGCAAGGCGGCCCCATGCCCTCGATCGATCTGCTGCTGCACGAGCCGGTGTTGCGCTACACCGGCACCCTGTTGCTCGGCCTCGTGGTCGGCAGCTTTCTCAATGTGGTCATCCACCGCCTGCCCAGGATGATGACCGAGGCGTGGCGGCGCGACTGCGCCGAGGTCCAGGGTGAGGTGCCGGGCCAGGGCTGCGCGCGTAGCCTGAGTCTGGCGTATCCGGGATCCCGTTGCCCCCATTGCGGCCACGCCATCACCGCGTTGGAGAACATTCCCATCCTGAGCTACCTCTTCTTGCGCGGGCGCTGCTCCGGTTGCGGGGCGAGCATCGGTCTGCGGTATCCCCTGATCGAGGCCATCACGGCGCTTTTGTCCGTCGCAGTCGTTTGGCGCTTCGGGCCCGGGTGGGAGACGGCAGCGGCCCTGGTCCTGACCTGGGGGCTGGTGGCCCTGGCGGGGATCGACCTGGACACCCAACTGCTACCCGACGCCATCACCCAACCGCTCCTTTGGCTGGGCCTGCTGTTGAGCCTGGGT
>JBFZCW010000270.1:0-7968 GCA_041307765.1 Chromatiaceae bacterium
CACCGCGCCGGCACCAAACTCGGGGTGGCCCACCCGCTGGCCGGGCGACCTCCCCAATCGCGTCGCGGCGATTCCCGGCGATGGCTGGTCACCCTGACCTTTTTCCCTCGGCGCTCCCTTCAAGCCGATGACGGCCGCCGACCCTGACCCGGAGCAACCCCGACCATGCGTCTGTGCTGGACCCTGACCGCGCTGCTGGCCCTCGCCCTGACGGCTACCCTCTATCTCTTCCTGGTCCGCGGGTCCGTGGCGCCCGCCAGCGACGGGCGCACGGCCATTCTGTTGGACCCCGGCGAGCGCGACCTGGTCCTGGCGGAGATGCGTGCCTTCCTCCAGGCCACGCAGCAGATCGTCGTCGCCGCCAACCAGGGGGATGTGCCCACGGCCGCTGCCGCTGCCCGGGGGGTTGGGGCGGCGGCGCAGCAGGCGGTCCCGGCAAGCCTCGTGGGCAAGCTCCCCCTGGGCTTCAAACAACTGGGCTTCGACACCCATAGCCGCTTCGACCAACTGGCCCTGGACGCCGAGTCTCTGGGCGATGCGAGCCAGACCCTCGCTGCCCTGGGCGAGCTCATGGCCAACTGCGTTGCCTGCCACGCCGCCTACCGCATCGACTCGCCCCAACCCTGACCGACCCCCCATCATGTGGTACCCGCAAACCCTCGTCCTCGTCGGCCTTACCCTGGTCTGCGGTCCGCTCGCGGCCGAGTCCACCGCGGACCTGTACCAGCGCCACTGTGCCGAGTGTCACGGTCCGGACCGCTTGGGACGCATCGGGCCGGCCCTGCTCCCAGAGAACCTGGGCCGGCTCAAGCGCGACGAGGCGGCGCAGACCATCGCCCAGGGCCGCCCCGCGTGCCAGATGCAGGGCTTTGCCGACAAGCTGACCGCAGAGGAGATCCAGGCCCTAGTGGGGCTCGTCTACACGCCCTTGCCCGAGGTCCCAGTCTGGGACCTGGAGGAGATTCGCGAGTCCCGCCTCGCGCCGGTGGACCCGGCCACTCTGCGGGACAAACCGGCCTTTAGCGCGGATCCGTTGAATCTCTTCGTCGTCGTTGAGCTGGGGGATCACCATGCCACCATCCTCGACGGCGATAGGCTTAAACCCATCCACCGGTTCCCAACCCGCTTCGCGCTACACGGGGGCCCAAGTTCTCGCCCGATGGGCGCTTCGTCCACTTCGCCTCCCGCGATGGCTGCGTCAGCCGCTTCGGCCTCTACAGCCTCCAGACCGTCGCCTAGATCCGCGCCGGGATCAACACCCGCAACCTGGCGGTTTCCGCCGACGGCCGTTATGTCATGGTCGCCAACACGTTGCCCCACAGCCTGGTCCTGCTCTCCGCTGTGGATCTCAGCCCGATCAGGGTCATCCCCGTCCAGGACGACGCCGGCAAGGGGTCGCGGGTCAGCGCCGTCTACGATGCCCCGCCGCGGCCCAGCTTCATTGCTGCCCTTAAGGACATCCCCGAGCTTTGGGAGATCCAGTACCGCGACCACCCGCTGCCGGTCTACAACGGCCCCATGCACGACTATGCGCTGGACGAGGATATCGCGCGCCAGAGCGGGCACTTTCTGGTTCGTCGCATCCACCTCACCGACTGTCTGGACGACTTCTCCTTTGGCCCAGCCTACCGCATCGTCCTGGGGGCCTCCCGCGACGGCCGCCCGGGCCAGGTGGTCCACATGGACCTGGGGCGTAAGATCTCCGACCTGAACCTGGACGGGATGCCCCACCTCGCCTCGGGCATCACCTGGGACTACCAGGGCCGGCCCGTGCTCGCGACCCCACACATCAAGAAGGCCGAGGTCAGCGTCATCGATTTGCAGGACTGGCGCACCATCAAGCGCATCGAGACCCTGGGGCCCCGGCTTCTTCATGCGCAGCCACGAGGCGACCCCCTACGCCTGGGTGGACGTCTACTTCGGTCCCAACAAGGACGCCGTCCATGTCATCAACAAGGGCACCCTGGAGATCGCCCGGACGCTCCGCCCGACCCCGGGTAAGACCGCTGCGCACGTCGAGTTCGACCGATACGGCAAGTACGCCCTGCTCAGCATCTCCGAGCCAGCCCCCGACGGGGCCCTGGTGGTCTACGACGCCGCGACGCTGGAAGAGGTCAAGCGCCTGCCGATGAACAAGCCTTCCGGCAAGTACAATGTCTACAACAAGATCAGTCACTCGGCGGGGACCAGTCACTGAGCGACGCCCCGTCAACGATCCCAGGGCCCAACCCGATGTGCAATCCCAACCGGCGCGATAGGCAAATGGTGCTGGCTGCCGTCTTGGTCCTCCCCCTGGCCGTCGCGGCCTCCGATCCGATTCCCATCGAGTCGGCCGTCGCATTCAACACCCAATGCGCCCGCTGCCACGAGGGGGAATGCAGTGGGCGTTTGAGCTTCAATCTGGGCGAGGATGCGGCCGATGAGCACATTCGCCGCCATGGCGGAGCCCTCCCGGTGGAGACAGTTCGGCATCTGAGCGATCTGCTGCGGTACATGAAGGTGCAATGTGCCTTCTATCCCCTGCCGCTCGCCCTGGCGAGGGACCGAACCTGGGGCGGGGACACCCTGGGGCGCCTGCGTGCCTCCGACGGCACCGCCTACTTTCTGCCACTGGGTCTTCTGGCGCCCGGTCCTCACCGCCTTTGGATCGACGGCCTGCACCCCGGCACCAAGGCCTGTGCGGAACTGGTCGCCGCAAGCTTCGATGAGGTCGACCACCAGGGTATGGTCCCTGCGGGCGACCGCCAGGTGCTAGCCTTTCAGGTCGATGCCCCGACGGAGTTGTACGTCCGCATCACGGCGCAGGGGTCCATGGCTCTGACGCGGGTTGAGTTAGTCACGGGGGCATCCAGCGAGACTGACCGTGAGTGAAGGGTCCCGCGAGCTGGCCCAGGGCGGCAGGGTCGGTGATCGAAAGTGGCGGTCTATCTCGAAACATGCCGGACGGGGTGAATGCCCGGCCCGGCATGAAGCGCTCGCCATTCACACCGACCCGCGGGAAAAGCTGAAAAAACAGAGGCTCCTTAGCTGACCGTCACCTGCGACGAAGCGCTGTTTCCCGCATTGTCGACCCAACTGAGTCGGATGACGTCGCCTTTGCCCGCCTGCCGTATCTTGAACGACAGGTAAGGATCTCGGGCCACGCCCGCGCTCCAGTCGCCGCTCAGCACGGTTTCTCCGTTGAGCTGCGCTGTCACTTCTTCGATGAAATGCCCAGGCACCATGAGGCTCAGTTGTGGGTCCATGCGCGGCGCGGTCATTGGGTGATTGATCAGCGCGCGAACCACCACGCCGCCGTCGACCTTTGTCGTCTTGATTCGGATGCTATCGGACATCGGTATGTCTCCTGTTGTGGACCCTGGATGGATGCCAAGGCGCTCACTTTTGCTTCGGGTGGCCGCGGTACCAACGCTCCGCGCACCTGGACCCATCACAGCGAGGGGGCTGGCGGAGAGGTGCTCCCACGGTCATGGCTATCGTTCAGAGTCGCCACAGCCACCGATGCCGACTTCTACGTCCTTTGCGGCGCGGTGGACCGTCCCACCAGCCTTTACCAACGCCTGGACTTGGCACGACTGGGCCAAGCGCACACGGGTCGCAACGTAGGGTTCCAGTCGGGAGTCGACGCGGTAGTGCGCGATGATCGGGTTGGGATTCTTGTCAGCAACGATGGTGATGGATTCGACATTCTGCAGGGTCGTCCTCACCGACAGGGGTACCATGTCCGCCATTTCCGCCATACCGGCTACGTCCAGCTCTACTGCGGCGTCCAGTACGCTCTGGTCAGTACCCAGGACCATACGGATCGCATCAGCAGGGGCCCCAGAAGTGAAGGTCTTTGGCGGGAGTGCCGCCCTGACCCCGCGAGGGGTCAACACACCCGCGGCGAAACTCGTCGAAACCGCCGCCCCCGTGACGGCTGCCCGGACGAATGTTCTTCGTGTGATGCTCATGATTGCCTCCCAAGCTGTTGTAATTAGACAGCACGAAAGCTGCCAACGGTGACTTTTTCGTGAATTCCCTTGTTATTCTCTCGCACCGCATACCCGACTAGTCTAGTTGGCAATAGCTGTTCAGCAAGCGAATACTTCCATGTTCGATGTGCGCTTTTAGCCCGTCGTGACTGCCCGCCGGGGCTCCTGCGCTCGTGGGCGTCGGCCAGGGGGCAGTGGTCGGCATCGGTTTGACCTGCATCAAGGGGCCAAGCATCCAGGGCCGGTTAGCTTCCCCTACGACCCATCCAGTCGCCAGCCAACCCCCGCGAGCCAGAGTGCGGGCTTGGTCCAGGCCAGTCGCGAGGTACCGACGATGCATTCACCCAGCCCAGTGGGGCGCGCCTTCCTGAACCGGTTCCAGGGAGGGTTTCCGGTCGCTCCTCGCCCCTACCGCGAGGCTGGCGACGACCTCGGGACAGAGGAGGGGACCCTGATCGCGACCTTCCGGGCGATGCTGGAGGCGGGCCTCCTGACCCGGTTCGGGCCCCTCTATGACGCCGAGCGCCTGGGTGGGCGCTTCACCCTGGCAGCCATGGCCGTCCCGGAGTCGGACTTCGAACGTATTGCCCGGATGCTGGAAGCAAGCCCCAAGGTGGCCCACAACTATCGCCGCGACCACCCCCTGAACATGTGGTTCGTCTTGGCCACGCCCACGGAGGCGAGCCTCAATACCGCCATCCGCCGGGACGGGCTGGAGGCGACCCATGACCGCTTCCGCCGCCGGCCAGGGGCCTTCCGCGAGTCTTTGCAGGGCATGCGCCTATGCCGCGACGCCGGGATCCGGGTCGGCATGCGCTTCGTCCTGACCAAGGACAAAGCGCAGGACCTACCGGGGCTGCTGGACCTGATGCAGGCGGAAGGGATCGACAAGTTTTACCTGTCCCACCTCAACTACGCCGGGCGGGGCAATGCCAACCGGGGCGACGACGCCCATTTCCGGATGACCCGGGAGGCGATGGACCTGCTGTTCGAGACCTGTTGTGGGCGCATCCAGGCGGGAGTTGCCATGGACCTGGTCACGGGCAACAGCGACGCCGACCCCGTCTACCTGCTGCATTGGGCACAGCAGCGCTTCCCGGGGCGCGTCGCGGCCCTCTCCGCCGTGCTGCGGGGCTGGGGCGGGAACGCCTCGGGGGTCAATGCCGCGAATATCGACAACCTGGGTACCGTCCACCCGGACACCTCCTGGTGGAACCACAGCCTGGGCAGTGTCCGCGAACGTCCCTTCTCGGCGATCTGGGAGGACCGCGCGGATCCGTTGATGGCAGGGCTCAAGCAGGGCCGGCGCCCGGGGAAGGGGCGCTGCGCGGCCCGCACCTACCTCGGTATCCGCAACGGCAACACCCGCACCCGCGCCTTCCAGCTGTCCGGCGACCCTTGGGCGGAGGACCCGGGGCGCTACCTGACCGATGGGGAGATCGAGCTGGCGGGCAAAGTGGCTGGGCGCGTCGCGGCGGGGCAGGCATGACGGCGCCTGTCAGGCTCAGGCCCCGCGGGCCCTGGCAGCGGGTCAGCCGCGCGGCAGCCTGGTCGAGCTACGCCGGGGCCCTGACTTGCCTGGTCGCGCTGGTGTGGCGGTTCGGCGACCTGGGGGGGGAGCATCCGGTGATTGCCAGCCTAGCCGCCGCGGTCGTCTTCTTCCTCTCGGCAGGGGCCGTCCTGCACGTCATGGGGCTCGCCAATCTGCCCCATCTGCGATTCGACCGCGAGGACGAACCCCCGCCCGGGGCCTGAGTCCGGCCGGGGGTCTTGTGGGCCTGAGGCATCCCGGCCCGCTGTGTGCGTCCTGTTCAGTGCGGGTCGAGCTTCCACTCGGCGCCGACGCAGCAGGCGACGTCACCCAGTGGCACCCGGCCGCGGGGATGCTCGCAGGACGATTGGCCGGGTGTCCTGGCCGCCCCTCACTGCACCCCGGAGTACGCCATGACGGATCGCAAAATCAACGCCCGCACCCTCGCGCTGCTCGGGGTTCTGGTCCCGCTCCTCGTCCTGTTCGGCTACGCAGCCTTGAGGTCCGGCCCCCTGGCCCCGGTACCGGTGACCCTAACCACGGTCACCGAGGTCCCCGTCGCCCCGGCCCTGTTCGGCGTCGGCACGGTAGAGGCGCGCTCGACCTATCGCATCGGACCAACCTTTGCCGGGCGGGTGAGCCGGGTGGAGGTGGATGTGGGCGACCGGGTGAAGGCCGGGCAGTTGCTCGGCGAGATGGACCCGGTGGACCTGGATGACCGCGTCTCCGCCCAGGAGGCGGCCCTGCGGCGGGCCGAGTCCGGGGTGGTCGCAGCCCACGCCCAGGTTGGCGACGCGGTGGCCCGCCAGGACTACGCGATGGCCCAGGTGCACCGGTACGAGCAGCTCTTGCAGGCCCGCACGGCCAGCGAGGACACGGCGGGCGCCAAGCGCCAGGAGGCCCAGGTGGCGGCGGCGGGCCTTGCCCTAGCCGAGGCCAACCTGGAGTCCGCGGAACAGGAGCTGAAGCGCGTGCGTGCCGAGCGGGAGGCACTGGTCCGCCAGCGGTCCAACCTGCGTCTGCTCGCCCCGGTGGATGCCCTGGTGGTATCGCGCGACGCGGAGCCGGGGAGCACCGTGGTGGCGGGGCAGTCAGTCGTGGAGGTCGTCGACCCCGCGAGCCTTTGGGTCGACGTGCGATTCGATCAACTCAACGCCGCGGGGCTTCGCGCCGGTCTGGGGGCACGCATTGCCCTTCGCTCCCGGCCGGGCGAGATCCTCGCGGGCCAGGTCGTGCGAGTGGAGCCGCGCGCCGACTCGGTCACCGAGGAGCTGCTGGCCAAGGTCTCCTTCTCGACCCTGCCGGACTCCCTGCCCGCCGTGGGCGAGCTGGCGGAGGTGACGGTGGCCCTGGCCGAGCTGCCGCCAGCCCCAGTGGTACCGAATGCCGCCGTCCACCGGGTGGATGGCCGCCTCGGGGTCTGGCGGCTTGGAGAAGAAGGCTTACGCTTCGTCGACGTGCGGGCGGGCGCGACGGACCTGGACGGCCGGGTTCAGCTCCTCGATGGGGTACGGACCGGGGACCGGGTGGTGGTCTATAGCCTGCGCGCACTGAGCGCTTACAGCCGAGTGGAGGTGGTTGAGCGCCTGCCGGGGGTGGCGCCGTGATCAGCCTGGCCGGGCGCGACATTGTCCACGCCTGGGGCCGCTTCGTCCTTACCGGCATGGGGCTTGGGCTCCTCATCGGGGTGACCCTGTCCATGGCCGGGATCTACCGCGGCATGGTGGACGATGCCCAGGTCCTGCTCGACAACAGCGGGGCAGACCTCTGGGTGGTGCAGAAGGACACCCTGGGCCCCTATGCGGAGTCCTCCAGCCTCTACGACGACCTCTACCGGGGGATACTCGGCATGCCCGGGGTGGCCGGCGCGGCCAACGTGACCTACCACACCATGCTGGTGGGGCAGGGTGGGCGGGACGTGCGTGCCATGGTGGTGGGGGTGGTCCCCGGCGGCCCGGGGGCGTCTGGGCAGCCGACCTTTCTGGTGGCCGGGCGGCACATCACCCGCGGTCACTACGAGGCCGTGGCGGACCTGGCCAGCGGATTTCATATCGGCGAGCGCATCCGCATCCGCCGCAACCTGTACACGGTGGTCGGGTTGAGCCGGCGCACCGTCTCCTCTGGGGGCGACCCCATGGTCTTCATCCCGCTGCGGGACGCCCAGGAGGCGCAGTTCCTCAAGGACAACGACGCCATCGTTCACCAGCGTCGCCGCACCGCCGAGAACCCTGCCTTCAACCGCCCCGGCGCCCCCGGGCTGCTGGAGGCGGTCATCGCCTCCCAGGGCGTGAATCCCTACGTCAACGCCATACTCGTGCGGCTCAAGGCTGGCGCGGAGCCGGATGCGGTCGCCCGGGACATCCGACGCTGGAAGCGCCTCCAGGTCTACACCAGGGCGGAGATGGAGGAGATCCTCCAGGCCAAGCTCATCGCCACCTCCGCCCGGCAAATCGCCATGTTCCT
>JBFZCW010000271.1:0-10439 GCA_041307765.1 Chromatiaceae bacterium
CGCAGCGCATCCGCGAGCGGACCGCCACCGCCAAGGACCCCGAGGGACTGGGACCTCCGGACGCCAATCTGGGTATGCCGCTCGAGCAGATCGAGATTCAGCTCAAGAAAGTGGCGGCCGATCTCGCGGCGGCAAATGCCCGGCGCTCCGACCTCGGGCGCCAACTCGCCTATCACCAGAACCGGCCCGCGGCGATCAGTCAGCGGCTCGCGGCGCGCCAGGAGCAGCAGGAGACCATTGCCGCCGCCCTGCAGGCCGAACCTTCCGGCGACGAGGGCTTGTCTCAGACCCAAGCACGGCGTTGGGCTATGGAGACCCGCTACCTGGCCCTGAGCACCGAGATCAGGGCCCTCGACCAGGAGCTGGTCAGCCTGCCGATGCGGATGGACCTGCTGGCGGCGAAGCAAGACGAGGAGGCGGTCAATGCCGTTCGACTCGGAAGACGGGTCGAGGCGCTCAAGGCCCTCGTCAACGCCAAGCGCGAGGCCGAGGCGCATGAGGCCAAGACCGCGGCGGCGGCGATGCTGCAAGCGACCGCCGGCTCTGACCCCGTACTCCTGCGGCTCGCCGAGCAAAACGCCGAGCTCGCCGATGAGCTGAAGGCGATCGCGAGCCGCCTCAACACGTTGGACGAGGAGCAGGCCCAGGCGGAACGGTTGACCGCTCGGATCAAAGCCGATTACCAACGTGAGCAAGCCGCCAGGGAGATCAGCGGCCTGACCCCAGGACTGGGCCAGCTTCTACTGGAGCACCGCGCGGCGCTGCCGGACTTCAAGGTCTACGCCCGCAGGACCGACGCCTTGGAGGGGCAGATCGCGGCCGTCAACCTGAGCCGCCTGCGCCATCTGGACGAGGCGGCGCGCCTGGCCGACCTGGACCGCGCCGTCGCGGAGCTGGCGGCCAGGCTCCCCGCGGAGCTTTTCGCCAAGCTGTCCGCCGGCCAGGCGCCTGAGGTCCGCGCCAAGCTCCGCGCCCTGGTGGAGCAGCGCCAACGCCTCCTCAGCGAGCAGTTGGAGGCCGAGGGCTATTATCTGGATCGGCTGCGCAGGTTGCATACCGCCGTGGGCCAGATGCTGGCGGCGGCCCACGCCTACGATGACTTTCTGAAGAAGAACCTGTTCTGGCTCAGTACGGGTGCCGAGACCCGTCTGGCGGACCTCACGACCCTGCCGAGCGAGGTCCGGTCTCTCCTCTCTCCAGCCCGCTGGTCGGAGTTGCAACGTACCTTGGTTGAACAGGTAGCGACCTCGCCGGTCGTCTGGCTGAGCCTGTTCCTGTCCGCCGCTCTGGTGTGGAATCGCCGGGCTTTGGTCGCATCGATCCGGGCCACGTCGGCCCAGGTCGGCAAGCCGGCCACCGACCGATTCGCTCATAGCCTGCGCGCCCTGATCCTATCGCTGGTGACAGCGGCACCACTGCCCCTGCTGCTGGGCGCAATCGGCTGGCAGCTCCAGGCCGCGGGTCAGGGCACCGATCTGTCCCACGCCGCGGGGCTCACCCTGACCCACACCGCCCTGGTGCTCTGGGGCATTCGCGCCTTACGCGCCATCTGTCTGCCGTTGGGGCTGGCCATTGTCCATTTTCGCTGGCCGGAACCCGGCGCGCGGCGGCTTGGGGCGGGGCTAGGGTGGCTTCTCTGGGTCTCTGTCCCGGCGCAGGTTGTCGCGCAGCTGTCCATTGCGCTGAACCCGGCCGCAACGGGCGGGGTGGTCACGCGGCTTGCGCTGCTGGTCGCCACCCTGGGGCTTGCCATTTTTCTTTACCGCGTCTTCCACCCCAAACGGGGCGCGCTGGCGCACGGGCCGCTTCGACCCGATGCGACCCTCCTGATGCGTACCCAGCCACTTTGGTTCCCGATCCTCGTGGCCTTTCCCCTGGTGCTGCTGGCTTTGGTTCTGGACGGCTATGTCTATTCCGCCGTCATCATTGCACGGGCGTTCTTGTCCACCTTGTGGCTGGTGGCCGCCCTGGTGTTGCTCCGCGCCCTGGCTCTGCGTTGGCTGACGCTTGCGCGCTGGCGTCTGGCCCGCCGAGCGGTGCTGGAGCGGCAACGGGCGGCCCGCAAGGGGACAGATGCCAACCAGGCAGAAGCGGTGGTGCCGTCCGAGTACTCCGATGTGGACCTCGATGCGCTGACGCAGGACAGCCGCGAGTTGGTCAAGGTCGCCATCAGCGTCCTGGCCCTGCTGGGGCTCTACCTCATCTGGGCAGGGGTGCTGCCGGCGTTGGAGATCCTGGATCAGGTCACTCTCTGGCACTCTACGGCCACCATTGGCGGCGAGGAGCGACGCCAGCCGATCACCCTGGCAAGCCTCGGCCTCGCCTTGATCTACCTCACCGCCATGGTGGTTCTCGCCAAACGGCTGCCCGCGCTGCTCGACATGATCCTAGTCGAGCGGTTCCAAAAGGCGCCCGGGAGCCGCTATACGGTCACGACCCTCACGACCTACGCCATCGTCGCCGTCGGTACCCTGCTCGCGCTCAACACCCTCGGCGCCCAGTGGTCCCAGGTCCAGTGGCTGGTAGCCGCCCTGGGTGTGGGCATCGGCTTCGGTCTGCAGGAGATCGTGGCCAACTTCGTCAGCGGTCTGATCATCCTGTTCGAACGGCCGGTGCGGGTCGGCGACATCGTCACGGTGGGTGACACCGATGGGGTGGTCACCAAGATCCGTATCCGCGCCACCACCATCCGCAACTGGGACCGCAAGGAGCTCCTGGTCCCGAACAAGGAGTTCATCACCGGCCGGCTGCTGAACTGGTCCCTCTCCGACCAGATCACACGGATCATGGTGGTGGTGGGCGTGGCCTATGGGACCGACGTCGAGCAGGCCCATGCCCTGATGCGGGAGGCGGCGGCGGAGAACGAGCGCGTGCTCGAGGACCCCAAGCCGATCCTGAGCTTCGAAGGCTTCGGCGACAACGCTTTGACCCTGATCCTACGTGTCTTCATCGACGATCTCGACCACCGGCTCGCGACCATCACGGACCTGCACAAGGCGATCAACCGCAAGTTCTCGCAGGCGGGCATCGTCATCGCCTTCCCGCAGCGAGACCTGCACCTGGACACGCGCGAGCCGCTGCGCGTCACCATCGAGGATGCCAGGCAAGTCAGGCCAGAAGACCTCGGGCCCGGTGAGGCCGGCGACCAGGGCGGCCGTGCATGACGGAAGCGGTCCCGCCGGGCAGTGTCCCCTAGCCCGAGACATGGAGGCGCGACTCGCAGGCCAGGCTCCGAGTTGCGCGATGGCAGCAAGCGGCGATCAGGCCTCCGGCCGCACCTCACTGCCCCACGGATACAAACGAGGAACGACGAGGGTAAGGGCCGTAGCGATCAGCACGGCAGCTACGGAGCCGGACAGAAACAGGATCCAATCCGTCGGTCTGACAGCGCCCAGGGCGACGATCAGAAACAGGATCGCCAGGTCGAGAAAGTGAGTGAAGATAGCGACGCCCTCACCCCGGGCCCGCTCCAGCTCCGGGGTAAAGTCACCGGCCTGTCGCGCCGCCTGGGTCAAGCGCCGCAGACGCATGAAATAGATCCGGGTCACCGTATTGCCTTCAATGAACTCGAAGGCAAACAGGACCACCATACCGAGGAGCCAGGGGACCTCCAGGAAGCCCCACCCGCCGTAGAACTGGACGATCATCCAAGAACCGGAACCCAGGAGGAGCAAGGCCCCTGGAACGACGATCCCGTCGTAGAAGACCGCGATATTGCGCACGGCCTCCGAAAAGGCGTCAAGCTGGCGCACCTGTCTGGACCTCAGGTCGGCCATCCAGACGCCGATGAGCCCCGCACCCATCAGGATGGCGCCGAGCAGGTGTGCGAGTTTGAGGAGTGCGTAAGTCATGGGGCCAGTCACCGCCGACTGGGATTAGGGACCGGCGGTCAGTTCCTCCCTTCACACTGCTTTTGGCATTCCGTCATTGTCTGGTAAGGCACGTGGCCGCCGCAGCCGCTCCAATAGAAAGTCTTGCACCGGTTTTCGCGGTAGTCGTAATAGAACTTGTAGATGGACCCCGAACAGTAGCCTGGCTTGGGTTTGGCGACACAGGCGACGGGGAGTTCATCCGCCCTGATCAACTCTTCCCCCCCCCCACCACCACAGCCGGACAGGGCAAGGACAGCCATGAGGAGGCCCGGAACGATCCGCTGACGCATGCCGACCTATCCCAGACTCAGAAGACATATCCCTTGGGCACCACCACCACGCCGCGCTCGGAGACCATGAACCGCTCCCGATCCGCCTTGATATCCAAGCCGATCTGGGCGCCGGGGGGGATGACTACATCCTTCTCGACGATACAGTTGCGCAGGTGTGCGCCCTCCCCCACCTGAACCCCATCGAACAGGATGGCGGCATCGACAATGGCCCCGTCGCGCACGCGCACCCGAGGGAACAGGACGGAATGGCTGACGCCCCCTCCCGTGATCACTGTCCCAGCGGCGAGCATGGAGTTGACAAAGATGCCCTCGGTCCCGGACTGCCCGGGGACCGTCCGGGCCGGCGGGTACTGGCCCTGGTGGGTGCGGATGTTCCAGTCCTCCTGATAGAGGTCGAGGGGCGGATCCGCCTCCAGCAGGGCCATGTTGGCCCTGTAGTAGGCATCGATGCTGCTCAGGTCGCACCAGTAGCGGTCGGGCGTGACCCGCCCGCGTGTCTCCCCGAATCGGTAGGCCATCACGCGCCGGGTCTGTGTGAGGGGGGCGACCAAGTCGCGCCACAGGTCCCGCTCGGGCGGGCCCTGGTCGGAGCGATGATCCAGGGCCTCCAACAGCAGGGCTTTGCCGATGACGCAGACCCCCATGGTGGTCATGACCGCCCGGACCTCTCCCGATTCGATCCAGGCCTCATCCACCTGCGCCAGACCGAGGACGCGATCCTCCGGATCCAGGGTCAGCTCCGCCAGACCGGCGGCGGCGCTGGCCGGACGGGTCGCCACCGTCACGTCCGCCCCCGTCTCGCGGTGGGCGCGGATCAACTCGGCGTAGTCCATCCGGTAGATGAGGTCCCCGGCCAGGAGCAGGATGTCCGTCGCGTGGCTGCGCTCCAGCAAGTAGCGATTCTGGTAGACCGCATCCACGCTGCCCGCATACCAGGTCCGGCCCTCCCGCATCTGGGGCGGGATTGGGGTGATGAATTCCCCCAATTCGGGGTTGAAGACGCTCCAGCCGTCGCGCAGGTGCTTATGCAGCGAGTGAGACTTGTACTGGGTCAGGACCAGGATGCGGCGTAGCCCCGAATGCAGGCAGTTGGCCAGCGTGAAGTCGATCACCCGAAACTTGCCCGCGAAGGGCACGGCGGCCTTCGGCCGGTGCAGCGTCAGGGGGTCGAGTCCGACGCCGCGCGCAGCAGCGTCGACCAGGGTCAGGGTCTGCGATGGCATGGGGAGATGGCTTCCACTTGTCCAGGCAATCTCGTATACGCCGGTCGGCGCGCCGCTCGGGACGCGAGGCCGGGTGGGGGCGTGAGTCTAACGGGTCTCGGGGGTGAGGTGCCACTTGGGCCGCGGACCAATTCGGTGCGGCCGGCCACCGACTTGCGCCAGGTTGGGGCGCACCCGGTCGAAATATGGGACATGGCCGCATTCACCGGCGAGGGGCCTAAGGGACGATCCACGCTTGAACCGAACCTTGCGAACCTTGTGTCGCCGGGGATCCGGGCCTCGTCAGGCGGCGTTCAGACGCTCCACGGCGGGCACCGGCTTGACCGCCTGCTCCGCAAGCAGCAGGGAGCGGCCGGTCATAGCTCCCGCGGCCGGGAGTCCCAAGAGCTGCAGAACCGTGGGGGCGACGTCTGCCAGGCCCCCGCCGGCGCTCAGCAGCCAACGGGACTCGTCCACCACCAAGAAGGGCACCGGCAGCGTCGTGTGCTGCGTATGTGGCTCATCGGTCTCCGGATCCAGCATCAGCTCGCAGTTGCCGTGGTCTGCGGTGACGATGGCGGACCAGCCGGCAGCTACGGCCGCATCCAGCACCCGGCCTACCTGCGTGTCCAACGCCTCCACCGCCCGCGTCGCGGCCTTCATGTCCCCCGTGTGGCCCACCATGTCGCCATTGGCAAAGTTGACCACGATGAAGCCGTAGCGCCCGCCTTTGATCGCCTCTAACACGGCGTCGGCCACCTCGCGGGCGCTCATCTCCGGCTTGAGGTCGTAGGTCGCCACCCGCGGCGATGGGACCATCCGGTGCTCTTCCCCCGGTACCGGCTCTCGGACCCCGCCGTTGAAGAAGTAGGTCACATGCGAGTACTTCTCGGTCTCGGCACAGTGGAACTGGGCTATGCCGGCATCGCTCAGGAGCCTCGCCAGGGTGGTCGCCGGGGCCTCCGGTCTGAAGGCAAAGGGCAGCCGGAGCTTCGGGTCGTACTCCATCATGCAAGTAACTTCGGCCATGGCGGAGCCGCCGCGATCGAACCCGTCGAAGGTCTGGCTGGCCAGGGCGGCAACGATCTCCCTGGGCCTGTCTTTGCGGAAGTTAAACGAGATCAGGGCATCCCCCGGCTGGAATCCGCGATAGCCGCCAATGATGCTCGGGTGGATGAACTCATCGCCCTCGCCAGCCGCATAAGCGGTGGCGATGGCCGCCTCGGCGGAGGCCGCGGCCCGCCCCTTGCCCAGGACGATGGCACGCCAGGCGCGCTCGACCCGCTCCCAGCGGCGGTCGCGATCCATGGCAAAGAAGCGCCCGCTGACCGTTGCAATGGAGCCGCCGGCGCGGGCCAGGGCCTGCTCGACCTGGGCAAGCCAGGCCATGGCCGAACGCGGCGGGGTATCCCGACCATCCGTGATCATGTGCAGCAGGGGCTTCACCTCCTGTTCCGCGCACAGCTCGATCAGGGCCAAGAGATGGCTGACATGACTGTGCACACCGCCGTCGGACACCAGGCCCAGCAGGTGCAGCGGCCGGCGCTTGGCCGCTGCGGCGAGGACCGCACCCACTAATGCCGGGTTGGTGAAGAAGGACCGGTTGGCAATGGCATCGTCGATCAGGACGAGGTCCTGCCGCACCACGCAGCCACTGCCCAGGGTCAGGTGGCCCACCTCGGAATTGCCCATCTGCCCGTCAGGGAGCCCAACCCCCTGCCCCGAGGCATCGAGGACGGTGAACGGATAACGGAACAGATACTCGTCGAGTCGCGGCGTGCGGGCGGCCGCGACGGCGTTGTTCAGCTTGCTCGGGTTGATCCCGAAGCCGTCCATGATCACCAGGACAACCGGGTGTCGCGGGATCTTGTCCTGTTCAGTCATCGTGCTCTCCAGTGGTGCAATCCCATCGCGCCAGCCCACGGGGACCGCTTGCCGAAAGGAAAGGCAATTGTCATGCCGACGTACCGATAGCGGCGCCTGCACCGGGGCGGGGCGTGCTTGCGTACAGGGAAAGTCAGGGCAAGCGGCCCCGGTTTCCAGCTCGGGGCAAATTGCCGCGCGGCGGACAACCGCGGCGCCCCGGGCCATACTGACTATTCCATCTGTCCTGAGGAGGACCCCGCCATGTCACAATCCAAAGTCGCGCTGGTCACCGGAGCCTACCGTGGACTCGGCTTCGAGACGTGCCGGCAGCTCGCCGAAAGCGGCTACACCGTCATCCTGACCGCCAGGGATCATGCCCAAGGGGCCCGGGCAGCCGCGGCGCTGCGCGATCAGGGCGGCGATGTGCGCTTCCAGCCCCTCGATGTCACGGACGAGGCATCCATCGAATCCTTGGCGGCCTACGTGCGCGACAACTTCCCGCGCCTGGACGTGCTGGTGAACAATGCCGGCATCTTCCCAGACCCGGAGCCGGGCTCCGCGGCGGCCAGCGTCTTCGAGGCCGAACTGGACTCGGTACGGCGGGGGTTGGAGACCAACACTTTAGGGCCGCTGCGCCTGTGTCAGGTCCTAATCCCGCTGATGCAGGGGCGCGGGCGGGTAGTGAACGTTTCCTCCGGGATGGGCCAACTGGCGGAGATGAACGGCTGCTGCCCCGGCTATCGCCTGTCGAAGACGGCCCTCAACGCCCTGACCCGCATCTTTGCCGACGAGCTGCAGCAGACCGGGGTCAAGGTCAACTCCGTCTGCCCCGGCTGGGTCCGCACCACCATGGGGGGACCCGAGGCCCCAAGACCGGTCGCCGAGGGTGCCGCCGGGATCGTCTGGGCGGCAACCCTGCCTGAGGATGGCCCCAGCGGCGGTTTCTTCCGCGATGGGGTCCCGATCCCCTGGTGACCCCACCCCGGCCAGACGTCACGACTCGGCCCTGGGGTCGCCAACCCGGCGGCCGTCCTGCACACGACAGATCAGCTCCCCGTGCGCGAGCCGCGCCCTGACCTGTGTCCCAGGCGGGGCCTGGGCTGCATCCCGCAGGATCAACCCGTCCGAGAGCCGGGTGACGATGGCATAGCCCCGCGCCAGGGTGGCCAGGGGGCTGCGGGCCTCCAGGCCCTGCACGGCCAGGGTCAGGCGTTCGCGGCGCACCTCCGCGACTCGGGCAGCAGCTTGAGTCATGCGCCGCCCCAGGGTCTGAAGCACGAGACGCAACCCAGGCAGGCCACGCCCAGGGGAGTGCGCGGCCAAACGCGCCGCGGCCGGGCCCAGACGTTGGCGGGCGCGATCAACCCGCGCGGCTGCCGCAGCCAGCAGACGCCGCTCCAGGTCGTCCAGCATCTGACCGCGGCGGTGCAGGGCCGCGGCCGGGTGCAGGAGGCGCAGGTGCCGGGAGACGGCGCCCAGACGCTGCCCGATACCCGCCAGGCGACGCCCCTGAGCGCCGCCGAGGCGCTGGGCGAGGGCCAAGACGCGGTGGCGAAGGTGCTCGCCGGAGGGGCTGACCAGCTCCGCGGCGGCGCTCGGGGTGGCGGCCCGGCGGTCGGCGGCAAGGTCGGCGATGGTGAAGTCCACCTCGTGCCCGACCCCGGACACCACCGGGATGGCCGAGGCGCGTATGGCCCGAGCCAGGGCCTCGTCGTTGAAAGGCCACAGGTCCTCCAGCGAGCCTCCGCCCCTGGCCAGGATCAGGACATCGCATTCGGCCCGCCGGTTGGCCAGCGCCAGGGCGGCGACGATCTCCGCTGCAGCCCCAGGCCCCTGCACCGGAATCGGGTAGATCATGACCGGCAGGGCCGCCAGGCGGCGCCGCAGGACGCTCAGGATGTCATGTAGCGCGGCTCCGATGAGCGATGTGAGCACCCCGACCTGGCGCGGGAAGGGCGGGAGGGGGCGTTTGGTCGCGGGGTCGAACAGGCCCTCCGCCGCGAGGCGTTGCTTGAGGCGCTCCAGCTCCAGGCGCAGGGCCCCCTCACCGGCCGGCTCCAGGTGCTCGCAGATGAGCTGGTAATCCCCGCGCGGCTCGAACAGGCTGACCCGGGCCCGCGCGAGGACCTGCTGCCCGTTGGCCGGGCGGAAGCCGAGTAGGAGCCGCTTGGGACGGAACATGGCGCAGCGCACCTGGGCGGCCTCGTCCTTGAGTGAGAAGTAGATGTGCCCGGAGCTGGGCTGGGCCAGATTGGAGACCTCACCCTGAACCCAAAGCATCGGGAAGCTGCCGTCGAGGACGGCACGCACCTCGCTGTTAAGGCGGGAGACGCTGTAGATGTCGCGCCCGAAATCGAGGGCGGTCTGCTCGACAGTGCTCATGGCAGGGGGTCCTAAGGGCGAGGTCAAGGCGGCTGAGGGCCGAGTCGCGCCGAAGGCTGCATTTCAGGGCCCGAGCCCATGCCCCGACTCCGGGCGCAGTTTACCGGGGTTGCCCACAAATCTATACTGCTCGGCTATTTATCGAAATGCGCGGATTCAGGGGGACCAACGCCATGCGCCTCATCCAGGAAGCACTCACCTTCGACGACGTCCTCCTCCTGCCGGCCCATTCCAGGGTCCTGCCCAATGCGGTGGACCTCTCCACCCGCCTGACCCGCGGGATCGCGCTCAAGATCCCCCTCGTCTCCGCGGCCATGGACACGGTCACCGAGGCCCGCCTGGCCATCGCCATGGCGCTGGAGGGCGGGATCGGCATAGTCCACAAGAACATGGGCCTCGAACGCCAGGCGCGCGAGGTGCTGGCCGTCAAGAAGTACGAGAGCGGCATCATCCGCGACCCCATCACCGTCACCCCGGAGACCACGGTCGGCGAGGTGATGAAGATCACCAGGGCACACAACATCTCCGGCGTGCCGGTAGTAACCTCCGATGGACACCTGGACGGCATCGTCACAGGGCGCGACCTGCGCTTCGAGACCCGCCTGAATGAACCGGTCTCCAGCGTCATGACCCCGCGGGAACGGCTGGTCACGGTGCGCGATGGGGCAAGCCGTGAGGAAGTCGTCGCACTGCTGCACAAGCACCGCATCGAGAAGGTGCTGGTGGTCAACGGCGGCTTTGAACTGCGCGGCATGATCACCGTAAAGGACATCCAGAAGGCCAAGGACTTCCCTAAGGCCTCCCGAGACGACCATGAGCGCCTG
>JBFZCW010000272.1:0-20627 GCA_041307765.1 Chromatiaceae bacterium
GTGGCCCACGACCTGGCCGACCTGGATGTCGCGGTAGTACACCGGCGACCCAATATTGAGCGACCCCAGGGTCGGGGCCCGAAGAACGAACTGCGTACCGGCCTCGGCGGTGGTGAAGAGCGGTGGCTGCTCCAGACCCAGGAACTCCCGGACCGCGCCACCCCGATTCACCGGATCCATGGCAATGTAGGCCCCTGAGAGCAGGGTCTCCAGCCCCGAGACCTGGCTGGCGGTGACCCGCGGCCGCTCGACCCAGAATCGGGTGCCTTCGGTGAGATAGCGCTCGGCCCCGGCGACGAGGTCGGCGGTGACGCGCACCCCGCTCAGGTCTTTGGTTACGTCGATGGCGGTCACCTTGCCGATGGCCACATCCTTGAACTTCACCTCGGTCTTGCCGGCTGCCAGGCCGGCCGCCGTCTTGAACTCGATGTGGATGGTCGGCCCCTTCTCGCTGTAGGCCTTGAAGGCGAGCCAGCCGCCGATGGCCAGGGCGACCAGGGGAATCAGCCAGACCAGCGAAGGTCCAGACCGAACCGCGACCTCGGCCTGGGGCAGGGCCTGCAGCCCGATCTCCGGTTGCGGACGCTGCACCGGGACCTGGACGGGCGGATCAGTCTCCGACATGGTCCTGCCCCGCTGCGTCCCAGATCAGTCTGGGGTCGAAGGACATGGCCGCAAAGATGGTGAGGACCACCACCGCCGCGAAGTAGACGGCCCCGGCCTGGGCCTCGATGGTGGCGAGGTTGCCAAGGCGCACCAGGGCAACCAGGATGGTCACGACAAAGATGTCCACCATGGACCAGCGCCCCACGGCCTCGGTGATGCGGTACAGGCGGGTGCGGTCGCGCGCGCGCCAGGCGGAGCCCAACTGCACCGAGACCAGGAGATAGATGAGGATCGCCAGCTTCAGCAGGGGCACGAAGACACTCGCCACGAAGACCACCAAGGCCAGGGGCCACATCCCATGGTGCAGCAGATACAAAACGCCACTCAGGATGGTATCGGCTTGAGTCCGCCCCAGGGAGGTCACCGCCATCACGGGGTAAAGATTGGCGGGGATGTACAGGACGACCGCGGCAATGACGAGAGCCCAAGTCCGCTGGAGGCTCCGGGGCTTGCGAAGGTGCAGCGACTCCCCACAGCGCGGACAGGACGGGTGGGGCGCACCGGCCGCCGCCCCCGCTGGCACCACCAGCTCGCAGGCCTGGCAGCCGTAGATGGCCTCCCCAGGGTGCGGGGGGCGACGCGCGCCCTCCGGCAACGGCACCTCCGACCAGACGATGTCCGGGTCCAGGGCCGCCTGGGCCGCGGCCAGGACAAAGATCAGCACCACGAAGGCGAAAAGCGAGGTTCCGGGCACCAGGGTGGCCATATCCGAGAGCTTGACCACCGCAACCAGGATCCCGAGCAGAAAAACGTCCATCATGCCCCAAGGCGTCAGGGTGCGGGAGTAACGGAACAGGCGCGCGACCCCAGCCGGGAGGCGCCCAATCTTGAGGGGAACAAGCACGGCCAGCAGCAGGGCGAGTTGCAGCCCAGGGGCCAGAATGCTCGTGAATCCGACCACCGCCGCCAGCTCCCAACGGCCCGCCGCATAGAGGTCCAGGACGCCGGTGGCCAGCGTCGTCTCGGTGGTCAGCCCCTGCATCTGGAAAGACAGGAAGGGGAAGCTGTTGGCCACCACGAACAACACGACCCCCGCCAGGGTCAGGGCGAGGGCCGGCTCCAGGCTGTTCGGGCGCTGGCTATGCAGCCTGCAGCCGCACCTGGGACAGCACGCGACCCCGCCGACCGGGAGGATCGGGATGCGCTGCAGCAGGCCGCATTCGTGACATTGGGTGACGGCGTCGCGGGCCATGCTCCGAGGCGATAGGGTGGCTGCAGAAGGAGCCGCAAGGATACCCCATCGCCACCGGCGGCACCCGGATGGCTGAACGAGCATCAGGCCGGCCCCGGGCCGAGGAACCCGGCCAAGGCCCCCACCAAACCCCGCCGAAGCTGAGGCGAGCAGCCAACTCGGGGCCATGTCTGTGCTGGGCCTCAGCGCTGCCGGTATATAATTGCGCCGCCCTGGGCCTGCTCGCATCGCCCCCTTTGCACCCTATCGACTCGCCGACGGACACCATGCACATGAACCCCCTGCCGGCCGCGTACTTCGCCTCCTTCCTGCTCTCCGCCTGCCTGGTCAGCGCGGCGCATGCGAGCCCGTGGGCTCAAGTCAAGATGCCGAGCGCCGGTCCGACCGCCGTCATCGGCGAAACCTCCAACGGCTGCATCGCTGGAGCCCAGAGCCTGCCCGCCGAGGGCCCCGGCTACGTCAGCATCCGCCGTTACCGCAACCGCCACTTCGGGCACCCGGAGCTGCTGCGTCTGGTCTCCGACCTGGGCCGCACCACGGCACGGCGCGGCAATGCGTTGGTCATGGTCGGCGACCTCAGCCAGCCCAGAGGCGGACTCATGTCGAGCTCTCACCGCAGCCACCAGAATGGACTGGACGTGGACATCTGGTTCAAGCTGGCGCGCTCGGCGGCGGCCGCCAACCGCGACACCGCCGGCACGGCCGACCCGCCGAGCATGGTCACCCAAGATGGGGAGGACCTGAACCGTCTGTGGGGCGAGGACCAGCGCGCCCTGCTCAAGGCTGCCGCCGACGACTCCAGGGTCGACCGCATCTTCGTCAACCCCGCCATCAAACGCGGCCTGTGCCGGAGCGAGCGGGACAGCGGATGGCTCCGCAAGATCCGCCCCTGGTTCGGGCACGACGCGCACTTCCATGTGCGACTGAAGTGCCCGCAGGACGGCACCCAGTGCGAACAGCAGGCAGCACTTCCCGCCGGCGACGGCTGCGGGCAGGACCTCGACTGGTGGTTCAGCGCCGAAGCGCGCAAGCCGGCCAAGCGCACCGGCCCCAGGGCCGAACCGGTCATGCCGGCGGCCTGCCGGCCATTGTTATCGAGCAACTGAAGGCCATCCAGGGGCCGTCACCGGCAACGGTGTATCGCCCACTGCGCCGGGCAGGCCGAAAGGCTCCGACCAAGCTCCCCGGGGACTACGGGGGACGTGCTCAGCGTCAGGAGGTCGGGACCGGGGGCCCAGAGTACTGGCGCAGCAGGGGGGCATCGGACTCTCCTTGAGCCCTCACCTTGAGCCCTCACCGCGGTTCCGCCCTTGCGCTTTCGAGCTGGACCCCGAGCGGGCCGCGGGAGACCCAGGTATCGAAGATCTGCTCTCCCCGGCGCACCCGGACCTGAACCAGCTCTCCCCGCTCCCCCCCGCTGGTGGCGTCGCGCAGGTCGGCAAAGGTCAACACGGGCTCCCCAGCATAGGACTCGATCAGATCCCCCGGCTGCAGTCCCGCTATTTCGCCGACCGAGCCTGGGATGATGCCGTCGACGCGTACCCGATTGTCTTCGCCCGCCGCAAACAGGTAGCGATCGTAGACCTCGTCGCCCAACTCCTGGCGCAAGTCCACCGAATCCTCCTCGATGCGCCGGAGCTCCTCGCGGTAGCGCTCAGTCGCCAGCCAGCCCTCACGCACCGCAACGTCTCGTAGGTTGAGGCGGTCCAGGGACTGCTGACCCTGGCGCCGGATGATCTCTGCGGCGACATCCTCCGCGAGCCCGGCCTGTACCATGGCGGTCCGCTGTCCATCCGGCGTCGCACTCAGACGCCGAACGCCACTCGCGTCGGAGGTTTCCGACATGGCCTGGGCCGCGGTCATCCGCTGTTCGAGGTCGGCGATCCGCCGGCGCAGGGCCGTAACCTCGCCCTGGATGCGCGACCAGCTTGCGCTGACCTCGTCCAGCCGGGCCAGGACCGGGTCGGGCGCCGGGACCGAGGGCGGCGGCGAACCGGCCCCCGCGGCAGGCACCTGCATCAGCGCAGCACCGGAACCCGAGGCCTGGGGTACAACCGACGCCGGTGCCGGCGACTGTAGCTCGGACAACTCCGGTGCCTCGACGCCGCTACGGGCCAGCCCGGCGACGCCCAGGGCACCCGAGACGCCCCCAAGAAAAAAGGCAACGGCAAAGTAGGACCATTCCCGGTGCATCTGGTGCAACCTCCCGCAGACAACGTGCGATCGTCACGGCGGACGCCCCCGAGTCTCAGCGGGCGTGCACGACTTCCCAGGGGCCTGCCTGCCCAGGCTTCGGTGCCTCGACGCCTCCGCGGCCCCGTTTGTCGGCAGGTTAGGCCGCGTCTTGGGCCCGACGTTCCCCGATACGACGCAGGGCCGCTTTTGATTGCAGCGGCGCGTCCCGATGTTACAGTGCAAAGGGCATGGGCGAGTTTGGGCCGGGTGCCCCGCCCCGCCGTGCCGGGCACTGATGAGGCGAGACAAGTATGAAATCGAAACACTTGAGCCTGGTCCTTTGGGTCGCGGTCTCCCTGTGGCTGCTGATGCTGCTCAATGGCCTCGGGGGCCCCGGCACCACCGAGCCCAAGACACTGAGCTACAGCCAATTCCTCGAGGAGGTCCGCGACGGCTCGGTGCGCGAGGTCACGGTGAAGGACCAGACCGTACAAGGCACCCGCACCGACGGGTCCTACTTCGAGACCTACAACCCCGGCGATCCAGGCCTGGTCGACGAGCTCCTCAACCAGGGGGTGATCATCCGCGCTACCCCCCCGGACACCCCCGGGTTCCTGGCTCAGCTGCTTGCCGCCTGGTTGCCCTTCCTGCTCCTGATTGGCGTCTGGTTCTGGTTCATGCAGCGCAACGCCGGGGCCGGCGGCGGGCCTGGGGGCATCTTCAACTTCGGCAAGAGCCGCGCCCGCCAGCATGCCGAGGGGGACGTGAAGGTCACGCTCAAGGACGTCGCCGGGGTCGAGGAAGCCAAGGAGGAAGTCGCCGAGTTGGTGGAGTTCCTGCGCAGTCCCCAGCGATTCAATAACTTGGGAGGCCACATCCCCCGCGGCGTGCTCATGGTCGGCCCGCCAGGGACCGGCAAGACCCTGTTGGCTCGGGCCATCGCCGGCGAGGCCAAGGTGCCGTTCTTCAGCATCTCCGGCTCCGACTTCGTGGAGATGTTCGTCGGCGTCGGCGCCTCGCGGGTGCGCGACCTGTTCGAGCAGGCCAAGAAGGCCGCCCCCTGCATCATTTTCATCGACGAGATCGACGCCGTAGGGCGCCGCCGCGGCGCGGGCCTCGGCGGCGGACACGACGAACGCGAGCAGACCCTGAACCAGCTGCTGGTGGAGATGGACGGCTTCGCCGGCAACGAGGGCATCATCGTCATTGCTGCCACCAACCGTGCCGACGTGCTCGACCCTGCCCTGCTACGCCCCGGGCGCTTCGACCGCCAGGTGGTCGTACCGCTGCCGGACCTGCGCGGACGTACAGCCATCCTGCAGGTGCACATGCGCAAGGTGCCCATTGCCGACGACGTCGACCCCGAGGTCATCGCGCGCGGAACCCCAGGCTTTTCCGGGGCCGACCTGGCCAACCTGGTCAATGAGGCGGCCCTGTTCGCCGCCCGCGCGGGACTCGCCAAGGTCGACATGGAGCAGTTCGAGCGGGCCAAGGACAAGGTCATGATGGGGGCGGAACGGCGCAGTGTGGTCATGACCGATGAGGAAAAGCGACTCACGGCCTACCACGAGTCCGGGCATGTCATTGTCGGACGCCTGGTTCCGGAGCACGACCCGGTGCACAAGGTGAGTATCATCCCGCGCGGGCGGGCCCTGGGCGTGACCATGTTCCTGCCCGAGCGCGACCGCTACAGCATGAGCAAACGTCACCTCGAGAGCCAGATCTCCAGCCTGTTCGGTGGCCGCATCGCCGAGGCCATGATCTTCGGGCCCGACGCGATCACCACCGGGGCGTCCAACGACATCCAGCGCGCCACAGAGATTGCCCGCAACATGGTGACCCGTTTCGGCCTGTCGGACGCCATGGGGCCGCTGGCCTATGCGGAGGAGGAGGCAGAGGTATTCCTCGGGCGCAGCGTCACCGAGCATCGCCACATGTCCGCCGGAACCGCCAGGGAGATTGACAAGCAGGTCCGTCTGATCATCGACCGTAACTACGCCCGCGCGCAGGCCCTGCTGGAGGCGAACCGCGACAAGCTCCACGCAATGGCGCAGGCCCTGCTAGAGTACGAGACATTGTCCAAGGAACAGATCGACGACATCATGACCGGCCGGCCGGTGCGCCCTCCCAAAGATATCGGTGGCGACCCAGGTGCCGCCAAGGGGGGCGGAGGCCAAACGGGACGCGGACCGCATGCGGTGGGCGGACCCGTGGGGGAGCACTGACCTGAGACCCGAGCGACCACGGCCCGCCGGAGGACGCTGGCGGTGGCCTGCCCGCCAGCGCCCCCTCTCAGGCCGCTGGCGACCTAGGCGGCTGGTTTATAACGCCGGCCGCCAACGTTTGCCCCAGGTCCTTTTTGTGAGCCGTCGTTATTCGGTTCGTCTCCCCCAGTATCCAGAGTTGACTTTCTGTCTGCGGACACGCATTCAGAGCGGTATTGCGTGATATGCAGGCCAGAATGCCCTCGCGTAAGTGTGAGAGGTGTCACGGGGCCGCCTGCCGGGTGCCGGTAGGCTGGATGAGACCTACGGGGCGACGAGGGTTCCACGCATGCTTGGCGCAGCGGACAGACAAAACATGAGCGACGTTGCCTTCGATGCCCGGGAGGTCCCGCCTGCGCATCAAAAATCGAGCGATGCTTCGAGCCCTGCCCGTCGGGCCAGCGACGAGTCCGACATGCTGCGCCGGCGCCTCCAGTACGCCCTGGACGAGGTCGCCCATTTGACCCAGGCCTTGAAGGAAGCCCGGGGCCAGGCACCGGAAGACGGCGATCAGGTCAACGCCCTGCGCGGGCGGGTGGAGAGTCTGCAGCAGTCTCTCGACAGGACCTCGGTAGAGCTGGCGGCCTCAACGGAGGACCGAGAACACCTAAAGGATAAACTTCGGGCTTTGGGGGCGGCGCGCGAGGAGGCGTCGACAACGGCAGAACGGACAGGCAAGAAGGTGCACGTTCTGCGCCACACGGTCGCGGAGCTGCAGCGCCGGCTCGACGCGGCGGCCCTGGAATTGGGTACCAAGGACAAGGAACGGCGTCGGCTGGCAGCAGATCTCAATCGGCGCACCGTCGCTCTTGACGAGTTGGAACGTCGACTGGAGCGGATTGCCCAGGAGGCGATCCGCGGGGTGCCGTCCCCTGACGCGCCGCCGGGCATGGCGGCACCGATGACTCTGAGGACTAAGGATGGGCCGCCATCCGCGCCGCTTCCGAAACCTCAAGCCAAGACCTTCTCACAGCCCCGGCCGACGTCGCGGATCACTCCCCTACTGTGGACACTGCCGGCGCTTCTCGTCCTGATCATAGTGATCGTCCGATGGTACGTTCCCCGCCCCGGTTCGGATGCCCCAGCGCCCGGAGCCGTATCCACGCTCGAGTTGGGGGCCCCAGCCCCTGGAACGTCTGCAGCGACGCCCACCACCTCTGGGGACCGGGCGGATCCGACGTCAGCGAGCCCGGCGAACGCTCAGGCGTTGCCGCCTCGCCAGGGTGTCCGTGACCGGTTGCAGGGCGGCGGCCTGGGACCGAAGATGCTGGCGCTTGGCCCCGCAACATTCACGATGGGGAGCGACGCCATCCGGCTGCACCCGGATGAGTCGCCGTCCCACGAAGTCAGGGTGGGCCGATTCCTGATCGGTGTCAGGGAGACCACCTATGCCGAGTACGAACGCTTCGCGCGGAGCACCGGGGCGCGCCTTCCGGACGACTTCGATTGGGGACGCGGCCAACAGCCCGTCACGGGCGTGAGCTGGGACGATGCCAACGGCTACACGCAGTGGCTCTCCCGTCAGACCGGTCGTCGCTATCGCCTCCCAAGCGAGGCCGAGTGGGAGTACGCTGCGCGCGGCGACAGCTCGAAGTCTTATTGGTGGGGTGCTGAACTGGATGTTGGGCGTGCCGTTTGCTTCGACTGCGGGACTCCCTGGGACGACTTGATGGCGGCCCCGGTGGCCAGTCTGGCGCCAAACGCATTCGGCCTCTACGACACCGCCGGCAACGTCATGGAATGGGTCGGAGACTGTTGGCACCCGGATTACAGCGGGGCCTTTGCAGACGCCCGGACCCGTACCGACGGGGACTGCAGATTCCGTGTGGCCCGCGGCGGGGCCTTCAACAAGCCGGCGGTGGCCATGCGCAGCGCGGCCCGATACCACTTTGTCCCAGAGACACGCATCGACATGCTCGGCTTCCGTGTCGTACGCGAGGATTAGGCCTTTCGCGCTTATACCGCGGCGCAGGACCGGCGCCGCTACGAGGCCCTGGCTGCGGATCGGATTGGCGGCATCGTGGCTGGTTAATCAGGCGTAGCTGACACCCGCCGGCCCCAGCCTTTGGGACCCTAGGGGGCTCTAGGTTTTTCAACCGACCCTCCACGCTGCCGACCCAGGACAGACCCCCGTTGAGGTCCATGACCCGTGTCCCACCCGATGATCGTCCTCGCCTCCACGTCGCCCTACCGGCGCGTCCTCATGGAACGTCTGGGCCTGCCCTTTACCAATGCCTCGCCCCTGGTAGACGAGTCCCGGCGCGCAGGCGAGTCGCCCCAGGCCCTGGTCATGCGGCTTGCGGAGAGCAAGGCCCGCGCCGTCGCCGGGGCGCACCCACGGGCGCTCGTCATCGGCTCGGATCAGGTGGCAGTGATCGACGACGATGTCCTTGGCAAGCCCGGTGGTCGCGACCAGGCAGTCGACCAGCTCGCCCGGGCTTCGGGCAGGACCGTCGTGTTCTGGACAGGGCTTTGCCTGCTCAACGCTGCCACCGGTCAAGCCAGAACCGTCTGCGAGCCCTTCCAGGTGCGCTTTCGGCACCTCACCCCGGCTCAGATCCTGGGCTATATCGACCGGGAGCAGCCCTTCAACTGCGCGGGCAGCTTCAAGTCCGAAGGACTGGGCATCGCCCTTTTTGAGCGCCTGGACGGCGAGGACCCCAATGCCCTGGTCGGCCTCCCCCTGATCCGCCTGGTGGCGCTGCTTCAGGCGGAGGGGGTGGATGTGCTCGCCGGGCCCTGATCCTCCCCAAGCGCTCGCCATCTCGCCGAATCGCCCGGCGCCAAGCCTTGTCTGCGTATCCAAAACAACAGGAACGTGCGCTAAGAGCAAGATTTTCACAGCATTCGGTTGCATAAATCGGCCTCCTCGGCCACACTTCTGCCCATCGTGCCGGGAGTGCGCCTGGGGCACGTCGTTTAATCATTTCGGGCCTGGGGGGAAACCGTTGATGAATGCGCTTGCCGATAGCCGCCTGCCGGCGCTGGTGGTCTTCTTGTTCGTCCTGCTGCTGCTCGGCGGCTGTGCCGGTACGGATACCGTCGACCGGTCCGAGCCGACCTACACCCGGGTCGCCCCCACCGGAAGCTTTCCGGTGCCCCCGGAGATCCAGCCCAACGTGGATTTTTGGCGCAATGTCTATGCAAAGTGGGGGCGCAACCAGGTCGCCCTGCACGATGACGAGTACCTCGGGGTCATCTACGAGGTCATCAACCTCCCGGTGGGCAATCCGGACGGATACACGCCGAACCAGAAGACCATCATCGACGGGCATCAAGAGACCCTGAAGTACCGCCTGCGCGCCCTCCAGGGCAAGCTTGGCCGCGGCGAAACCCTGACCTCCGAGGAGAGGGCGTTGCGCGACAAGCTTGTCGCCGCAGGCGGCACTCGTGCCATCTACGGGGCCGACGAGCGTGTCCGTGTCCAGCGGGGACTGCGCGAGCGTTTCCGCCGCGGCGTCGAGATCAGCGGCCGCTACGAGCCGGCCTTCCGCGAGGCCTTCCGCGCCGCCGGCCTGCCGGAAGATCTGGTCTACCTCCCCCACGTGGAGTCCTCCTACCAACTCCGCGCCGTCTCCTCCGCAGGGGCAACTGGCGTCTGGCAATTCATGCCAGCCACCGGCCGCAGCTACATGCATGTGGGAAGCGCAGTGGACGAGCGGCTGGACCCTGTGGTCTCGGCCAAGGCCGCAGCCCGCTACCTGGACGAGGCCTACAGCCGGCTGGGAACCTGGCCCCTGGCCGTTACCTCCTACAACCACGGTGTCGGCGGCATGGCCAGAGCCAAGGCTGAGCACGGGTCCGACTTCGGCCGCATCGTGCGTCAATACCAGGGCCCGGCCTTTAAGTTCGCCTCGCGCAACTACTATGCCGAGTTCCTCGCTGCGCGCGAGATTGCCAATCACCCGGATACCTACTTCCCAGGGATCGTCCGCCAGGCACCCCTGACCGAGGAGCGTATCGTCTTGCCCGCGAGCATGCCGGCGACTCACGTGGCCAGCCACTATGGCGTCTCCCTCGACCGGCTCGCGGCCACGAACCTCGCCTGGCGCGAATCCGCCCGCAGCGGCCGCGCCCTGCTCCCGGCCGGGCACACCGTGTGGCTCCCCGCGGGCTCGACCCAGCGCATCGCCGGACTGCCGTCCGCCTCATCCCCGGCACGCATCGGCACCTTCGAGGTCCCCTCGAAACCCGCGGGCCGCAGCGAACTGGTCTTCGCATCCAACGACGACTGGCCGCGCCCAGTACATCGTACGCGGGAACCAGAAGCCAGGCCGAAGGTAGCGGCGGCTGCCCCGCAGCCCCGCGCAGCAGAACCGGTCCGGGCAGCCTCCGTGCGCGCCCAACCCGTGAGGGCAGTCGCCGCGGTCAGCGACGACGAGGCCGCTGCGATGGCTGTGTTGGCCAAGGCCGACAAGCCGAGCACGTCCGTTGTTCCTGCCAAAGCGGACAAGACCGCCAAGGCGGCGACCCTGGCCAAGGCGGACAAGACACGCAAGGGATCCAAGGAGACCGCCTCGGCGAAGGATGACAAAACGGCCAAGACCGTCCAGCGCACCAAGGACAAAGGCGCCCAGACCGCCGCCGTCGCGAAGAACGACAAGGGCACCAAAACCTCCGGCAAGGCCGCGCCCAAGGCATCCCAGCACGTCGTCCAAGCCAACGAGACCCTGTACCGCGTAGCCACTCGCTACGAGATCTCGGTTGAGCAGTTACGCCGCCTCAACGGCATGAAGGCCAAGGACAACAGCATCCGGCCGGGGCAGCGGCTGCGCGTGAGCATCTGACCCTCGCAGGTGACGGCGACCGGCCCGCCGCAGGCGGCGGGCCGGAGATCGACTCGCATCAGGCCCAGCCGGCTAACGTCGTTCCCCAGTCCGCGCCGCCTCGCCTCCGCGGCAGACCGAACCCGTCGTTCCACCCGTCCAACCCGTGCCCTGCAACCGCCGCCCGCTGGCGCTGCCCCACAGGCGGCGCAGGCTAGAGTGCACCAGCCGCGCCCCGCTAGAATCCTCCATGCGCGAGACCGCCCTATTCTTTTTGTACCTGCTCGCCTGCCTCGTCCTGGCCGCGCTCCTCACCTGGCCGCTGATGCAGACGGGTTGGATCGACCAGGATCCCCAGCGGGTCATGGGGCGCCTGGCCCAGGTCGCCATCCTCATCGGACTCTGGCCCGTCCTCAAGGCCATGGGCGTAGCCGACCGTGGGTCGCTCGGCTACGCCGCCCCGCGCTCGGTCTTACTGAGAACGCTTGGGCTCGGCTGGCTGGCTGGGGTCACGATCCTGACCGCCCTCGCCTTGGCCCTGGTGGCCTTGGAGGTACGCACCCCCGAGGCCAAGCCGTTGGCCGGCCTGGCATCGAAGGCAAGCCAGGCACTGGTCGGCGGGCTGCTTGTCGCCATCCTGGAGGAGACCTTCTTTCGCGGCGCCCTGTATGCAGCCGTAGCCCGCCGGACCAGTGCGGGGTCGGCGATCCTATGGTCCGCCGTGCTCTACGCCCTCCTCCACTTTATGAAGCCGCGCTCCCTGCCGGACGGGGTGGCCTACGACTGGGCGGCACACTGGGGCATCTTCCTGTCCGCCTTTACCAGCCCCTGGCAATGGCACAACTTGGATTCCTTCGTCGCACTGCTCCTGGTCGGGGTCTTCCTCGGCCTGGTCCGCCGACGCACGGGCCACATCGGCTGGTGCATCGGCCTGCACGCAGGCTGGGTCTTTGTCATTCAAGTCACACGCAGCCTCACCGACGGCAACGACGGTGCTGCCCTCGCCTGGCTGGCGGGAACCTACGACGGGGTCATCGGCTGGCTCGCCGCGGCGTGGATCGGGGTCCTGGCCCTGGGTCTTGTGCGCCGCCCGCGGGGTGAGGCAGCCCCACGAGAACAGGACGCCTGAAAGCATGCCCCGACCCAGCCCGGGGCTTCGTCGACCCCCGCAGAACCATCGGAGCCAAAGCCCAGGGCCGGAGGCATCGCCATGCGGTTCGAGATCGAGCACAACACCCGCTACCGATACAGTGTCCCCGTTGCCCTGGGGCCTCAGACGGTGCGCCTGCGGCCGCGCCCCGACGGGGCGGTGCGGGAATTGGAGTGGACCCTGACCCTGGACCCCAAGCCCCAGGTCCACAGCGATCAACTCGACGCCGAAGGCAACCTGGTAACCCGCCTTTGGTTCGTCGGTGAGACCCAGCACCTGGAGATCGGGGTGAAACTGCGCGCGGAGACCCGCAGGCCGAATGCCTTCGACTTCGTCCCAGACCTTGGCGCCAACCGCCTGCCCATGGATTACGCCCCTCCAGAGGCCGCCGCCCTGGCCCTGTACCGGACCCAGTGTGCGCCAGGCGTTGCATTACGCGCGTTGGTCGCGCAGACCGAGGCCGTGTCGGACGGGAGCCCCACTGGCTTTCTGGTGGCGCTCAACCAGTGGATCTACACGCAGATCGAGCGCGAGATCCGCGACCAGGGTACCGCCCAGTCCGCCGCACAAACCCTGAGGTTAGGCCGTGGTGCGTGTCGCGACCAGACGGTCCTGTTCGTCGCCGCCGCCCGCGCCGTCGGCCTTGCCGCCCGCTTCGTCAGCGGCTATCAGGACAAGTCGGCCATGGAGACCGAGCGGCGTTACCTGCACGCCTGGCCCGAGGTCTACCTCCCCGGGGGCGGCTGGCGTGGCTTCGACCCCACCCGCGGCATTGCTGTGGCCGACGCCCACGTCCCCGTCGCCGCATCGACGAGCTCCGCCGGCGCTGCACCGGTGGAGGGCAGCTACCACGGCAGCGCCCGGTCGGAAATGGGGTTTCGTCTGGACATCCGGACGGAGCCCGGCCCCGGTCTCGCCTAGCATCCGCATCCAGCGACCGGCGACCAGGCCCCGCCGTTAGGGTAGCTGGGCTGCGGAAGCCGTGCGAGGCATGCCGGGGTCGGGAGGGCTTCCGCCCTGCCTCGCCGCCCGAACCCCGTGCCCGCCTACAGAAGCGGCCTCGCCATGACGACGGCGTCCTCCCGACGATCACCCGCTGGGTAGTAACCACGGCGAAGCCCCACCTCGCAGAAGCCCTCCGACTCGTACAGGGCGATGGCCCTGCGGTTGCTGGCGCGCACCTCCAAGAAGGCCGTATCGGCATTGTTGGCCCTACCGATGGAAAAGAGCCGCAGCAGCATCCTGCGCCCCAGCCCGCGGCTCTGCCAGTCCGGATGAACGCACAGGTTGAGCAGATGGCACTCGCTGACGGCGGCGGACATGATGGCGTGGCCGGCCAATGGCCGAGGATCGCCGGGGGAAAGCCCCGGGACGTTCCCGGCGACCGGCTCCGCCACCAGGCAGTGGTAGCCGACCCGCAGGCAGTCCCGGAAGATCCCTTCGGTCCAGGGATAAGGGTAGGCCGCGTTCTCCACCGCCAGGACCGCCGGTAGGTCTGCCTCGTACATGTGCCGCAGGGCAAACCCAGCCCCAGACCTCGCCATGCTCATACCCCACAGCCCAGGGCGCGGTGATCGCCGCCCGGCGGGGCGCAGGACGCCCCGGGTTTGCCCCAGGGCATCCGGGGACGCCGAGAACGCCGTTCCTGCCGCATCAACTCTGTCACCATGGTAAGAAACAACCGACCTACCCAGGAACCCTGACCTAACTCAATCCAGTGCCCAGACATCACCATCGGCAACCCGGTTCAGGCTATAGTAGCGGCCGCACCCACCGCCCGGGTCCCGATCTTCCGTCCGCCCCCGGGTCGGACCAGATCCGACCCCAGGTTTCTTTTAGTCTCACGCTAGGACCGACCGATGTCGCAGAAGCAAATGGTTACCATCGACGGCAACGAGGCCGCCGCCTACGTCGCCCACATGACCAACGAGGTCGTCGCCATCTACCCAATTACCCCCGCCTCCAACATGGGCGAGTGGGCGGACGAGTGGTCCTCGCTGGGGGTCAAAAACCTTTGGGGCACGGTCCCCGACGTCATGGAGATGCAGAGTGAGGCCGGCGCCGCCGGGGCCATCCACGGGGCCCTGCAGGCCGGGTCGCTCGCGACCACCTTCACCGCATCCCAGGGCCTGCTGCTGATGATACCGAACATGTACAAGATCGCCGGCGAGCTCACGCCGACGGTCCTGCACGTGTCTGCCCGCGCCATTGCAGCCCAGGGGCTATCGATCTTCGGCGACCACTCCGACGTCATGGCCTGTCGCTCCACCGGCTATGCCATGTTCTGCTCCGCCTCGGTGCAAGAGGCCATGGACTTCGCCCTGATCTCCCAGGCCGCGACCCTCGAATCCCGGGTCCCCTTCCTGCACTTCTTCGACGGCTTCCGGACCTCCCACGAGGTCAACACCATCGAAAAGCTGCCGGTCGAGACCATTAGGGCCATGATCGACGAGGGCCTGGTACTGGCCCATCGCGCCCGCGCCCTGAACCCGGACCACCCCGTGCTGCGCGGAACCTCCCAGAACCCGGACGTCTATTTCCAGGGCCGCGAGACCGTCAACCCCTACTACAGGGCCGTCCCCGCTATCCTCCAGCGGCAGTTGGACAAGTTCGCCGGGCTGACCGGGCGCCAGTACAGGCTCTTCGAGTATGTCGGCGCCGAGGACGCCGAGCAGGTCATCGTCCTCATGGGATCCGGCATCGGCGCCGCAGAGGAGACCGTGCAGCATCTGACGGCCCGCGGGGAGAAGGTCGGCCTGATCAAGGTCCGGCTCTACCGCCCCTTCGACCCGTCCTGGCTACTGGCCGCCCTCCCGGTGACCGTCAAGAAGATCGCCGTCCTGGACCGCTGCAAGGAGCCCGGGTCCGACGGCGAGCCGCTCTACAAGGACGTCCTCACCGGTCTGGCCCAGGCCGTGGCCGAGGGACGCATGGCCACCATGCCACGGGTGCTGGGCGGCCGCTACGGGCTGGCCTCCAAGGAGTTCACCCCGGGCATGGTGGAGGGCATCTTCCGCGAGCTGGCCAAGGACGCCCCCAAGCGCGAGTTCACCGTGGGCATCCTCGACGACGTCACCCACCTGAACCTGGACTGGGACCCGGACTTCCGTCCGGACAGCGCCCAGGGGGTGACCGCCTGCGTCTTCTACGGCCTGGGCTCCGACGGCACCGTCTCCGCAAACAAGAACTCCATCAAGATCATCGCCGAAGAGACCCCGAACTTCGGCCAGGGCTACTTCCAGTACGACTCCAAGAAGGCCGGGGCCGTCACCATCTCCCACCTGCGCTTCGGTCCCAAACCCATCAACTCGACCTACCTGGTGGGCTCCGGCGAGGCGAGCTTCGTTGCCTGCCACCAGCCCACCTTCGTCACCCGCTACGACATGGTGGACATGGCCAAGCCCGGCGGGGTCTTCCTCCTCAACTCCCCGACGCCGGCGGAGCAGGTGTGGAACGACCTACCGCGCAGGATGCAGACCCAGATCATCGACAAGAAGCTTTCCTTCTACGTCATCGACGCGTACAAGATCGCCGCCGACACGGCCATGGGGCGGCGCATCAACACTGTGATGCAGACCTGCTTCTTTGCCATCTCCGGCATCCTGCCCCGGGACGAGGCCATTGCCCAGATCAAGGAGTCGGTCAAGAAAACCTACGGCAAGAAGGGCCAGCGCCTGCTCGATCGCAACTACGCCGCCATCGATGCCACCCTGGCCGGGCTCCATCAGGTGACGGTCCCCGGCCAGGCGACCAGCACCTTCGAGCGGCCCCCGGCGGTACCCGTCAATGCCCCCGAGTTCGTGCAGCGGGTCACTGCCACCCTGATGGCCAACCGCGGCGATGCCCTTCCCGTGTCCCTGATGCCTGCTGACGGGACCTGGCCCACCGCGACCACCCAGTACGAGAAGCGCAACATTGCGCTGGCCCTGCCCAAGTGGGAGGTCGACCTCTGCACCCACTGCGGCAAGTGCCCACTGGTCTGCCCCCACGCTGCCATCCGCTCCAAGGTCTATCCGGTGGACCTGACGGCGGACGCCCCCGCCTCCTTCCTGCACGTGCAGATCAAGGGCAAGGACTTTCCCGCCGGCCACCACATCAGCTACCAGGTGACCCCGGACGACTGCACCGGCTGCGGCCTGTGCGTGGAGGTCTGCCCCATCCGCGACCGCTAGGACCCCAACCGCAAGGCACTGAACATGGTCTCCGATGAGGCCTACCACGAGCAGGAGCGGGCCAACTGGGACTTCTTCCTCAAGCTCCCCGAGTACGACCGCCGGGAGCTCGACGGCACCAAGATCAAGCATGCCATGGTCCTGCAGCCCCTGTTCGAGTTCTCCGGGGCCTGCGTGGGCTGCGGCGAGACCCCTTACATCAAGCTCGCCACACAGCTCTTCGGCGACCGCATGCTGGTCGCGAACGCGACCGGCTGCACGTCCATCTACGGCGGCAACCTGCCCACCACTCCCTACACGGTCAACCCCGAGGGCCGCGGGCCGGCCTGGAACAATTCGCTGTTCGAGGACAACGCCGAGTTCGGCCTTGGGCTGCGGCTTGCGGTGGACAAGCAGGCGGACCAGGCTCGCGAGCTGGTGCGGGCCCTCGCGGACCGAATCGGCACCGGGTTGGCGGACGGGCTGCTGACTACGGATCAGACGACCGAGGCGGGGATCTTCGAGCAGCGGGAGCGCGTCGCCGCGCTAAAGGCCAAGCTCAAGGGCATCCAGGGCCCCGACGCACGGGCCCTCGAAGGGGTCTGCGAGCAACTGGTCAAGCGCAGCGTCTGGATCATCGGCGGCGACGGATGGGCCTACGACATCGGCTACGGCGGCGTGGACCACGTCCTGGCCACTGGACGCAACGTCAACATCCTGGTCCTCGACACCGAGGTCTACTCCAACACCGGGGGCCAGACCTCCAAGGCCACCCCGCTGGGGGCCGTGGCCAAGTTCTCCGCCGGCGGCAAGCCGACCTTCAAGAAGGACCTGGCCATGATGGCCATGGCCTACGAGAACGTCTACGTTGCCCAAGTCGCCTTCGGAGCCAAAGACGTCCAGACCATCCGCGCCTTCATGGAGGCGGAGTCCTATGATGGGCCCTCCGTGATCATCGCCTACTCTCCCTGCATCGCCCACGGGGTAGACCTGTCCAACAACCTGCGTCAGCAGGACATGGCGGTGAACTCGGGGCACTGGGGCCTGTTCCGCTACGACCCGCGGCGCACCGCCCGGGGCGAGAATCCGCTATCCGTGGACTGCAAGCCGCCGAGCATCCCCTACCGCGACTTCATTTCCACCGAGACGCGCTTCAGCGTCCTGAGCCGCATCAACCCGGATGCCGCGGAGAAGTACCTCCAGATGGCGCAGAAACACGTGTACACCAAGTTCAGCCTCTACGAGCAGCTTGCGCACCTGGCCGTCCAGAAGGCCCCGGAGCAGGTGCCCGCTAAGGCGGCCGAACCGGCGGAAAAGGCCTGACCGCAGGCTCGTCGGGCTTGGCCGCGGAGCGGTGGCCCGGCCCGGCAGCGACCCACCCGGGTCCAGACAGCCGCCTTGCCCCCTGGATTCGAACCCACTACCGGAGATCCCTATGGACCTGACCACCAAATACCTGGGCCTGACGCTCAAGAACCCCCTCGTCCCCTCCGCCTCGCCCCTGTCGCGCAGCGTGGAGATGGCGCGCGAGCTGGAGGACGCCGGAGCCTCGGCCATTATCATGTACTCCATCTTCGAGGAGGCACTGACCGCCGAGACCGAAAACGCTGCGCGCTTTCTGACCAACCAGTACACCGGATTTGCGGAGGCCGACTCCTTCCTGCCCGACTTCCACGACTACGAGCACGGCTTGGACGTTTACCTGGCCCAACTCCGCCGCCTCAAGGAAGCTCTCGATATCCCGGTCATCGCCAGCCTGAACGGCGTCACCCCCGGCGGCTGGATCGAGCACGGCCGTGAGCTGGAGCAGGCTGGCGCCGACGCCCTGGAGCTCAACGTCTACTACATCGCCGCTGACATCGATCACAGCGGGGAGCAAGTCGAAGAACGCTACCTGACGCTGCTGCGCGAGCTAAAAGGGCACATCGGCATCCCCATCAATATGAAACTGTCCCCATCGTTCAGCTCGCTGGGGCACTTCGTGAAACAACTCGAAGCCGCGGGGGCCCAGGGGGTGGCGTTGTTCAACCGTTTCTACCAGCCCGATATCAACATCGACAGCCTGCGCCTGCAGCCCAGCCTGCACCCGTCGACCTCCGCCGATGCCCTGCTCGCCATGCGCTGGATCGCCCTGCTCTACGGGCGCACCGGGCTGTCGCTGGGTGCCACGGGCGGCATCCACACCCCGGAGGATGTCATCAAGCTCCTGCTGGCCGGCGCCGACGTCGTGCATCTCTGCAGCGTTCTCCTGACCAAGGGGCCAGGCCACCTCCGGCACATACTCAACGGCATCGAGGATTGGATGGAGGAGCAGGGCTTCGAGACGGTGGAGGAGATGCGCGGCCGCGTCAGCGCCCTGGCCGTACCCAACCCGGCGGAGTTCGAACGCGCCAACTACGTCAACATCCTTGACAGCTACAGCTTCTCCAGGGGGGTATTGGTCTGACATTGGCGTCCTGGGCCCGGCAACGCATCGCCGGGCCGGTGCCACTCAACCATCGGTTGGTCAGACCGTCGCATGGCTTGCCGCTGGAATCGCGCAGTCCGGCAGCGGACCACCTCCCGCAACAACGACGGAGGTGACCGCATCCAGCGCGACTCTGCGGAGATCTGCCCCACACTGACGCCGACGGGACCGATTCGACCCCGCGCCGCATCCTGATCGTCGAGGATGAGCAGGCCACCGCCGATACCCTGATCTATGCCCTGGGCACCGACGGCTTGGCCACCGAACACTGCCTGCTCGGGCGGGACGCCCTGGCCGCCCTGCGCCGGGGCGGGTTCGACCTGTGCCGGGAGTTGCGCCGCGAGAGCGAGTTGCCCGTCATCTTCCTCACCGCCCGCTCCGATGAGATCGACCGCATCGTGGGCCTCGAGATCGGCGCCGACGACTATGTCGTGAAGCCCTTCAGCCCGCGGTAGGTCTCGGCTCGGGTCCGGACCATCCTGCGACGGGTGCACGCGGCACCGCGGCCCCTGACCCCCTGCCAGACCGGAAGCAGGCGACGACGTCGAGCCCAGGGACCTCGCCACTCGGCTTCCAGATCGACGACGAGGCCAAGTGCATCCGATACCGTGGCGAGACCCTAGCCCTGACCCGTTACGAATACCTGCTGCTGAAGACCCTGGTGGAATCCCCGCGCCGGGTCTTCTCCCGCAGGCAATTGATGCAGCGCGTCTGGACGGCACCGGATCACAGCCTGGAGCGCAGGGTAGACACCCACATCAAGATGTCACGGCCGGGATCTGGAACATCGAGAAGCGCAGCCTGGACCATAGCGTCTACGTCACCGATGCCGCCGGGCAGGTGGTCTATGCCACGGACGCCGGCCAGGTGGGCCAGGACTTCTCCCGGTGGAACGATGTCTACTATGTCGAGCGCTATGTGCACACCCTGACCCACGAGCTGAAGGGTCCGCTGGCCGCCATCCGCGGGGCGGCCGAGTTCCTGGCGGAGGAGGACATGCCGGCGGCACAGCGGCGACGCTTCCTGGACAACATCCGCGGCCAGGAGGAGCGCCTGCGCCACGTGGCGGAGCGCGTGCTGAACCTCGCGCGGGTGGAGCAGCAGGAGGCCCTCCAGGAGTCCGTCCCGGTGGACCTGGCGCGCCTGGCAGCGGAGGCGGTGGAGGCCGTCACCGCCACCGCACAGGCCCGCGGGGTGGCGATCGAGGTCACCGGACCCGCGAGCCTGACTGTGACCGGCGAGTCCTTCCTTCTGCGCCAGGCCCTGGGCAACCTGCTGGAGAATGCCATCGCCTTCTCCCCGGCCGGCGGGCGCATCGACCTCAGCCTGAGCACAGCGCCCGGGCTCGCGACGATCGCAGTCCGGGACCGCGGCCCCGGAGTTCCGGACTACGCCCTAGGGAGGGTCTTCGAGCGCTTCTTCTCCCTCCCGAGACCCGACGGCACGGGCAAGAGCACCGGCTGGGGCTGAGCCTGGTGCGCGAGGTCGCCGCCCTCCACGGCGGTGGGGCGCGCCTAACCAATCACACGGACGGCGGGGCCTTGGCCGTCCTGGACCTACCCCGGACCTGACCCGCCGGCCTCACCCGGAATTCACCAAGACCTCACGGAACTTCACACTACCCCGACCCGGGCTTTACATCGGTCTCCGACACGGTCCCTGCCCATCAAACGACAGGAGACCGTCATGCGGAAGACCCTTTTCCTCAAGTCCCTGATCACCGCAGTGCTTGCCATAGCCCTATTGGTGCCGTTGAGCAGAATTCACTCCACGGTCTATGGGCGCCAGGCCCGGCA
>JBFZCW010000273.1:0-5729 GCA_041307765.1 Chromatiaceae bacterium
TCCTACGGCAGAACGCCTGATTGCCGAGGCACCCAAGATCCGAAGCTATCTAGCGGACTTCATCCAACTCGGCCTGCACACAGGGATGCGCAAGGGCGAGATGCTGGGGCTCACGTGCGACCGAGAGGACATCGACCAGGGCATGGTCTACCTGACCGACAAGGACCAGAAGAACGGTAAGCACGGAAGCGTGCCGCTCAACGAGCAAGCGGTCGGAGCGTTGGAGCGGCGCCGCAATCATCGGGAGCAGTACTGCCCAGAGTCAGTTTGGGTGTTTGCTAACCGAGCTGGCGAGCGCATCGCGAACATCAGGAAGGGTTTCGCGACGGCGTGTGAGAAGGCGGGCATCGCGGACTTCCACCCGCACGATCTACGCCACACCTGCGCGGCGTGGCTCGTTCAAAGTGGAGTGGAAATCCGTGTCGTGTGCGAGCTGCTACGGCACTCTTCGATCCAAGTGACCATGCGTTATGCACACCTGTCGTCGAAGAGCGTCCGTGAAGCCGTGGACCGTTTGTCCCACTTTCGCCCCACAACGGAAAAAGCCCTTACAGAAGCAGCTGGAGCTGCAGTGTAAGGGCTTGATTGAGCGGGAAATTTGGTCGGGGTGATAGGATTTGAACCTACGGCCCCTGCCTCCCGAAGGCAGTGCTCTACCAGACTGAGCTACACCCCGAATTGTGCTGCGCGGCGGGTCCTAATAGCTCCTGCCGACGGAGAAGTCGGCTAGCGCTCCAAGCGTCTCCCGGTGTGGAGAGGGAGGCAAGACCGCCAAGGCCTCCTTGGCCTGATGGGCGTAGGACCGCGCAAGTTCGCTAGTGTAAGTGATCGCCCCGGTGGCGGCAATCGCGGCGGCGACGGCGTCGATGTGCTCCCGCCCGCCCTCCTCGATGGCCTTGCGCAGCAGAGCCCCCTGCTCCGGTGTGCCGACCGCGATGGCGCGGATCACGGGCAGCGTCGGCTTGCCTTCGTCGAGGTCGTCGCCGATGTTCTTGCCGAGCTCGGCACTGGCTGCGCTGTAGTCCAGGGCGTCGTCCACTAGCTGGAAGGCGATGCCGAGGGCCAGCCCGTAGGCGGCCAGGGCGTCCTCGACTTCTTGCGGCGCTTCGGCGATGACAGCGCCCAGGCGAGCCCCCGCCTGGAAGAGGGTCGCGGTCTTGCGGTCGATCACCTCCATGTAGCGCGCCTCGCTGGTCTCCGGATCGTGGGAGTTGAGGAGTTGGAGGACCTCGCCCTCGGCGATTCGGTTGGTGGCGTGGGAGAGGATGTCCATGACCCGCATACGTTCCACCGCCACCATCATCTCGAAGGCCCGGGAGTATAGAAAGTCCCCCACCAGGACGCTCGCCTCGTTGCCCCAAACGGTGTTGGCGGTGTCGCGGTTGCGGCGCAGTTCGGAACCGTCTACGACGTCGTCGTGCAGCAGGGTCGCGGTATGGATAAACTCGACTACCGCGGCCAGGTCCACGTGCCGGTCACCGGCGTAGCCGCAGGCGCGCGCAGCCAGCAGCACCAATAGCGGGCGCAGGCGCTTGCCCCCGCTGTTGACGATGTAGTGGCCGATCTGGTTGATGAGGGCAACGTCGGAATGCAGCCGCCGCAGGATCAGCGCGTCGACGGCCCGCATGTCCTCGGCCACTGGTGCGCGGATCGCGGAGATATCCATGAATTTAGGTGGGGGCGGTAGCAAATAAACCGGCGAATGCTAGGGGGCCTGGGTCTAGGCTGTCAAGGCGCTGCGGTGGCGCTGGCGGGTCTGGACTCCTTGCATGGCGGAAGTCCTGCTTGACCTTGGCGGTTCGGTACGGCTATTCTCCCGCGGCTTTAGAGCGGCGCCCGCTGGGCCTTGCTTGGATTCGGACACCGTTGGGGATAACGAACATGTACGCGGTCATTCAAACCGGGGGCAAGCAGTATCGGGTTTCCGAGGGCGATACCCTCAGGATCGAAAAGCTCGTTGCCGAAGAGGGCGCCACCGTCGAGATCGATAAGGTGCTCATGGTCGCCGACGGCGACAATGTCAGGGTCGGCCAGCCCTTCATCGCGGGCGGCAAGGTCACGGCAACGGTCAAGTCCCAGGGACGCGCCAAGAAGGTCCATATCATCAAGTTCCGCCGGCGCAAGCACCACATGAAGCGCCAGGGCCACCGGCAGTGGTTCACGGAGCTCACCATCACCGGCATCAGCGCCTAAGCATCGGCACCAGGATTCGGAGGGTAGCGGCATGGCACACAAGAAGGCAGGCGGCAGTTCGCGCAACGGCCGCGATTCGGAATCCAAGCGCCTGGGCGTCAAGGTCTTCGGCGGCCAGCGGGTGACGGCGGGCAGCATCATCGTGCGCCAGCGCGGTACGCCGGTGCACAACGGGGTCAATGTCGGCGTGGGCAAGGACCACACCCTGTTTGCCCTGGCCGACGGGGTCGTGAAGTTCCAGATCAAGGGCCCCAAGAACCGCAAGTTTGTTGCCGTCGAGGCCGACACCGACGCGGCGACCGCCTGATTCAGCCCGCCGCGGTCTCCGTCCTGGCGGTTGCGAGAAGCCTCGTCCTGCGGCGAGGCTTTTCGCGTTTTCGGGACTACTCTCAGCAGCATCCCCATGAAATTCGTCGATGAGGCAAGCATCCAGGTCGTGGCCGGTGACGGCGGCGACGGCTGCGTCAGCTTTCGGCGCGAGAAGTACATCCCCTTCGGTGGCCCCAACGGGGGCGACGGGGGTGATGGCGGCAGCGTCTACCTAGTCGCGGATGTAAACCTCAACACCCTGGTGGACTTCCGCTACCAGCGCCTGCACCGCGCCGAGCGCGGGAAAAACGGCATGGGCAAGGACATGACAGGCCGCGGCGGGGAGGACCTGCTGGTGCGGGTCCCGGTCGGCACCCGGGTCTTCGACGCCGAGACCGAAGAGCCCATCGGCGAGCTCCTGGAGGACGGCCAGCGCCTGCTGGTGGCCCAAGGCGGCTTCCACGGGATTGGCAACGCCCGCTACAAGTCGAGCACCAACCGGGCCCCGCGCCAGTTCAAGCCGGGCAGCGAGGGTGAGCGCCGCCAGCTCTTCCTGGAGCTAATCCTGCTCGCCGACGTGGGCCTGCTGGGCTTCCCCAACGCCGGGAAGTCCAGCCTGATCCGCGCTGTGTCCAGCGCGCGGCCCAAGGTCGCGGACTACCCGTTTACCACCCTGCACCCCAACCTCGGGGTGGTCAGCCTGGGGCGCGGGCGCAGCTTCGTCATCGCAGACATCCCCGGCATCATCGAGGGGGCAGCGGAGGGGGCAGGGCTCGGGCTTCAGTTCCTCAAGCACCTGTCGCGCACCGGGCTCCTGCTGCACCTGGTGGATCTGGCCCCGCTGGACGACACCGAGCGGCCGGCGGAGCAGGTGCGCAAGATCGAGCACGAGCTGGCGGCCTACAGCGAGGAGCTGGCGGGCAAGGAGCGGTGGCTGGTGCTCAACAAGACCGACATGCTCGACCCCGAGGAGGTCGCCGAGCGCCAGGCCGAAGTGGTCGCGGAGCTGGGCTGGCAGGGGCCGGTCTTCGCCATCTCGGCCCTGACCGGCGAGGGTACCCAGGCCCTGATGGCGGCCATCATGACCACCGTGGCCGCACGGGCCGAGGCCGAGCGTCTGGCACGCGCCGCCATCGCGGCTCAGGATGCGGACGTAGACCTAGAGCAGGACCCGGCGGCACCCGCAGCAGAGACCCCCTGGCACCCCCTGGACTAGCCCAAGGCCCGACGTGATCTCCCGCGCAACCCTACCGCAGACCCGCCGTTGGGTGGTCAAGATCGGCAGCGCCCTGTTGACCCGCGACGGCCAGGGGCTCGACCGCGGCATCCTCGGCCCCTGGGTCGAGCAGATCGCCGCCCGCCGCCTTGCCGGCCATGACGTGGTCCTGGTGTCCTCCGGGGCCGTGGCCGAGGGCATGGCCCGCTTGGGGCTTCGCATCCGGCCCAAGTCCCTGCCCGAGCTCCAGGCCGCCGCCGCTATCGGCCAGATGGGCCTGGTGCGCCACTACGAGGCCTGCTTCCAGCACCACGGGCTGCACACGGCGCAGGTTCTGCTCACCCGCGACGACCTCGCCGACCGGCGCCGCTACCTCAATGCCCGCAGTACCCTGTGCACCCTGCTCGGGCTGGGCGTGGTCCCGGTCATCAACGAGAACGACACCGTCGCCACCGACGAGCTGCGGTTCGGTGACAACGACACCCTCGCGGCCCTGGTGGCCAACCTGATCGAGGCGGAGCTGCTGATCTTGCTCACCGACCAGGACGGCCTCTACGACCAGGACCCGAGGCGCAACGCCGCCGCTCGGCTGATCGGCGAGACCCGGGTGGACGATCCGCTGTTGGATGCTGCGGCTGGGGGCAGCGGCACCGCCCAGGGCACTGGCGGCATGGTCACCAAGGTCCGCGCCGCAAGGCTCGCGGCCCGCATCGGGGCGGCGACCGTCATCGCCCCGGGGCGCGGAGCTGGAGTCCTGACCCGCATCGGGGCCGGGGAGGACGTCGGCACCCTGCTCATCCCCGCCCAGGGCCCAGAGGCTGCCCGCAAACAATGGCTCGCCGGGCACCTGCAACCCCGCGGGCGCCTGACCCTCGATGCCGGTGCCGTGCGGGCGCTCCGCGAGCAGGGCAAGAGCCTGCTGGCGGTCGGGGTTAAGGGGGTCCACGGGACCTTCAACCGCGGCGAGGTCGTCGCCTGCGTCGACGAGCAGTGGTGCGAGGTCGCCCGCGGCCTGATCAACTACGACGCCGAGGAGACGGCCCGCATCATGGGCCAGCCCAGTTCCCGCTTCGAGGAGATCCTGGGTTTCCTGGAGGAAAAAGAGCTCATCCACCGGGACAACCTGGTCCTGGTCTGAGCCCGCCCAAGTCCCTCAGGCGGCGGATCAACTCCGGGGGGTCGGACGTGGGAGCGCCGCCCCGGCGCGATGCAGCGTCTTCCAGAACCCTGCGGGCAGACGCCCGGTCGCGAAGGGGCTCCGCTTCCACAGGTAACCCCGAGGCTACGGTGGATGCCGCCCGGATCAACTGCCTGGACGCTCCCAGCAGGGAACCCAGCCAGACTCTTCCCTTTCGCCCCAGACTCCGGAATGATCCCCCGCTATGGGAATCATCCTCGTGAGCTGGCTGGGCAAGACCGACCTGGATGCTGTCACGAAGGGCGAGGAGGTCGGCCTCGGCCCCGTCGCCCAGGCATTGCAAACCGGCCGCTTCGCCCGGCTGGAGCTGATCTGCGACTTCCCGCAGGCGGAGGCAGTCCCCTACCTCGCCTGGCTCCAGGGTGTCGTGCCGACCCCGGTCGCCCCGCACTACGTCACCCTGGCCAACCCCACTGACTTCGGCGGCATCTACCGCCACGCCCGCCAGTTGGTCGCGGAGACCATCGCGGGCCAGCAGAACGGCGACAGCCTCGCCTTCCATCTCAGCCCCGGTACCCCGGCCATGGCCGCGGTCTGGATCATCCTCGCCAAGACCCGCTTCCCCGCCGAGCTGATCGAGTCATCCAAGAAGCATGGGGTGGGCACCGCTTCGGTCCCCTTCGACATCTCCGCCGACTTCCTCCCGGACCTCCTCGCCGGTCCGGATCGGGAGCTGGAGCGCCTCACCGCCGGCTTGGCCCCAGAGGCCCCGGAGTTCTCCGCCATCATCCACCGCACGCCGGTCATGCAGCGCCTCATCGCCCGCGCCCGGCGAGTCGCGCCGCGATCCATCCCGGTCTTGATCGAGGGTGA
>JBFZCW010000274.1:0-3369 GCA_041307765.1 Chromatiaceae bacterium
CGGGGTCTTGGCCGACACCCTGGGCTCGCGCATGAGCGTCACCCTTGGATCCCTGGTGGCGGGCGGGGGGTCGGCCCTGTTCGGCCTGGCCGAAAGTTTCGAAGCGGCCTCTGCGGGGCGGTTCCTAGTGGGCCTCGGGGTCTCGGTAGTCTTCGTGGGGCTCATGCGCTCCAACACCCACTGGTTCAGCGAGCGCCGCTACGGGTCCATCAGCGGACTGACGTTGTTGCTCGGCAACATTGGCTCCATTCTGGCCGCAGGTCCGCTAGCGGTGCTCCTGACCGCCACATCCTGGCGCAGCGTCTTCGTGGGAATGGCCGCCCTGTCCTTGGGCATCGCCGTGCTGTCCGCCTTGTTCGTGCGCAGCCGCCCGGAGGATGCCGGGCTGCCCTCGGTGCGTGAACTGGAAGGCAAGCCACCCCACCCCGAGCGCCACCGTCACTGGCTGTTGGACCTGCGCGGGGTCTTCACCACCGGTGCGGTCTGGCCGAGCTTCTTCGTGATGTTCGGGGTGACCGGCACTCTGTTCGCCTTCGCCGGACTCTGGGGCGTACCCCTGATGCGCGACGTCTTCGGACTCGACCGCACCGGGGCGTCCGCCTACACCACTGCCGCCCTGGCCGGGTTTGCCGTCGGCTGCTTCCTCATGGGCTGGCTCTCGGACCACCTGGGGCGGCGCAAGCCGGTGATCGTCGGCGCCTGCGTCCTCTCGGTGCTGGCCTGGCTGGCCCTGATCCTGCTGCCTTGGGGCCCGGGCTGGACGGGTCTCTCCCTTTACGCAATGCTCGGGCTCACCGCCGGGGGCTTCGTGGTGGGCTATGCGGCGGCCAAGGAGGTGGTTTCCCCTGGGGTGGCGGGCATGGCCATCGCGCTGGTTAACACCGGGCTTTTCCTCGGGGCGGCCATCATGCAGCCGACCTTCGGCTGGGTGCTGGACCTGACTTGGGATGGGACCCTGCTCGACGGAGTGCGCCACTACTCACAAGCGGACTACCGCAACGGGCTCTGGCTCTCTGCCGGCTTCGCCCTGATGGCTCTGGTGGCGGCCCTCAGCCTGCGCGAGACCCACTGCCGCAACCTCACCATACCAAGGGACTAGCTACCGAATGATTCCTATTTCTACCAGTCGGTTGCCCTGTGTTTCCGCAAGGCAATCCAGATGCACTCCGCACCCATCTGATTTATAAGTCTCAGAGACCCTGGTGCCCAGGGCAGGCACAGGTTCCACCCGAATCCTGGTGAGACTGGGATGAGTGCGCACCCAATCAGTCGGTGCCGATCCGAGATCCTCGCTGAGCCATATTCTATTGAATCGCTTCCATCACACTGTTTTTACAAGCGTCTATGCAGATCGGCAAGAAGCCAAGCCGGCCCGGAACGGGCTCTGACCTATCGCACGATGCGGTGTCATAGAAATATTTTTTGTATAAGGATTTCTGCTGGTTAACGCGGACTATGTGGGACCAGGCGAATATAAGGGTTTTCCTGTATATCAGGATCTGTTAACTTACCTCGCACCTACATAAGGCTCGCCCCGCGATCGCCCGTGGGCGGCTGGGCCTTCACTCAATAACATGAGGAACGGCGATCATGTCAATCAACAACTTAGCCGTCGGGGTCTTGGCGACCCTGGCATTCATCCCCCTCAACAGCGTCGCCAACAGCGACCGCAACCACAGCCTTCAAGGCACCGCGTCCTACTACGGCGGCAAGTTCCACGGCCGCAAGACCGCAAGCGGTGAGCGCTTCAACCAGGAAGCCCTGACCGCAGCCCACAAGACCCTGCCCCTGGGCACCCAGGTACGGGTCACCAACCTGCGAAACGGCGAGAGCGTCGACGTCAAGATCAACGACCGCGGTCCCTATCACAAGGGACGCGTTATCGATCTGTCCAAGGGCGCGGCACGGGAGCTGCGCATGATCAACTCCGGCACCGCCAAGGTGAAGGTCGAGGTCATCGCCAAGTACGGCGGCGACGCCTAGGCTGGGTTGAGGTGGGCCCCCACCGGGCCCGCCTCACCCCTCGGGCACCAGGCCATCGACATAAGCTAAGGCCCGGTCGATCCGACGCAGGGCTGACTCCTTACCCACCAGTTGCAGCGTCACCCCGATCCCAGGGGAGGCGGCACGCCCCACCACGGCGACCCGCAGCGGCTGGGCGACCTTTCCCATCTTCTCCCCCAGCCCGAGTGCCACCTGTTCCAGGGTCCGCTCCAGTGTCTCCGCCTCCCAGTCCTCGAGGGCCAGAAGCTCCAGGGCCTCACGCGCGCGCTCCAGGGCCGGTAAGGCCGCCGGGCGCAGGTGCTTCCTGGCGGATGCCTCGTCGTAGGCATCGAAATCCTGATAGACGAAGGCGCTGATCTGGGCCAGCTCAACCAGGGTCTTGGCCCGCGCCTGCTGCGCCGCCACCACCGCCGTGAGTTCCGCCCCCTCGGACGGGTCTATGCCCAGACGCCCCATGTGCGGGCTCAGCAGATGCGCGATTCGCTGGGGGTCGGCGTGCTGAAGGTAGTGCTGGTTCAGCCAGAGGAGTTTGTCGGTGTTGAACGTCGAGGCCGCCTTATTGACCTCGGCGATGTCGAACAGCTCGATCATCTCGTCGAGGGAAAAGATCTCCTGGTCACCGTGGGACCAGCCCAACCGCACCAGGTAATTGAGCAGGGCCTCCGGCAGGAAGCCGTCGTCGCGATAGCCGATGACGCTCACGGCCCCGTGCCGCTTGGACAGACGCGACCCATCATCGCCCAGGATCATGGGCACGTGGGCGTAGCGCGGCGGCTCCTGGCCGAGGGCGCGTAGGATGTTGATCTGCCGCGGTGTGTTGTTGATGTGGTCATCGCCGCGAATGACGTGGGTGATGCCCATGTCCATGTCGTCCACCACCACCGACAGGTTGTAGGTGGGGGATCCGTCGGTGCGGCGGATGATGAGGTCGTCGAGCTCGTCGTTGCGAACCGCAATACGCCCGCGAATCAAGTCGTCCACCACCACCAGGCCGTCGTCGGGGTTGCGGAACCGAACCGCATGGGGCTGATCTGGTTCGATATGCCGCCCGCGGCAATGGCCGTCGTAGCGCGGCTTCTCCTTGCGTGCCATCTGCCCCTCACGCAGGGCATCGATGCGCTCCTTGGGGCAGTCACAGCGGTAGGCGAGGCCCTTGCCGATGAGCTCGTCGATGATCGCGTTATAGCGGTCAAACCGGTTGGTCTGGAAGAAGGGCCCCTCGTCATAGGTCAGGCCGAGCCAGGCCATGCCCTCCAAGATGGCATTCACCGAGGCGGCAGTGGAGCGCTCCAGGTCCGTGTCCTCGATGCGCAGCACGAAGGCCCCCCCGTGCTTGCGGGCGAAGAGATAGGAGAACAGCGCCGT
>JBFZCW010000275.1:0-2759 GCA_041307765.1 Chromatiaceae bacterium
GTGCCGGTCTTGTCCGAGCAGATCACCGTGGTGCTGCCGAGGGTCTCGACGGCCGCCAGCTTCTTGACGATGGCCCTCTGCTTGGCCATGCGCTGCATCCCCAGCGCCAGGGTCACCGTGACCACCGCCGGCAGCCCCTCCGGGATGGCGGCGACCGCCAGGGCGATGGAGGTCAGCAGGGTCTCCATCCAGGGCTGCCCGCGGTGGTCACGGTGACCCTCGCCTTGGGGATGCAGCGCATGGCCAAGCAGAGGGCCATCGTCAAGAAGCTGGCGGCCGTCGAGACCCTCGGCAGCACCACGGTGATCTGCTCGGACAAGACCGGCACCCTGACCCTAAACCAGATGACCGCCCGCGCCGCCTTCTACCGCGGCCGTCGCTTGGCGGTCAGCGGCGAGGGCTACGGTGCCCTGGGGACCATCGCGACGGAGGGCGGCGAGCCCGCCGGGGACCTGGAGGCCCTGCTGGTCCCCGCCGCCCTGTGCAACGAGAGTCGCATCCGCGACGGGGCCCTGATCGGAGATCCGACCGAAGGGGCACTCCTCGCCCTGGCCGCCAAGGGCGGCGTGGATGCCCAGGCCCTGGCCGAGCACAGGCCGCGTATCGCCGAGATCCCGTTCGACTCGGCCCACAAGTTCATGGCGACCTTCCACCTCGATGGGGACCTGGTGCGGATGTACGTCAAGGGCGCCCCCGACGTCCTGCTTGGCCGCTCCTCGGCCTGGCTGGGCCCAGAGGGCCCGACGGAACTCGACGAGGCGCCCCGCTCCAGGCTGGCCGCCGAGAACGAGGCACTCGCCAGACGGGCCATGCGGGTCCTCGCGGTGGCCGGCAAGGACATCCCGGCGAAAGGGTTCGACCCGGGCGGCGACCTGATGGCCCTCTGCGAGGGCCTTGTCTTCCACGGGCTGGTGGGGCTCATAGACCCGCCCAGGCCAGAGGCCAGGGACGCGATTGCCCTGTGCCGCCGGGCCGGCATCCAGGTCAAGATGATCACCGGCGACCATCGGCTCACCGCCGCCGCCATCGCCCGGGACCTTGGCCTCCAGGGCGATGTGCTGGACGGGCGCGAGCTCGACGAGCTGTCGGAAGAGGCCCTGGACGTACGCATCGACCAGGTCGCCGTGTTCGCCCGGGTCGCCCCCGAGCACAAGGTGCGCATCGTCCGGCAGCTCAAAGGCCGCGGCCATGTGGTGGCCATGACCGGCGACGGGGTCAACGACGCCCCGGCCCTGAAGACCGCTGACATCGGCGTGGCCATGGGCATCACCGGCACCGAGGTGACCAAGGAGGCCGCCACCCTAGTCCTCACCGACGACAACTTCGCCACCATCGTCGGCGCGGTGCGCGAGGGCCGGACTATCTACGACAACCTGGTCAAGTTCGTCCGCTTCCAGCTCTCCACCAACATGGGCGCCATCCAGACCGTCCTGGGGGCGAGCCTGCTCGGCTGGACCACGCCCTTCACCGCAGTCCAGATCCTGTGGATCAACATCATCATGGATGGCCCGCCGGCGATGACCCTGGGGGTCGAACCCGCCCGCCCGGGGGTGATGGACGAGCCCCCCAGGCCGCCCGACGCCCGCATCCTCACGGCCAGGCGGCTGGGCCTGCTGATGTTCTATGGGGCCATCATGGCGGTGGGCACCCTGGCGCTGTTCCGCTACGCGCAGCCCCAGGGCGAGGGTTATGCCCTGACGCTGGCCTTCACGACCTTTGTCCTGTTCCAGTTCTTCAACGTCTTCAATGCCCGCGCCGAGCAGGGCAGCGCCTTCAACCGCGACTTCCTGCGCAATCGCTGGCTCTGGCTGGCCCTGGCAGGCGTCCTGGCCCTTCAGGTGCTGGTGGTCCACTGGGGCCCAGCCCAGGCGGTATTCAGCACCACTGACCTCAGCCTGGCGGACTGGGGGCTGGCCATGGCCGTGTCATCGAGCGTCCTGCTGCTGGACGAGCTGCGCAAGGTGGCCCTGCGCCTGGGCGCGCCAACCACGCGGGGAGGCGCCGGAGCCGAGGCCAGGGCCACCGCCACGGGGTACCGGGAGGAGCACCCCAGGCAACGAGGGACCAGGATTGTCTACGACGTCCTGACTTGGGTCCTGCTGATCGTCCCGATCGGGCTATACGCCTGGTACAGCGGGACGCTCAGAGAGCATTCGAAAGACCGTCCAGAGGGCCCGCAGGCCAACGGTGACCCGATTGTCATGGAGCTGCGCGCCAAACTTGCGGAAACTGAGAAGTCCCTGGTTGGGGTCAAATCGGACCTCGGCGCGGCTATCCGGGCGGCGGCGGAGGAGAAGGCCGCCACGGAGCGGCAGATCGCCGAGGCTAAGGGGCGCATCGCGACGCTGGAGGGGACCGTCGACACGGAGCGCAGACAAAACGATGCGGCCCGCCTGGCGGCCCAGCAGGCCCACGCGGACGCGCTGGCCACGCAGCGTGGCCTGTTGCTCCGGGTCTCTGAGCTAGAGGGCCGCCAGACCGAGCGGGGCCTGATGCTCCGCCTTGCCGAGGCGGACCTGAAGTTCCCTGTCGGCAAGGCGACCCTCCCCGCCGGGGAGTTGCCTAACCTCGACCGCCTGGCCGCCCTGCTGGTCGATTACCCGACGCTGACCGCCCGCATCGAGGGTCACACCGACGCCACCGGGCGTGACGAGGCAAACCTCGCCATCTCCCAAGCCCGCGCCGATGCGGTCAAACAAGCGCTAGTCGACCGCGGCGTCGCGGCGGAGCGCCTGGAGGCCGTCGGACGCGGCGAGACC